>DASCNB010000289.1:0-4773 GCA_036011265.1 Nitrospinota bacterium | reverse complement strand
GAAAAGCTCCGCATCCATTAGCTTCAAATACCCTCGGATTTATCCCGTAGTTCCATTGTCCAAACCATGTGTGAATGTTAAGAACAATTTTTGAACTGTTAAATATCTTTACCATTTCCTCAGGAGTAAATGCCCCATCTTCAATCACATTCTTTGAAAGAGGAGAGTTTTTATTTAATTTTTTTTTCCAGGGTCCAAATATAGAAATATTAAAATCCTTCGAGAGATCAAGAAGCATTTTCTCCCTCAGAGAACTCCAATCACCAGCAAAAGAAATTTCATACTCACAATTTGAGATATTTAACTTTCTGTGTACTTTGGGGAAACTTCCTACCGGCAAATAGAATATTTTTTTTATATTGGCATCATGATACGATTTTATGCTGCCTTTTGAATTGGTAAAGTAGTAATCATAAAAGCCTGCCTGCGCAATTGATCTTTTAATTTGAAAAGGATCGTTTAACCACCAGCAGATTGTTTTTATGCCTTTCCATTTTATCTGGTCGATCACTTCTTTTCTATGATCAAAGCCAAAAACAGTAATAAACAGATCCGGTTTTACCCTGCTGACTATTTGGATTAATTTTTTGTCACTATAGTTAAGAAACGAATTCTTTGAAAAGGCTTTTAATAACTTCGGATAAGCGCCGTGGACTCCATAGTTAAATACTGTTACTTCGCAGCCCATCTCTCCGAGAGTTTGAAAAATGTATTTGCTCATTGGTACGGTTTTAAGATGGCCGGGAATGGAAAGGAGAATTTTCATTTTTATTTCATGCATGCACAAGAAAACAGCTTTAACTTCTCAGCTTTTACATGGCAAACAAGTGAAAAGAGATTACTATTTTTTATAATAAAACAATCATGCCCCAAACAATAGTATTTGATTCTGTGAGCTGAAAAAAAACTCAAAGCCGCTGTCTTTAATATAAAGCAAGCCCAAACGTAAGTCTGGGATGAGTTTATTAATGACTAATTAGTGTCGATGTAATACTTTGACCTGCATCTGGATGGATTAAAACAGATCTCATCAAATGGGTTTTGGGGATCGCAGGAACACAGGCTGCTTTAATCATTGCCATGCTGAAACTACTGTAGCTTTCCCGCCATATTTTTGTACAGGTTTTCTATAGAAATTATCATTTTTTCCATAGAAAATTTCTCTACAACAAATTTTTGCCCATTATTCCCCATTTTTCGCATTAACTCTTTATTTTTAAGAAGCAATATTATTCTTTTAGCAAGCTCTCCAGAATCCTTGTTGGGCGAAAGGAGCCCTGTTTCGCCATCAGTAACAACTTCCTTTAAAGGTTTGATATCCGACGCAATAACCGGAACCCCCATTGCCATACCTTGAACAATGGATTGAGGTACCCCCTCATTGGCATATGAAGGATGCACAAGAATATCGAGAGAAGCCATAATTTCCGGGACATCTTCCCTGTGTCCGAGCATTAATATAGTTTCCGATAGTCCTTTTTCTTTAATCATTTTAGTTAAACTTTCTTTCCGAGGACCGTCTCCAACAATTAAAAACCTTACATTAGAAAATTTCTTTAAAACAGTGACAATCGCTTCAATAAAGAAATTGTGGCCTTTCCAGCTTCTCAGCACAGAAACCATTCCTACAATAGGTGTTTTCTCTGTCAGAGAAAGTTCCTTTCGTATTTTTTTTTTCGATTTTGATGGATCGAATAATTTAAGATCCACTCCTGTTGGTATAGACATGATTTTCCCAGGGGATACACGGTTTCTTTCGATAAGTTGTTCTCTAATTGCTTCCCCGGTAGTAATGATTTTGTGAGGTAGTAATTTATATATAACCGAGCCAAAAATATTTATCGCGACAGGAGTGGAAAGATGCCTCGTTCTGATAATGAATGGTTTGTCATTAGACAATCTTGCGGCAAAGCTTGCTACCCAACTATCCTTTGAGCTATGGGTATTGATAAAGTCCGGCCTTTTAAGACGAATCAGCTTTAAAATTTTAAAACATGTCGCAGGATAATCTTTCCTTTTAAAAGACGCAGATATTACTTCAAATCCCCGATCAGAGGCCTTCTTCATGAGGGAGCTTTCGGCAGGGGTTATTATTATTATCCTGTGCCCTCTTTCTCGCATACAGATTGATTCATTCAGGATTCTTATTTCCTGACCGCCCCAGCCTAAAGAAGCCTCAGTATGAAATATAGTCCACATATTGAATGTGTTATAATAATGTGATAAGTTTGGCAATGCAACTTATTTCATATTTTTACTTCATAGCATTGTTATTCCAAAAAAATCTTCTTTTAGGGAAATATTTTTTCACCGCAAAGACTCATAGTTCGCGAAAAAATACTTTCATTCGCAAGCTTCAACATAAGAATGAGAATTCTTTAACTATTTTCCGACCATAGTTAGTGGAATCGGTATAATCTGTGTTTTCCGTTTTTAAACCATTATTTTGAGAACATGAATAAGAAAATTCCAATTTCAGTTGCTATTGTTACAAAGAACGAAGAAGAGAATATTCAGGATGCTCTTGAAAGCGTCAGAGATTTTGAAGATGTCGTTGTAGTTGATTCTTTCAGTAATGACAGAACAGTGGAGATTTGTAAAAAATACACTGATAGAGTCTTTCAACATGAGTGGCAAGGTTATTCAACTCAGAAGCAGTTAGCCGTAGATCATGCTAAAAAAGACTGGATTATTATTCTTGATGCCGATGAGAGAGTTACTCCGGAATTAAAATCTGAGATCATCGAAAAAATAAATAATAATTCCTTTGATGGTTTTTACATACCAAGAAGAAATTTTTTTCTGGGCAAATGGATTAAACACAGCGGTTGGTGGCCTGATTATACTTTGAGACTTTTTAAAAAAGATTCATCTTATGTAGAACTTCGGGAAGTCCATGAAAAGGTTATTGTAAATGGATCCGTTGGATACATGAAAAAACCTATAGAGCATTTCACTTACAAATCAATCTCAAATTATTTAGAAAAAATGGAAAACTACTCATCTCTTTCAGCAAAAGAACTTTCTAATAAAAAAGTTTCATTTTTAACGTTCTGGATGTGGATAAATCCTTTTTTAGTTTTTGTAAAGATGTTTTTTTTAAGGCAAGGCTTCAGGGACGGTATTCACGGCTTTGTGCTGTCAGTGCTTTATAGCTTGTATACTTTTCTTAAATATACAAAGGTTTGGGAAAACAGGCACAATAATAATTTTCATCCCATTACTGAGATATCGAATAAAATATCCATAATAATAATTTCTCATAATTCAGGGAAAATATTAGAAAAATGTTTAGAAAAATTAGCGTCAAACGATAAAATCACGCATCCCGACAACGCTGAGTGGATACTTGTGGATAATGCTTCTACTGATGGCGCTTTAGAAGTGACGGTTGAAAAATATCCAAAGATTAAAACAATTAGAAATTCAGAAAATAAAGGTTTTGCTTTTGCTGCCAACCAGGGTTTTAAAGCGTCAAAAAACAAATATCTGCTGTATATAAATACAGATGTGGAAGTTATAAATACAGCTGTATCGAGTTTAGTGGAGGTATTAGATAAAGAACAAAAAGCAGCGGTTGTGGGTCCACGGCTTTATCAGCAAAGTTTGAGTATACAAAAATCCGTTTGTCCGCAGCCTACTATAGGACATGAATTATTAAAACCTTTTTTTAAATTAAAAGCCGATATAAGAGAGATGTTTTACAAAGATGATAAATCCTACAGTGTTCCATCCATTAGAGGCGCTTGTTTTTTAATTCGGAAAGAAGCTTTGGAGTTAGTTGGCGGGTTTGATGATAATTATTTTTTTTATTTAGAGGAAACTGATCTGTTTTATCGCCTTCGAAAAAATGGTTGGAAAGTCCTGTACCTGCCCCGCTCAGGAGTTATTCATTATAGCGGTATGGGATCGGAAACAATCCCTTTTGACCGAAAGAAAATGTACCGCGAATCATTGATGAAATATTTTAAAAAAAACAGACCGGAATGGGAAACTCTTTTTCTAGAAAAATACTGGCGTTTTTTGGGCAAGAACGTATAGTTCCTCTCAGAAGGAGGTGATATTATGCCGACATGGGCTTTGGTATGGCTTATCTTGTTAACTGGGTTGCTGTTTTTCCATATTTATATGGATATTAGGGAAATTGGTGTTCTTAAAAAAGAAATTGAAGAGATAAAGACAAAATAGTCTTGCGGTTTTTTTTAATTTCCCTTTTCTTCACAGTTATTCAACTGTGGGCGATTCTGCGAAGCAAAATCTGTGTTCTATTTTCTTGAACGCAAACGCTTGACTTATGTTTCAATTCTTATAGCTTTTTAATTTGATTTCATTTACCGAACCAAATTCATTTAGCGGAGCTTCAAACTTTTCCTTATTTCCAACAACAAGAATAACTGTTTGATCCGGTTTAAGGTATTTTCTCGCCACTCGAAGAATATCTTCTTTGGTTACTCTTCTGATATTATCCAGGTAAGTCTTTAAATAATCTGTCGACAAACCATAATACTCAAAGGTAAGAAATCGATTTACTATCCGGGCAGTGGAGGTAAATTTAAAAACAAAAGAATTAATAATATATTCTTTCGCGTTATTTAATTCCTCATCCTTAACAGGATTTTCTCGCATCTCTCTTATGATATCTTCCATTCGCCTGATAACAGTAACTGTAGATTGTAATTTAGTGCCTGACCCTGACGCAAAGACGCCTATATCCCGCATACCTAATTGAAAGTAGCTCCAGACAGAATAGGCGAGTCCCCTGTCATTTCTGAT
>DASCNB010000288.1:0-8117 GCA_036011265.1 Nitrospinota bacterium | reverse complement strand
AAGTTGTGAGGGATGGTTCACTATCCACATTCAAAAATTTTATAGAGAAGTCTGAATTTTATGGAGATTAATCAATCAATACAAATGTTTTCACTTTTGGCGTTGCCACTGCTCCTTGCTCTCACTCTTCATGAGTTGGCACATGGGTGGGTTGCTGAAAAGCTGGGAGACGGGACAGCCAGAGACGCGGGCAGACTAACCATGAATCCATTAAAACATCTCGATCTCATGGGCACTTTAGTGTTTGTTGTAACTCAGATGGTTGGATGGGCAAAGCCTGTTCCCGTTGATCCGAGAAACTTCCGGTACCCTAAAAAAGATATGGCAATTGTGGCAGCAGCCGGGCCATTAGCAAATATTGTTATTGCTGTTGCCAGCGCTATCCTTCTCCGTTTACAGGAACCCGCGGTAGAATTGATTTTGAATCATCATCTCAATGATTTGCAGTATGTCATTTTACCCGTTTTTGCTATGATAAATATTAGTGTGAGAATTAATGTTGCCCTGGCGATTTTTAACATCATCCCTATTCCACCTTTGGATGGAGGAAGAGTGTTGGCAGGCGTTTTAAGTCATGAACAGGCTATTAAGTTTTCTAAAATTGAACCTTACGGGTTTATTATTATAGTGGTTTTACTAATGAGCGGATTTATAGGCAAGGCTGTCTTTCCAATTATTATGACAATTACAAAATTATTGTTATGGTAGGTTTTTTTTGTTCAGGCTAAATAATATTTCTGCCCGTTAACGGGCAATTGCAATATCGGATGGCCTGTGATACGTTTTTAAATTCTCTTTAACTTGAGTTTTTTAGCAAGGAGACACAGTGTTGAAACCGATCCTGGTAGTAGATGATGAAAAAAGCATGAGAGATTTTCTGAGTATTTTTTTAAAGCAGGAGGGCTATAAAGTCAAGTGCGCATCATCCGGCAGGGATGCTTTTGAGCTTTTGGAAAAAAAGGAATTTGATCTTGTGATTACGGATATTAAGATGCCTGATATCAATGGAGTTGATGTTTTAAAAAAAGTCAAATCTCTTAATTTGAATACTCCTGTAATAATGATTACAGCTTTTGCCTCAAATGAAACAGCCATGGAAGCTTTAAACCAGGGTGTCTATGATTATATTTCAAAGCCGTTTAATGTGGATGAAATGAAGATCATTGTCAAGAGAGCTTTGGAGAAAAAGAAATTATTGGATGAAAATGCGTATTTAAAAACGGAACTGGAAGAAAAATATCGATATTCACAGATACTTGGTAAAAGTGAAAAAATTGAGAAAATTTTTAAGTTAATAGATCAAGTAGCGGATGGGAATAGTACCATTTCTATATCTGGAGAGAGCGGAACAGGGAAAGAATTAGTAGCAAGAGCAATCCATTTGAGAAGTAGCCGAAAAAATAATTCTTTTGTTTGCATCTCCTGCGGAGCTATTGAAGAAAATCTTCTTTTAAGCGAACTTTTTGGACATAAAAAGGGGGCTTTTACAGGAGCGATTTCAGATAAAAAAGGACTATTAGAGGAAGCTGAGGGAGGAACTTTTTTTCTGGATGAAATAGGAGAGGCTCCTCTATCGATCCAGGTAAAACTCCTGAGAGTCTTACAGGATAAAGAATTTAAAAGAGTGGGTGAAAACAAAAACATTAAAATAGATGTCCGCTTTATTTCTGCCACAAACCAGAATCTATTAGAGTTAGTCAAAAAAAAAATATTCAGGGAAGATCTTTATTATCGTCTTAACGTGATACCTGTAGGATTACCCCCATTGCGTGAACGCAAGGAAGATATCCCAATATTAGCAGAAGGTTTTTTAAAAAGGTTTACTGAAAGCAATAATCGAAAGATTAAAGGCTTTACTCCCGAGGCAATGGAGTCTTTGGAACGGTTTAACTGGCCGGGAAACGTTAGAGAGTTGGAGAATGCTATAGAGCGAGCGGTAGTTTTGGAATCCTCAAATGTGATTCAAGCAAAAAGTTTACCCGAGTCTGTTACAGCACTTTTTAAAACATCGGAATCGCAAATACCGAAGCTTTCTGAGGAGGGAATTGACCTGGAAGAATATATTGAAAAAATTGAGAAAGAACTGATTACTACTGCATTAAACAGAACCAATGGAGTTTTAAATAAAGCGGCGTCCCTGTTGAATTTAAGTTTCAGGTCTTTTAGATATCGCCTTGAAAAGTATAAAATTAAAAATATTAGACAAGAATTGGGTTCTTGATTTTGAAAATTATTAAGATATTTCCTGCCTTTTTTATCTTTTTTCTGATCTCGACTTCCCTGGTTTGTCCTGCATGGGCTGAAACCACCAGCAAAAGTATTATCCGGCAGCGTAATTTGGAAAAAGAATCTTTTGCAGTTGCTGAAAATTTGTTTAAAAAATCTGAATATGAACAGGCCATTGTTCAATATCAAAATCACATTAAAAATTTTCCAGGCGGAGTTTTTATAGATGAAGCAGTCTTCCAGTTAGGTGAAATTTACAGGTTAAGAAAAAACTATTTTATGGCCATCCGGCACTATCAATTATTGAACAAAATTGACATTAAAACAGATTTATTTAATGAATCTGAGTATAAAGTGGCACTTTCCTATTATCATTCAGGGCACTATAAAAATGCGTTGCTCAAACTTGAATCTAACTATTCCAAACCTCACGATAGAAAGCGCGAATGGGATATTCTTTTTTTGATGGGCAGGGCTTTAGAGAAAACGCAAGAGAACCGGGCCGCGTTCAAAAAATACCTGTCAAGCAGGCAGATCGCTCCAGAGACTGAACTTGAGGAAAAATCTGAATCTAAAATTACAAAAATAGTACAGAACAAACTGAGTTTAGATGATTTAAATTTATTGGCAGAAACACTACCTGTAAAATATCCACTTGATTTGGTTCTTTTTCGTTTAGCTGAAATCTATGAGAAACAGAGGGATTATGAGCTGTATCAAAAGCACCTAACACGCTTTTTAAATGATTTTCCAAACCATCAATTTTATAAAAAGGGCAAAGACAGACTGGACAGTTTACTATCAAAAAAAGAAACTACAAAAACTAAAATCGCTTGTATTCTCCCACTCTCCGGCGAGGCGGCTGCAAGTGGGCAGAAGATTTTACAGGGCATCCAGCTGGCATTTAATTTACTTCCGGACAATAAAAGAAAAAATATTGAATTGATCGTTAAAGATTCAAAAGGGGAGATGGGAACAGTTGCTGGCATTGTCGAAGATTTAGGAGCAGATAATGATGTCGTTTGTGTCATTGGGCCGATGTTTAGCAAAACTGCTCAAATAGCAATTGAAAAAGCAGGGATATCTCAGCTTCCAATGATTTCTCCGTCGGCTTCGGTTAAAGGATTGCCCGATACAAGTCAATATTTTTTTAGAAACTCCCTCACACACGAATTACAAGGAAAAGCTATTGCCGAATATGCTATTAATAATCTTGAGCTTAATAAATTTGTCGTATTTTATTCAGCTGACCCGTATGGAACAGGATTAAAAGATGTTTTTTTAGATCAGATAAATGTTTTAGGTGGAGAGGTTCTTGCCGGTAAAAGTTATGCTCAAACACAAAATGATTTCAAAGATCAAATTTTGGATATTGGCGGATTGAACGATAGGGAGTTGAAAAAGAAAGCCCTGGAGTCTATTTCAGAGGAAAGCAATGCCCCTCTGATAGAGGACAGTACAATAATTGAGCACAACAGCAAGGAGGAAAATAAAGATGATGTGATGTCAACAGTTTTGGTAGAGATAATCAAACAAAAAATCCAGGAGGGGGAAGTCCCACCGGAGTTACCGGAAGAAGGTCACTTGGAAGAGCTTGAAGAAAGTGAAATCATTGCTAAAGAAGAATTGATAGAAATTCAGAATGAAGAGATGTCGGACCAAATTCAGGAAAACGAACCCGTCGATATTATTGAGGAAGAAATATTCTTTAAACCTTTTTTGAAAGTGCATTACGACGCTATTTTTATTCCGGGATTTCCAGACCAGGTTGGATTAATTGCTCCGCAATTAGCGTTTTATAACATTGACAAAGTTCAACTATTAGGAGGAAATAGCTGGAATTCGGAGGACATTATAGAAATGGGTGGAAAATTTGTTAACGGAGCAATTTTTGTGGATAGTTTTTTCATTGGTTCTTATTTTAGCAGGGTGCGGAAATTCAAGGAACTCTACGAAGATTTTTTTGGTGAAGCGCCGGATGTGCTGTCTGCCCAGGCATATGATGCTGCTAAAATGGTTTTTGGCACTGTTTTGAAAGGAAAGGTAGATAGGCAGATAATAAAGAAAAAGCTGTTAGAAATTAAAAATTATAGAGGCGTTTCCGGCAAAACCACCATTCTTCCAAATGGAGATTCGGAAAAATTACTTTATTTTATATCAATAAAAAATAAGAGAAGAGTGCAAATAAATTGAGCAAGTTGAGAAATATAAATATTAATAGAAAACATGATAGTGAGTCATTTTAAATTAACTGTATCTCTCGATGTACTGGATTACAAATTAGAGTTGAAAAAAAATCAACCTCTCCTTAAGGGGCTTCCTTATAGGTGGTCAAAAAGAATTTAATCTATTGCAGTTAAAATATCATCCAGTCAAAATGACCCGCTACCGAAAAGATTATAGGCTGTACAAAAAAATATTTATTTGATACTATAAAACTTTCCCAATTTCCGTGTGAATAAAAGCCGCAACCTCTTTGGTTGCGTTATTTATTTGAAAATTAATTTGTAGCAGGCTAAAAGATTGCGACTACTGAAAATTGTATAACTCGATCAGGTAAAGCATCAGAAAAGGAATGAGAAAATGATAATAGTTATGGAAGCAAACACAGATCAGAAACATATTGATGAAGTGATAAATAAAATAAAAAGTTTAGGATATTCACCTCATATTATTGAAGGGGTGGAAAGAACCATAATAGGAGCAGTAGGAGATGAGCGTGAAAAAGCGCGCCTTCAATCGTTGGATTCAATGGCTGGCGTGGAAAGTGTCGTTCCCATTCTCAGACCCCATAAATTAGCCAGCCGCCAGGTAAGAACAGAAGGGAGCAGTATATCAGTTAATAAAAATGTTGAAGTCGGAGGAAAAGAATTTATCGTTATGGCTGGACCCTGTTCTGTCGAGAGTGAAAAACAAATTGTTGAAACAGCTAAAGCTGTAAAGGCGTCAGGAGCTCAAGTCTTAAGAGGGGGAGCGTTTAAACCCAGAACATCGCCATACAGTTTCCAGGGGTTGGAAGAAGATGGCTTGAAACTTCTGGCCTTGGCCAGGGAAGAGACAGGACTCCCTTTTGTTACAGAAGTAATGAACCCCAGGGAATTGGATCTTGTTGCAAAATATTCTGATGTTCTTCAAGTCGGCGCGAGAAATGTTCAAAACTTCTCTTTACTGAAAGAAATTGGGCGACTTAAAAAGCCGATCCTTCTTAAACGTGGTATGATGACAACTATCCAGGAGTTTTTAATGTCCGCAGAATATGTTATGTCAGAGGGAAACCACCAGGTAATTTTGTGTGAACGGGGAATAAGGACCTTTGAGACGGCGACCCGAAACACGCTTGACATTAGTTGTATCCCGGTTCTGAAAAGTGAAACTCACTTGCCGATTATTATTGACCCAAGCCACGCGACCGGCCATTGGCAATTTGTAAATCCAATGAGTAAGGCGAGTGTGGCTGCGGGGGCTGACGGTCTTATGGTGGAAGTGCACATAAAACCGGAAGAATCATTTTCTGACGGAGCTCAAACCCTAAAACCGTCAAAATTTGATAGATTAATGAAAGAGCTTCGTCCATTTATAGAAGCTGCCGGAAAAACTTTATAGAGACTATAATCAGCAGCACCGATAATATCAATTATACTTGACAATAAGATCCTTATATCTTATCTTGTTAGGTTAGTTTAAATTTTTTTGAAAGATATTTTTAACGATCTGAATTATGATGAAAACATTTTCCGCTAAAGAAAAAGAAATTGAACCAAAATGGTATATGATTGACGCGAACGGGGAAATCCTTGGCAGACTTGCCGTTAAGATTGCAACAATAATTCGTGGCAAACATAAACCTGTTTTTACCCCACACGTGGATACCGGTGATTATGTTGTCATTGTGAATGCCGGAAAAGTAAGGCTGACAGGCAACAAAATTAAGGATAAAACTTATTATCATCATACCGGTTATCCGGGAGGCATCCGCAATATTTCCGCGGAAAAATTGCTTCAAAAGAAGCCGGAAGAGCTCTTAAAAAAAGCAATTAAAGGAATGTTGCCCAAAAACTCACTGGGCAGAAAAATATTTAAAAAAGCTAAAATATATGCTTCTGCTGATCATCCCCATGAGGCTCAGCAACCGGAAGTCCTGGCATTAAATTAGTTGTCAGTAGAACGTGAATTGCGATTTGTCTTTAACTAAAAAAGGAGTGTAATGGAAGAAAAATCCTACGCAACAGGGAAAAGAAAAACCTCGGTGGCTCGTGTCTGGCTCCAGCAGGGAGACGGAAACATTTCTGTTAACAAAAAGGCCCTGTCTGATTACTTTGTGAGAGATTCCCATGTATGCATAGCTAAAGAACCTCTAGCAATTACTAATGTAGTTAAACGTTATGATGTTTTTGCCACTGTAAAAGGCGGTGGGCATTCCGGACAGGCAGGCGCGCTGATGCAGGGTATTACTAAAGCATTGGTTCATTCCGATCCCAGTTTACGTCTTATCTTGAAGCGAGCTGGTTTTTTTACCCGGGATTCCAGAATCAAGGAAAGAAAAAAATACGGCCAAAAAGGGGCAAGGAAAAGATTCCAGTTCTCCAAGAGATAGTTTTTTAATTTCTATACCACTACAATCTCTAATTCTACAGCAATATTTGTCTTCACTCCAAACAAGGATTTCCTGATAGCTTTTTTCAAAAGGTCAATTCAATGAAAAATAATATTTTGGATGGGAAAGCTATTTCCACTGTTATAAAAAAAGAAATCGCAGCGGAAATAAAATCTCTGAATACTAAATCAGTCATCCAGCCAGGGCTTGCGGTTATCCAGGTGGGAGATAACCCCGCATCTTCGATTTACGTACGTAACAAAAAAAAGTCTTGCGATGAGGCTGGTATCAAGTCCTTTGAACATCGACTAAGTGATAAAACATCAGAAGAAGAACTTTTAACATTAATCAAACAATTAAATGATAACGAGGGTATACATGGTATTTTAGTTCAACTCCCTCTTCCTTCCCATATACGGGAGCACGTTGTTTTGGAAGCAATTTCTCCTGATAAGGATGTAGATGGTTTTCATCCATATAATGTCGGGAAGCTCATGGTTGGTAAAGGGTCGCTTCTCCCCTGTACTCCAGCGGGTATCATCGAACTTTTAGAGAGGAGCGAAGTAAAAATTGAGGGAAAGAAAGCAGTCATTTTGGGACGGAGCAATATTGTAGGGAAACCCCTTGCTATTATGCTACTCCAGAAAAATGCTACTGTCACCATATGCCATTCAAAAACAAAAAACCTTCCGGATATTACAAAGCGGGCTGACATTTTAGTTGCTGCTATTGGATCACCGGAGTTTGTTAAAGAAGATATGGTTAAAGAAGGGGCTGTTGTCATTGATGTTGGTATTAACCGCGTGGAAAAGAAGCTCGTTGGCGATGTTGATTTTGAAAAAGTTTCACAAAAAGCCTCTCAGATAACACCCGTTCCGGGAGGAATAGGACCTATGACAATAGCTTTGCTTATGAAAAATGGGTTGTCTGCATTTAAGAACCAGATGAAAATAAAATAATTTGAACGCGGATTTCCTCAGACTGCCCTGGACTCTTTTACCGCTCATTAGGCCTCAACATTAGTATTTTGCAACCAATGAGCATTGACTAATAACCAGTCTGTATCCCAAATTAACATTCTTGTACTATAATACGTAGTTATGAATAATTATAGTATCCCTCATGCCGAAGAGAATTCTAAGAATCCCGAACGGCAAGTCTACACTGTTACAGAAATAACCCGCTCCATTAAGTTTTCTCTTGAGACTGAATTCCCCCTGGTTTGGATTGAAGGAGAAATTTCCAACCTTAGAATTCCATCATCAGGCCACATGTACCTGACAATTAAAGACGAGGA
>DASCNB010000287.1:0-16163 GCA_036011265.1 Nitrospinota bacterium | reverse complement strand
GATAGGGAATAATGCGAACGGGAACAAAGTAGCTATCAAGAGGCAGCCCGTCAAAATCAGGAATTGGCAGCTCGGTAATTTTCTCGGTGTACATCTCATTATTTACACGGACACCGGTTTTCTCACGGTAGATCAGGTTAGGAACCGTCTTCCATTCCCGTTTACCTCCCAATGCTTCAAGAAGCCAAAGAAGGGCATGTTCTCCTTCGTACATAATCGCGGAGTCAAATACCTCTGTAAAGAACCGTTCGTGTTTCAGTAAATCCTCTCGAAGACGCGTAATAATGTTTCCGCCTACAGTGACGTGAATATCCGGGAAGGCCTCCTTTATCATTTTACAGAAGGTCAATCCGCAGAGGAACTGCATCCTGGTCCCCATTGAGATACCAACAATGGTTGGCGCTTCCTCCTTAATTGCCGGGATAACCAGTTGCCGGCATACTTCCCGATACACATTGACCTGCTCGTCCTCAAGACAGGTAAATACCTCCTGTGAAACACCGGGACGATAGCCCAGGTTGCTCTCCATCGGATAGAAGACGAGGGAGGCAGGATAGTAGGCGGCCGAGATATACCGCATTACCTCCCGGAAAGTATTCAATGCTTGCTCAAGCTTATCAGAATCGTAAAAGTCCTCGCCGTGGACCGTTCGAATGGCGGCTTCGGCTTGTTCAGCCAGGCCAACCATATCCACAGATAATTGAGTCTCGATACACTCTTTCTGCTCGACCTCATTATCCGTCAAGCCTTTTGTTTCCTCCCAGGTATCTAGTTCGCGCAACTTTACGGACAAGCGCTCCTTAACCCGGGCCAAAAAGGTATGGCTAAAGAACAGGTTGTACATCTCAATGTTTACATCCTTTTGCAGCACCTCGTGTCCATGCTGGCGCAATACCGCTGTAAGGCTGGGCAGCGCCAGATAGGGAGCCGTGGGCACCCACTCCGGTGGAAATAAAAGCATGACTTTTTGTTTTTGCATAATTATTCCAAGATATCACACCCGAAGAAATATTACGAAACCTTCTGCCAAATTTGTTTGGTCATCATTTCTTCAACTCTTTCAAAACCTTATCTACATCCATTGAAAGAAGCGTTATTTCTATCCTCCTGTTTTGTGCTCTCCCTTCAGGGGTATCATTGGCAGCAACCGGTCTAAACTTTGAGTAGCCCGTAGCGGAAAGGGCCTTTGGTGAAATCCCTACCTTCTCGTGAAGGTAATGGACGACATTTATTGCTCTCATGGCAGACAATTCCCAATTGGAGGGAAAATCCTCCTTTATATTTTTTCCAATAGGGACATTATCCGTGTGCCCTTTTATCATGATCTGTCGGTTTTTTACAGTCTCAAGAATATCTCCAATTTTTTGCAATACTTCCTGCCCGCTTTTTTTAATAGTAGCCTTACCGGAAGCGAAAAGTATCTTATCAACAATTTTTACTAAGAGACTATCCACGGCACGAGAAATCTTTATCTCTCCTTTTTCAACCTCATCTTTCAATGTTTTAACCAGATTTTCATAAGTGTTTTTAAAATCTACTAACTCTTTATCTTTTTCAGCGCTTATATCACTGATCCATTGCACCTTTTCTGAAAGCCCCGAAGAGAGTACCTCGTTCAGTTGTTCTCTTTCTTGCTTCATTTTTTGTAATGCGACAATTTCCTTATTAGCCTCAACCGTCTCTGACAATGCCTTATCCAACTCTGCATTCTTTGTATCTAATGTTGCCGACATCTCTGCTGAGAGATATTTGATCCGTTGTTCCTTTGCAAAGACACTTGCAGAGAGTTCCTCTATACGCGCATCTTTTGCTGACCCCCTTTTATAGAATTCTTCGAACCATTCTACTTTTTCCGAGAGTCCTGAAGAGAGTACCTTGATAACTTGCTCTTTTTTTTGCATTGTTTTTTGTAATGAGTCAATTTTCTTATTAGCCTCAACTGTTCCTGACAATGCCTTATCCAATTCTGCATTCTTTGCATCTAAAGCTGCTGACATCTCTACTGAGACTTCTACTGACTCTTGTTCTTTTTCTTGCACTGATTTCTGTAATGCGTCAATTTTATTATTAGCCACACGCCTCTGCGATAATGCCTTACCCAGTTCTGCATTTATTGTATCTAAAGCTGCAAACATTTCAGCTGAGAGTTCATTGATTTTTTGTTTCTTTGCAGAGACAGTTGCAGAAATTTCATTAATCAGTTGTTCTTTTTCTTGCATTGTTTTCTGTAATGCGTCAATTTTCTTATTAGCCTCAAGGGTCTTTGACAATGCTTTATCCAAAGCTGCTTTTTTTGCATCTAAAGCTGCCGACATCTTTGCTGAGAGTTCTTCGATCTTTTGTTTTTTTGCAGAGACAGTTGCAGAAATTTCATTAATCAGTTGTTCTTTTTCTTGCATTGTTTTCTGTAATGCAACAATTTTCTTGTTAGCTTCAACCGTTTCTAACAAGGCCTTTTTCAAATCTGCTTTCTTTGCCTGCAATTTACTCAACGTCTCCTTGTGAATATCTTCACTGACGCCACATCCTATAATAAATATCGGAATAAATAATAAAAATAATAACTTCATATACATTGTTCTACACCTTAGAAAAAAGTTATTAAAAAATAATTTTGTATCCAGATAAGTATCCCATTATAGTATATGCTTAGCTTTAGAAAAAATTAAAAAATGACTCCTGAAGAAAATTGTGCTTGATTAAAAAAGGTTATGCCTCTCAAAGTCGCCCTGGTAAACATGCCTTTTGGCTTTCATATTTACCCATCTATTCAGTTGGGAACCCTCTCCACTCTCATAAAAACTCATGGGTGGGATGTGAAGAGTTTTTACCTGAACCTTTATTTTGCCCATAAATTAGAACTCCCGGTTTATAACCAACTCTGTGAAAAAAGATTTTTAATTGGTGAATGGCTTTTTTCTCATCTATTGTTTGAAGATTCTCCAAAAAACAAGGAATATATGAGCCATTTTCCCTCCCATGTTCAGGAGGTCTGCCAGTCCATTGGTTGTTCTAAAGAGTTCCTGTTGGAAATTAAAACAAAAATTGCTCCCGAATTTCTCAAATGGGCACTGGAGGCTTTTGATTGGGAGAAGCATGATGTAGTGGGATTTACTTCGACCTTCAACCAAAATGTTGCAAGTTTAACTCTGGCCAAATTGATCAAGGAGAAATATCCCTCTATAAAAATCATTTTTGGCGGGTCTAATTTCGAATCGGAAATGGGGTTGGAGTACTTCCGGGTTTTTCAATGGATCGATTACGCAGTTGTTGGAGAAGCAGAAAACGTTCTTCCCGGTTTACTTGATGCTGTCGAAAAGGACGATGCCATCCCCAAAGGGACACTCTCTCGAAAAAAAGGCGAGGTGATTTATGAAGAAAACCGTCAAATGTTCGTGGACTTTGAAAAATACGGAGCGCCTGATTACGATGATTACTTTAAACAGCTAAAAGAAATAGACCCTGCCTCACCACTGCTGGAAAACCCGATTATTCTTTATGAAACTTCCCGTGGCTGCTGGTGGGGAGAAAAACATCATTGTAAATTTTGCGGACTAAATGCTTCGACCATGAAATTTCGAGCCAAGGCCATTGAAAAAATCCATACCGAAATAGCCTCCCTGTCAAAACGCTATGACACCTATAGGTTCCGGTTTGTGGACAATATTCTGGATATGAAATATATCGATGGGATTTTTGGGAAATTGGGGCAGGAAAATTACGATTTACAATTCTTCATTGAAGTTAAAAGTAATTTGAATAGGAAGCAAATTAAAACTGTGGCCCATGGTGGAGTGAAAGTGGTCCAACCTGGAATCGAGAGTTTCAGCGCCAATCAACTAAATGAAATGAATAAAGGGGTTTTGCCCATTCAAAACATCCTTTTTTTAAAATGGGCGTCTTATTATGGAATAGAGGTTTCCTGGAATATTTTAACCGGGTTTCCAGGGGAAACCGATGATGACTATCGTAGGCAAATATACATTATAAAATCTATCATCCATTTGCAGCCCCCGACAGCAGTGGGAAATCTATGGTTGGAACGGTTCAGTCCTTATTTCAATTGTCCCGACAATTATGGCATCAAAATTAATAATCCTGGGAAAGGCTACTCCAACGTGTATGATTCCACGGAAATAGATTTAATGAAGATTGCATATGATTTTGAATTTGAAACCAAAGTCCAGGTCGATCCTGAATTGAAAGCCGATTTGCGTCAGGCTGTGGCAGGGTGGAAAAATCGGGATAAATCGCAACAGACTCCCTTCCTGTTTTTCACAAAATCAATGGATTTTGTAACCGTTTTTGACGGGAGACCGGAAGGACAGCCTACTAAAACACGTTTTGTCGGCCCCCCTGCCAGGATTATTTCATTTTGCAATGAAAGTCCAAAATCTTTTAAACAAATAATATCGCACATCCAGGAAAAAGACGGCCAAAAAAAAGATAAAATAGACGAGATGGAAAATATAGTTAAGGATTTGGAAAACAAACGCATTTTATTTGAAGAAAGAGGCAAGTATTTAACCCTTGCTCAGCCTCACAATTCTCATTATTAAAACACTGGTACTTGATGTTATCTTGAGATAATCAAGAGGTTAAAAATTATTTTGCTTAGCGATTTATAGGATAAAATAAAGGCTATGAAAATCGATTATAATAAAGGTAAGCGTGCAACCCCGGAGCTTATGCAACGTAATCGTCAAACCTCACAGGACGCTGGTGGCCGGAAGATGAAGGTTCTTTTGGTCTTCCCGCCGGATTGGTTCCCTTCAGAGCCGTATTTGAGTTTGCCCACCCTCACTGCCTTTCTAAGGTCCGCAGGGCATGAGGTAGTCCAAAAAGACGTAAATCTGGAAATGTACGACTGGTTCTTTAGCGACGACTTTCTTCTTAAGGTACTGGAAAAAGTTCCGCAGCAATTGGAACGGCTGAAAAAAAAATCGAAGAAACACAGGCTAAGTGAGAACGAGATGGAACTTCAGAATGCCTTAAAAAATTGCACTCGCAGCCTGATATTAGAACTTATTGAAAAGGCGGAAACAGCAAAGCAGGTTGTCAGGAGTCAGGACTTCTACGATGCAGGGAAATTGGAAAGAGCGATTAGTGTATTCCACGAGCTGACAGCTGTGATTTCGCTTGTATACGCGCCGGCACGGATTTGTATGCCGCCCATGGAAACAGATCTTTCATATAAACGGTTCATATCCTCTGAACTCCTAAAAGCTGTACAAGATACCCGGGTAAATGTGTACCGTGACGTCTTTGAGCATATTCTTCAACCGGCTATTACCGACGAATCTCCTGATGTCATTGGAGTTTCAATTGTTTTCCAGCAGCAGCTCTTTTCCTCAATGACTTTCTGTGCCCTCATTAAAGAACAGTTTCCTGATATCCATGTAACTATCGGAGGAAATACAGTGACAAGATTGCGGGATGTGCTGCCGGGTAAATCAAACCTGTTTGCTCTTTTTGACAGCGCTGTATTGTTCGAAGGAGAAACAGCATTTCTACAGCTTGTGGAAGCAATTGGCACAGGCAGTGACCTGACAAAGGTTCCGAATTTGATTTATCGTAATAATGCAGGAATCCATACCTCGTCAATAACCTCAGCTGAAGATATGAAGGCCCTGCCACCACCCGATTTTGACGGATTGCCTTTAGAGAAATATTTTGTCCCGGAGCCCATTCTCCCTTATCTCGCCACACGGGGCTGCTACTGGGGTAAATGCGAATTCTGCGACCATGGTGAGGGATATACTGCAGGGTACCGGACAAAGAAGATAAATCAAATTATTGACGATATCCGGTACTTGAAGAACAGGCACAATGCCCGTCATTTTCACTTTACCGATGAATCTTATCCGCTGGCGTTATTTAAAAAGCTCTCCCGGAAGCTTATTGAGAACAAAATAGATATTAAGTGGGCCACTCATATACGATTTGAAAAGGATTTGAGTTGTGAGCAGGTCTGTAAAGATGCTGCCGAGTCCGGATGCAAAGTACTCCATATGGGCTTTGAGTCGGCAAGTGAGAAGGTGCTAAAGCTCATGGGAAAGGCAACATCAACTGATGTTATCCGTAGAAGCCTTGAGATGTCCTCATCGGCTGGCATCTGGAATCATGTGATGGGATTCTTTGGTTTCCCGGGTGAGACCGAGGAAGATGCCCGGTATTCCATGCGGTTTCTGGAAGAAAACAAGGACCACGTGCATTCTATAGGGTTTGGCACCTTTGATCTAAGCAAATATACGCCTGTGGCAAAGAATCCTAAAAAATTTGGCGTTACGTACCATAAGAATTTGGACTGGGATTTGGCTCTAAACTACTACTTTACCGTTCGAGAGGGGCTCGGTATTGAAGAAGCGGAGCGAGTGCTTCAGGAATTCGAGAGCAATCACTATAGAGGATGGGATTTCAGGATTTTTATCAGAGAATACATATTTCTTTACGTTGCCCATTTTGGAAAAAATAAACTGCCCGCCCTTCAATATAATGTTAGCAGCGAAGAACGTGCTGGTAGGTCTGGCGGAGTCTAAAAGGAATAGAGAAAGAAAAGCAGTTATTCAGCTAGAGCATGTTCTTTAATCCCCATTTCTTTAGCTTTTCTCCATAAGGTTGTACGATCAATTCCAAGCGTCCTGGCTGCCTTTGATTTATTCCATCCGCTTTTTATAAGAGCGGACTCAATCATTGTTTTTTCATCTTTAGTCTCTCCCGAAGGGCAAGAGTCATTTTTTTCAATATTTTTTATTTCAGCAGGTATATGTGAGGGTGCTATGACATTAGTTCGGCACAGGACAAACGCGTGCTCAATCGCGTTTTCAAGCTCACGGATATTTCCCTCCCATGGGTATCTCAAAAAAAGATCGAGCACATCTTTATCTACAGATGTAATGTTCTTCCCTGTTTTTATATTGTACTTTTCAATAAAGTGTTCTATGAGGAGAGCCATGTCGTCTTTTCTTTCTCTTAGAGGTGGAAGTGTAATAGAGATGACCTTTAACCGATAATAAAGATCTTCTCTGAACCTGTTATTATTTATCAATTCTTTTAAGTCTTTATTTGTCGCAAGTATAACTCTGACATCAATATTTATCGGCATTGGATCTCCCACACGTTCAATCACTCCTTCTTGTAATACTCTCAATAATTTTACCTGAATGGCGGGAGAGATATCGCCTATTTCATCGAGAAAGATAGTCCCCTTGTCCGCAAGTTGGAATCTTCCCATCTTGTCCCGGATAGCGCCTGTAAATGCTCCTTTAACGTGTCCAAAGAGCTCATTTTCCAGAAGAGTCTCCGGCAATGCTGAACAGTTTACTTTTACAAACGGTCCCTTTGCGCGGTGACTTTTATCATGAATCGCCCGCGCCACCAGTTCTTTACCCGTACCACTTTCACCATAAATTAAAGTTGAAGCATCGCTGTCAGCTACATTTTCAATAAGCCGGTAAATCTCTTGCATCTTTCTATTTTTACCAATTATATAAATTAGCCCGGATTTTTGAAACCTGTCCTGCAGGCTCAATTGATACCTTAGTGTTGACAGTTCTGTAATATCTTTAAAGACAACCACCAGACCATGGTTGAGATCCTTATTATTTTTTAGCATGGATGTATTTATAGCAAATCTTTTTTGTGTGCCATCCTTTTCATAGTAAGAACTGCAAAAGTTTGTAATTGGTATTTGTGTATGGAGAGTCATTTTCAGAATAGGTTCGATATCTCCAAGACGGTCTTGAAAGACCATCGAATACTTTTTACCAATAGCCATATGGCGGGAGATGCCGATATACTCGGCTGAGGCTTTGTTTATATTCAGGACAACCATATCATTGTTTACAGTGACAATTCCATCAGTGACACTATTGAATATAGCCTCAAAACAGTCTTCCTGGGTTATACAGATTTCAACGTCTCTTGGCGTTGTATTTACCATTTATAATAATCCAGTTCTTTTTAGAAGGTTAATAACTGTTTTTACATACACAATAATTTTAAGCCTAAAATGAGACAACTTCAATGCCGAAAACATATAAAGTCGGTAATACTACTTTCTCACCTCCTTAAAAAAGTTAATAAATTAGGCACTTCGTTCCCATTGGAATGACAGTGGTTCGACAGGACCACTATGACAGGTTCCGCTCTGCTCGTCATGACAAATAGAGTGTTACCCTGAACCCTGTGACGAATTCAGGGCAGCCTCTGCTAAAGGATCAACGTTCCATTGCTTCTTGTTCGATACAAAAATGAATGCATCTCAAAAACTATTGTTTTAATTAAATTGTTTAGTTTATATTCCCATTGGTTGAGCCGTTGCCATTAAATAGCAAAAAAGAACATCTCTCCGTGTTATGATTCCGACTAATCTGGCCCCTTTTACAACAGGTATTCTTATCAATTTATTCTCTTCCAATATTTTTATGACGTCGAGGATAGGCAAATCTTCATCTACAGTTATTGGATTTTTAGTCATGAAGTCTTTCGCTTCTAATTTTTTTTCATCCTGTTTTTTTAAAAGAACCGTTAACAGCTCGTCTTCACTAACCATTCCTATCAGGTTCATATCGTCGTCAACAACCGGGAGGCTTCCATATCCTCTATCCACTAATGCCGAAGCAATATTTCTCCATGGGTTGGTTGCATGACAAAATTTAACCCTGTTTTCCATTGCCTGACCTGCCGTCAGGCTGTCAATCTGCTGGCCTCCCATCATAAATGCTGACCTTTTCATATTTCTTACCTCCATAAAAAAGTTAATAATTAGCCACTTTGTGCCAATTGGAATGATAGTGGTTTGACAGGCTCACCATGACAATTTGAGTGCCACCCTGAGTCCTTCGACGATTTAAGGACAGGTTCTGCCGGAGGGGCAATATTTCATTACTTCTTCTTCGATGTAAAAAAGGATGAATCTCAAAACCCTATTTAAAAACCGCGACAGAATAACCCGTCCGGGAGAGCGGGGGATGAATGGCGCAAAGTTTTTTAACACCCCCTTGGTAGCTCAGGCCCCTTTTTCAAGGGTAAATACCTCCCAAGCTCACTTGTTTAGCAGGGTCAAGGGGGGTGTGATAGTCTATTTAACATATCTGAAAGACTCATGTAGATTTCCTTCTACTAAAGTGTAACTGTTTTAATATCGCAAGGATAATGCCAAACGAAAAATCTCTACATAAAATTTTTTAACATATTTAAAAACAATAGATTGCAACGTAAACTCGAATTATATGGTGAGAAGGGGAGGTAAAATGAGATCAGTTTGCAACGTTTATGTTGCAACATAACTGTTGTATGCAACATAAATATACAACATAAATGTAGCCACAATTCAGTATGGAAAACTGAATTGGACGGTTTCCAAAGGAAAGCCGCCCGCAGGGTTGAGGTCATGGATGACCGAAAATCACAATTTCAAATCACAATGAGCAAAATAACCATTATTTGGCAGATAGTCGAGATGTGATCCAAAAAAGAAGGCGTTTTATCATTGCGAAACGCCTTCTTTTATGTTTTCGGGATAAAGCGGCTTTAACTAATAGCTTATCTCGATCCCTGCAGCTGTCAGATCGTAATCATCAGGCACTCGCTGCAGTCTATTTGCACCCATTGACTTTAAATCTATTTGGCATTGTTTAAGGAGGGCCATTCCTCTGCTGGCATGCAACATTGCTACTTTTTCCTCTCCCCTTTTAGCAGAACTTATTGCTTTTTTAAGATGCCAGCTTCCATTTGTAAGCTCATTGACATACTTTCCGACAGCGAACCCGGTTTGTTTATACTCGTCTCGAGCATGTTGCACGGTTGAATCTTCAATATTGTAGTCAACATTTTCTAACTGAGAACGACCTTCTTTGAATGCGTGAATGATGGCACCTTCAACTTCGGTATTGGTTTCTGTTGCATATTTTATCATGGCAACAAGGTCGCGTTTTTCTCCACGTTCTAACATTTTATTACCAAACTTGACGGCCTCCCCGTTATGAAACCCGGCTAAATCTAATTGTGTACCAGCCAGTACTGTATTCCCACTTAATAAAGCAGTAAAAGAAACCATTAAGGCTAATACTAAAAATAGCTTAAAAGTTTTAAACATTTTATCACTCCTTTCCTATAGTAAAAGTTTGACATACCAGAATAGACTGTTAGACAATGACAATTTCATTACTTGTTAGCATTAATTCTCCAGTTTTTCAGATAGATGATTTTGAAAGTGTTTAGCGAGTGTTTTCCTCGCAGCTTGCTGCGGGGTTAGCAGGCGGACCTACAAACAAAACCATACTCCACACCATAGATTCCCCACAACCTGCCACAGGGAGTTTCAATACTCCAACAGCCTGACAACCATTGTTTTCGAAAACATTTTGTCATATTGCTAACGCAATCTTTATGCCAACAGACATTATCAAAAATGCAAATTCGTAACTGATTAGATTTAATAGTATTATTTAGTTCAGGGAAGTTGCCCTTCGTTAGAAGAAGCTATTTATACGACGCTTATGTTGCTATGAAAGTGTTGAAAGTGTTTGGTGATCGCGGTTGCAGCTTGCAGAGCTAAGCTCAGCTTTGCTACAGGCAGTTCAATCTTAACAGAGATTTTTTTTCTTCGTGATTTTCGTGTTTATCTCTGAGCTGAACATGGCTTCGTGGTTAAACATTTTTCGCTTTGTGGTTGGTGGCACAGGAGGTCTGGTCCATGAACCGGCAATAAGAGGATGAAAAAAGGGCAGTGGCGAAGCTTCCGCAACTTCTTAGATCGTCGCGGAGGCAGCCAGCAAGTCAAGATAACCATGGACCATTCTTTCCAATGTATTCTTTCCGACCATAAGCTTTGAGCTCGCTGCATTATTTAAGACAGCCTGTGCGCTCGAAATGTCGTGAATGTAGTATTTTCCAAAACTCATTTGTTGTGAGGTTGAGAAACGGCGTTAATAACTGCCTGTTAGATGTTTGATACAAGGCATTCAGCCATTTTCATCTGCTTAAGAAAAAAACAAAGGTGACCTTTCCCGGTAGAGCCGAACTTTGGCAAACAAGGGGATTTGACCTGTCCCCGCTAAACATTTTTAAGGGCGATTCCGGTAATAAGGTCAGGTGCTTTCCAAAACTCAGACCAGTGGGTTGCCTGGTCGAGCCCCCTGTACAATAAATTGTCCGCTACTGCCCAAGCCGTTCCTTCATTTGAAAATCCTATATGGAAGGTATCGATATTTTTTTTGGTTGAGGCGGGAAAACCCTTCGTGATGTGCTCCCAGTGTTGCCCTGCATTTTCCGTACGAAAGAGTTCACCTTCAACGTCATCTCCATGAGGCCCATTGCTGACGGTGGCAAGTATACAGTCAGGGTTCCTGGGGTGGACGGCAATAGCCCGGCTGTAACGACCTCCCAGTTCCTCCCCACGATATAACCAGGAACTGCCGCAATCTTTGCTTATGTAAACCGAACCGGCAGTGGCCGCATATACGTTCTGATCCGACGACGAACAGACTGCCACCTGGTGAACGTCCTCATCCAGAGTAGGTGATGCCGGTTCCCACAATGCGCCATAGTTCGGTGATCGTATGATGCTTCCCACATGAATATCCGCGTAGACCCAGCCGCTTTGGGCCAAAGCGAGACTTCGCACAGATGGAGGGTCTCCCCAAGGCGTATACCACTTTCCGCGACACTCCAGTTTTTCAAAAGAATCGACTAATTTAGCCGAACCCCCGCCCTCTACCCACTTATGTAAATGAGCGCCCTTGGTTCCTATTAACATGGTTGGTGGATTATCATGGATAATAAGCAAGGAATCAATACGTCCCGGTATATAAGTAGGATGAGTTTGAAAAGATTCGGATCCCGGCGCCATCAACAAAATACGGTTGTTGGCTAATGCTATAGCTTGTAAACAGGAAGTCTCCGCTATTCTGCGAACTCCTTCCCCTTCAAATAAGCATTTGGTCTTCACTGAATCATTTCCCGTTTCCAAATGCCAGGCTGACCTTTTTGTTATGATTACCATATTAATTTTGACATCTTTAACCACTTTTCGTTTCTACTTTTTTCATTTTTATCCATTTCCCAACTTTAATATCTCATCCCATTCTGCTTTGGTAACTGGCATCACCGACAATCTGTTGCCCTTTTTAACCAATTTTAAACCTTTAAGTTTAGGGTTCTTTTTTATTGATGTAAGATGAATTGGATTCTTAAACTTTTTCACAAGCCTGATATCAACCATCACCCAGGTAGGACTGTCAGGTTTTGATTTGGAATCAAAATGTTTGTTTTTCGGATCAAATTGAGTATCATCCGGGTAGTTTTCTCGTACAACTTTGCAGTAGCCTGTTATGGCTAAAGGGTCAGTATTGCTATGGTAGAATAAAACACCCTCTCCTTTTTTGATTTCATCGCGTATAAAATTCCTAGCCTGGTAATTTCTTACGCCATCCCAGCAAGCAGTTTTGTCCTTGCTGTTTTTCAAATCTTCAATGGAGAATTCATCCGGATCAGATTTGAAGAGCCAATATCTTTTTGACATCCGTTTTTCTCCTACTTTTTTTTTGAAATAAATCAGCTAACTCAGCTCGTAACTTAATTGATGCTTTACTTCTCAAAAAATTTTTTTTATCTAAATGGAAAGAATTTCACTCTCCTTTTGATGGGAATCTTCATTATTTTTACGTTTCTTATTTAGATTGAATTTTTTACATGATGATTCAAATCTTTCCGTAAGCCGTAACTTGTCAGTGTTCCCGGCATTTTCAAAACAGCTAAAATATCCTACTATCTATAATTGGCTATTTTTTTATTAAATGTTTCCCTGTTATAATCCATCTTTCTGACAAGTTAGATAATAACTGGTTCTTGAATCTTCTACCTGTTTAACCATTCTTTATCCCCTGTGCAATTTTAATCTATTCATTTGCATCATAGTTGGTAATCTGACTCAGATATTTGCACTGGGAGCACATAACAAATGGATTTCCCCTTCAACCAGAGAAAACACCGATATGTTTCATATGGAGTTCGCGTCTGATAAAACTGCATGGGTAGTAATTGGAAAAACCTTATCCCAAGGACTGGTTATAGTGTCCCGCTAGTCTTAGTTTTTGGAAGTGCCCATAAGAGTGAATCCTATTAAATTATTCTGTATCTAATTTAGAATGGACTAAAGACGCAAGAATTGATTTGATAAAGATCACAGGGGAGGAAGTCTCATTGATAGTGTTTGCGAGCGCATTCTTCGCAGTTTGCAGAGCTTAGCTCAGCTTTCTACGAGCAGTTTCAATCTTAACAGAGATTTTTTTCTTCGTGCTTTTCGTGTTCATCGCTCATCTGAGCGTGCCTTCGTGGTTAAACATTTTTCGCTAAAAAATTGTTATACATCAAAAGGAATCTATTATTAATAAACAAAATTCTCTTTTGAGGTTCTTCTTTTTGGTTATACACATTACTAAAGACGAACAATGAAACCTTTTTTGTCGCATTGCTTTTTGTCATCTTTTATCTTTATTTACGTCTTTTGCCTACTGCAAGGAGGTTTTTGTGATAGATAAAACTAAATATACTACTTATCTTGATGATAGTGATATTCAAAATGGGGAACGCTGCCAGGTTGCTTGCCCTTTGCATATTGATATGCCAAATATTTACGATTTGATGGACAAAGGAAAATATAAAGAAGCTTATATACTTTTAAAATCAGCAAATCCTTTTCCTGCTATAACGGGCAGAGTCTGTTTTGCCCCATGTGAACATGCATGTACCAGGGGGTTGCTGGATACACCTGTAGCTATCAGAGACGTGGAGTATTTCCTGTCAGAGTATATTCAATCTGAGAGTACTGCTGATCTTGCAACATATAAAGAAGGTAGTTTGAAAGGTACAAGAAAGGAGACTGTTGCAGTGATTGGCTCTGGTCCAGCAGGCATGGCTGCCGCATGGGACCTGGCCCACTATGGGTATAAAGTTACGATTTATGAAAAACACCCGGTGTCCGGGGGTATGGCCCACCTTGGAATCCCTGTCTTTAAGATATTAAGAAAGGTGATTGATCATGAAATAGCAGTATTACTAAGGCTGGGCGTCACTATTGTTAATAATGTAGAGATTGGAAGAGATGTAACTTTAGATGACTTAAAAGCACAGGGAGTATCAGCCATATGTATAGCTGTAGGAGCTGATGTTGGAAATAAACTCAAAATACCGGGCGCTGACGAGTGTGACAAAATCTATGAATCAACGGAGATTTTAAGACTGGTACGGATGGGAGACAGGAAAAAATTAGGTGATAATATCCTTGTTGTCGGTGGTGGCAATACTGCTATGGACATTTCCAGAACTTGCAAGAGGTTAGGCACAAAGAAAGTAACTGTGGCATGCGTTGAAAGTAAGGACAGTATGCCTGCTTTCGATTACGAATTTGAAAGTGCTCAGAGAGAAGGAGTAAATTTTCAATTTTTAGCAATGCCAAACAGTATTGAAATGAAAAATAAAAGATTGGTGGGATTAAAATGCTCTCATGTTGATCCAAAGAGCTTTGAGAACAATCCTGGTAAAGACATTATAGTGATGAAAGGTTCTGATTTTACCATACCGGCAGATTCTATTATTCTGTCTATCAGCCAAAAGCCCAATCTTGGAATGCTTGGCGAAAAATATTCTGATGCTAAAAACGAGAGAGGTTTAATAAAACAGGAATTGGAAAGAGGTATAGGGGATTTAGAAGGGATCTTTGCAGCAGGTGATGTAATCACTGGTCCTCGTTCTATCGTTTCTGCTTTTGCTTCAGGAAGAAGCGTAGCTTCGCATATTGATAGCTTTATTCGTAAATCCACTGAAGTTAGCGAGAAGAGAAATTCTATTTTATCGTCAAAAAAGTCAGGTGTAAAATTTAACTTTGAAGAATTAAAACGACAAAAGGCGCAAAAGAAAATTCCATTAAATCTTGAAGGTAATTTTGAGATAATAAATCAAAAATTCTCCGCTAATCAGGCCAAAGAAGAGTGTGACCGATGCATGAGGTGCAATAAAAATATTCAGATAGATTCCAAACGGTGTATTAACTGTAACTATTGCGTTAATGTTTGCCCTGTCAGATGTCTTACCATGGTAACTGAGAACAACAGAGTTTTTACTAATAAATCAGAGTTAGAAACAGGAGAATTAGGTACAGCAGCCATGATAAAGGATGACTTGTGTATCAGATGCGGCTTATGTATAGAGGTATGCCCGGTAGAGGTCATTTCATTTAAAAGTTTTAATATAAATGGGAACTGATATACTAGGTATAGAGTATTCTAAACGTCCCGCAAATTCCACAATTTATTGAATGTAAGATGGTTGCTCTTAAAAAGTGACCTTCTTTCTCATTCATAGTATGGAAAACCTCAAAACCTTCCTCGCTCAAGATATTTTCAATAGTCTCCCTTGTTTGTAAATCATCGTCTATAATTAATTGTACTTCTATCAGTCTGCTTTAGAAATATTGATAATTGACATTTGGGAGTTGACAAATAACATAACTCATATTCTAATGGGACTATTTTCAAGGTTGGAGAAGAGAGCTTATTGGAAGTTTGCATAAAATGATGACTTAGTGGCAAACTTTGAAATTGAAGCTCCACGCAGCAGAGTCTCGACAGCGCTTGCTAAATATTTTTAAATACTAATAATTTCAAATGAACAGGAGGTTTTGATGGCTATTACAGAAGAATGCAAGTTTCTTCATACATGTGAAATGTGTGACAAAAATAACGAAACAGATTGCAAGTTCGATCATAACGAGCATAAACGGTGGCTGGTTAATAAAAGAATGGAAGATATTAAATATAAAGTCATTGTTGGTAGCAATAAAGGAGGAGTGGGAAAAAGCACAGTTACTACCAACCTGGCCTGCGCTCTCGCGCAAAAGGGTTTTAAGGTTGGTTTGGCGGACGCTGACTTGCATGGTCCGAATATTCCCAAGCTGATGAACGCGGAAAAGGCCCGACTAAAGGAAGAAGACGGAGGAATAAAACCTTTTGAGACTAAGGGTGGAATAAAGCTAGCCTCTCTTGGGTTTTTAATTGAAGATCCGGGGATGCATATAGCCTGGCGTGACGCGGTTAAATATGATTTTATTATCGAATTGTTGGGCAATATTAATTGGGGAAAGTTAGACTATTTGCTAGTCG
>DASCNB010000286.1:0-4575 GCA_036011265.1 Nitrospinota bacterium | reverse complement strand
AATCTTTCCGATATTCTTCCGCTCTGCCTTTAATTCTGATTTAGTAGATTTGGCCAACAAACTGCCTCGCTCTAATCGAATAAAAAAGAAGATTGAACTGAAGCTTCACTAAGCACTTTCATTAATTACACAAATTAATCAGCACAACTTGACAAATTAGTGGTTTCATTCATTTATTTGAGCTGATATCGGGTTAAACTATATACTATAATACAAATCAACTTTCAACAAAAAAACGTGAAAATATTTTGGAACAGTTCAAACTCATATCTGATTATTCTCCGGCTGGCGACCAGCCCAGGGCCATAGATTTTCTCAGCAAAAACATTGAAAAAAATGTCCGTCATCAGGTTCTGCTGGGAGTTACCGGTTCGGGAAAGACCTTTACAATGGCGAATGTGATTGAAAAGATTCAAAAACCCACCCTGGTTATCGCCCAAAACAAGACCCTCGCAGCCCAGCTTTATTCGGAGTTTAAAACATTTTTCCCGGAAAACGCGGTCAGGTATTTTGTCAGTTATTATGACTATTATCAGCCGGAAGCCTATTTACCTCATACAGACACTTATATAGAAAAGGATGCTTCTATTAATGAAGAAATAGATAAACTAAGACATGCGGCCACCTCCTCCCTCTTGGAGAGGCGGGACATCATTATTGTTGCTTCTGTTTCCTGTATATACGGCTTAGGTTCCCCTGAAGCCTATCACGGTTTGCTTTTGCGGTTGGAAACAGCCCAGACCATTGACAGGGACAAAGTGCTTAGTCGACTGATTGAAATTCGGTATAAACGGAATGATGTTGATTTTCAACGAGGGACATTCAGGGTGAGGGGAGATATCGTTGAAATTATTCCTGCTTATGAAGACAAGGAGGCTGTCCGACTGGAGTTTTTCGGTGACCTTTTAGAGAATATCTATATTATTGATCCTTTAACAGGTGAAAAAATTAAAAAACTGGATTTTGTCGCTATATACCCGGGAAGTCATTATGTAACCACACGGGAAACAATTGAAAAAGCTATGAAAGAGATTAAAATCGAGATGATGGAAACAGAAGATAATTTTTTAGCTCAAAAAAAATATGTGGAAGCACAACGTATTGAGCAGCGCACCATGTATGACCTTGAAATGATGTTAGAAATCGGATACTGCAAAGGAATCGAGAATTACTCCCGGCATATTACCGGACGTCAACCGGGAAAAGCTCCTCCCACGCTCATCGACTATTTCCCTGAGAATTCTTTAATTATTATTGATGAAAGCCATGTAACTGTACCCCAGCTTAACGGTATGTACAAGGGAGATCGTTCCCGGAAAGAAAGCCTGGTTAACTTCGGTTTTCGACTTCCGTCCGCTTTTGACAACCGGCCGTTGCAGTTCGAGGAATTTGAAACGATTGCCCGACAAGTGGTTTTTGTTTCTGCAACCCCGGGACCATATGAAATGGAAAAAGCGAAAGGTTTTATTACAGAGCAAATTGTTCGACCCACCGGTCTGATAGATCCAGAGATTGAGGTACGGCCAGTGAATGGTCAGGTGGACAATCTTTTTCAGGAGATTAAATTAAGGTCCGAGATGGACGAAAAAATCCTAGTCACTACTTTAACAAAGCGTTTTGCGGAAGATTTGACGGAGCATTTAAGTGATTTAGGCCTGAAGGTGAGATATCTTCACTCGGATATTGATACATTAGAAAGAATAGAGATAATCAGGGAACTCCGTATGGGGAAGTTTGATACTCTTGTGGGGATAAACCTGCTGCGAGAAGGACTCGATATCCCGGAAGTATCGCTTGTAGCCATTCTGGACGCCGATAAAGAAGGATTTTTAAGATCTACCACTTCCCTTATTCAGACATCCGGAAGAGCGGCTAGGAATTTGAACGGGAAGGTTATTATGTATGCCGATACTGTTACCGGCTCCATGAAAGCCGCCATAGATGAGACCGGTCGAAGACGCAAAAAACAGGAAAAATTCAATAAAATTAATGGCATCACTCCTACTTCCATTAAGAAAAATATTGCTGAAATATTTGAAAGCGTTTATGAATCGAATCACTCTACCGTTCCGCTGGTGCGGGAGGACGAGGAAAAGTATGGATCTGATGAAGAGATGATGAAAGTTGCAGAGAAACTGGAAAAAGAAATGAAAAAAGCGGCCCAAAAATTGGACTTTGAAAAAGCGGCGCAACTGAGAGACCGCATCAATGAATTAAAGGAGAAGGCAATAGGAATTTAGCTTCTAAATGGCCTGCTGGCTTCAATAAATTTTACTAATTTTGCTTTGTTCTCTTCGGGCAGATTTTCATATTCAACACCCGCCAGATAGTAAATCTCGCTACCGACTTTCTTGTCTTGAGGCAGGTTCTTTACGAGGCTTACAATATTGGTAACTTTTTCCGTGGTGGAAAGCTTAATTGAGAGAGCAATACGCTGATGAACTTTTAACTTCTGTTTGCTGGCTATTAAAGCCCCACCAAGGCCAATATCCAGCGTTGTAGCCTTATGGCGGACATTTTTCATTTCCGGAGTAGACGCGCTCAAATCATTAAAAAGCGCGGGAAGGCTAATATCCAATCTTGGATGTTTCCTGATCGACATCCTTTCATAGCGTGTTGGGAAGTCAAGAACAAGAAGATTTATTGGCGGCTTTAATATAGCCATGATGGTGGTAGAACAACTCAGGACAAAACCTTTATTAATCAACCGTATTACAATATTAGTATCAGGAGCTACTTTTAATTCTCCTTTGTTGACCGCTTGACAATCAAGTAATACAAATGTGCCTGATTTCCAGCCGCAAATTACTGCGTCATACTTTTCATCTCTTAATTTCATAGTAATAACCAGTCCGATTTCCAGAATCGGAGTAACTTCATCTAAACGCGCAGATTCACCCATTAGTCACCATTGAATTTGTTGATATTGCAATTATTACTTGTTCAGCCATCGCTGATTGTAGCGAAAGGCCGCGTAAGAAGTCAATATATTTATATTTGTAAATCAAATCGGGGGTCATTCTTTTCGAAAAAAAGCAATAGCGGATGGAACCGGGCTTAAACCCCTTACATAATCTACATGATTTTTCGTTGAAATATACATCTGTGTGGAACCGCCTCCATCCAGATTAAGAACCTCGTGTCCCCCAATTTTTTTTAATTTTAAAATATGCCGGAGTATGTTCCAACTGATTCCTCCAAACTGCGAATTTGTAGCGTAAATTATTACGTTTCCTTTTTTATCTAAAGCGATTCCAGAACGATGGTGAACAGCATTAATATTTTTTAACCCAATAGTATTTTTTCCCTTACTTATCAAACGCGGACCCACCTGCGCCACATCAGAAGCATCCATTTTGGGATCAAATCTACGGGCGTGAACAATGTAAGGCCGTCCGTGTCTCATAAAGAAAACACCGGAATAAAGACTATGAGAAGCTACTTTACTATTGACTATTTTTCCATTACACCTCAAATAAGCAAGAGGACTCCCCTGCGCGTCAAAATAGCTGCTGTTAATTATCGCAACGGTGCCGCTCAATTTCGCTATGGTTTTAACATCTATTCTTTTTTTCCCATAATTTTTGCTGCATAAAACACGAATGTCAAATAAGGCAGGATCGAACTTATACAGCTTTAATTGCGTCTCTATTTCTTCTGTCTGATTTAACAGGTTTATCTTTTGCAAACCCATCCCTTGTTCGATGCTTTTCCATTGGGACAAAAGTTCGATGGAATATTTTCGACCCTTCACTATAGGCAAAAAAATCTTTTCATTTTGATTTTTACCGGAAGACTGAGCGGGAGTTTTATGCAGTAAGACTATAAAAAGGGGAAGCAACAACAAAAGAACTGAAAAAATTTTATTCTTTTTTTTGAAGTATGATAAAAGGGATTTAAGATGCAGTTTTTTTTGCAAAACTTTCATTCGACTCAAAAAAACAAAGTTTTGAATAAGACATTTCAGTGCTAATTGTTCATTGCTGACTGATAATTGAAGGTGTTTAAAAAGCGCATTCCTCTGATTTTACAAGATTTACGGGTGTCAATTTATCTAAAATATTATTGTAAATCTATTCCCAATTCTTTTATCAGGCGTGATAAATAGGTTCTCTGTATTTCCAGATTTTCCGCAGCCCGAGTACGGTTTCCTCCGACTTGCGCAAGGGTTTTAATAACATAACTTTTTTTAAAAATATCCTGAGCGTCTTTAAGTGACTTTCCTGTTTCAACCGCTCCTGTTTCTGAATCTTCTACATCTTTAGGAAGGTCTCCTATTCTAAATTCTTTCCCGTTACCCATTACAAGAGCGCGTTCTATCGCGTTTTCCAATTGGCGTATGTTTCCCGGCCAATGGTAATTCTTAATATATGCAATAGTTTCTTCGGGAACAGAAAAGTTAGTCGGCAAATTCAAATCCAACTGGTGCCGTTTGATAAAATAAAAAACCAGTTTTTCTATATCCTCCTTTCTTTCCCTTAACGGAGGGATATTTATCTGAACCACATTTAATCTATAATAAAGATCTTCTCGAAACTTCCCTTCCGAAGTCATTTTTTTTATATCCCGATGTGT
>DASCNB010000285.1:0-8395 GCA_036011265.1 Nitrospinota bacterium | reverse complement strand
GATAAAGCAAAAGATTTTTTTGATCAAGGAATAGCTTTAAATAAAAAGTTCGTTAATAATTACCTTGGCCTTGCAAAAAATTACGAAGAAGAAGGAAATCCTTATAAATCAATAAAAGTGTTCAAAGAAGCCCTGAATTTTAATCCCAACCAGACATTTCTTTACCTTTCAGCAGGAGATTTTTGCTTAAAACATAACCTTTTTCAGGAAGCTGAGGATTTATTCACTTCTGCAATAAGTATAAACGAAGATCATATACATCTTTATAATCAGTTAGGTATAGCCTTGAGGAAGCAGAAAAAATACGAAAAGGCGATTAAAAATTATGATAAGGCTATGAAAATAAAACCGAACGATGCTAATTTGTATTATAACCAGGCAAAAGCATATTTGTTTGATGGAGAGGATCTTATTTCTATAAGCATCTTAAACAAGGCATTTAAGATAGATCCTGACTTGATAATTGAATTCCAAAAGGACAAACATTTTTCAAAACTTTATGCTGAGTACCCGGATAAATTTGAATTGCAGTGACGCATAAATTAAACCTAACATCCTGCAAAAAAATATTTTTAATTTTTAAAATTCTTTTCAAGAAAACCCGTTACGGCCTTCCAGTATCCATCACTGTCTTCAAACCGATTCCATAATGCCCTTGAACCGTGATTGCCTTTGGTGTCAGGTAAATAGGAAGCTTTACTTTTAGATGGAATGGCATCAAAGATATCAGACCAGGCGTTCTTTTCATTCCGTGCGGAAGTTATAAACGAGGGAATCTTTATTTTCTTCGCTGAATCCTGTACCCAGGTTCCGAGTTTACCGAAACGTTTAAAATACTCACCTGGCGCGAAAGCGAGTGCGCCGTCCACAAGGTTAGGCCTATCGCCGGCAATCTTTATAACCAGCGCTGCTGAATAAGAACTACCCCAGGCAATAACTTTGCCTTGTGCGTAATGATTACGGGCATGTTTAAGAGCGGCTTCCAAATCCGGCAACGCGTCAACATAGGTAGTACCCTTGCCAATAGCCTTTGCCCGCAGCATAGTTTCATTTGAAACTCCGTTTATTTCTTTCCCGGAGCGCAGATCCACGGCCATGCAATTAAATCCTAACTGGTTCAGTTTCGGCGCGATCTCTAAATATTCTCCGCGGCTCCAATGTGCCTGATGAAAAAGCACTATAAAAGGTGCTTTCTTGTCCGCGTGCTCAATGTATGTGTCCGCAGTAATCTGCAGGCCGTCTATCGATGGGAATGAGATAGTCTCATTCTCAGCGGCAGAAACTGTATTTGAAAAACAGCAATAGGTAAAAACAAAATACAAAACATGGATTATGATTCTTTTCATGATGAACTCCTTTTCTAAATCAGGGTTTTATTGCTTTACATCCACAGTAACAGAAAAAGTATAGTTAATTTTAAAGATTAACTATTTTCTTTATTTTTGTCTCCACGGTGCGAACTTCAGCAAGAGCAACATTCCGGGAATTGCGATTAAAGCGCAAAAAATAAAAAAACCTGACCAGCCCATGGCTTCCACCATAAATCCTGTAGGAGCGGAAGCAAAAACCCGGGGCACTCCCATTAAGCTGCTTAAAAGCGCGTATTGAGTCGCGGTAAATTTTTTGTTCGTAAGGCTTGCCATAAAAGCGACAAAGGCGGAAGTACCTAATCCGGCGCTGAAGTTTTCGAAGGCGACCACTGCCGCTAAAGCGGGAATACTGTGGCCTATATAAAAAAGAACAGCAAATCCCGCAGTTGAAATTGCCTGGAGAAAACCGAATACCCAGAGGGACCGGTTGATACCACATTGAAGAATAAAGATTCCTCCGGCGAGAGAACCTGCAATAGTTGCCCAAAATCCAAAAAGCTTCACAACCGCACCGATTTCTGTTTTTGAAAAGCCAATATCCAGATAAAAAGGAATTGTCATGGCAGAAGCCATCGTATCGCCGATCTTGTAAAAAAGGATAAAGGCTAAAATCCATAAAGCTCCGGTCCGTGAAAAGTATTCCTTAAAAGGATCAACCACTGCTTCTTTCAGACTCTTTGGAGAACCTGCCGGAACTTCCGGCTCCGGAGTTAATAAGGTTGCAATAACTCCGACAGACATACAGGATGCCATTGTTAAGTAAACTAACCTGAATGAAGTTACATCTGCTAAGATAAGTCCGCCTCCGGAAGCCAATAACATTGCAAGACGGTATCCGTTAACGTAAAGGGAAGAGCCCAGGCCCAACTCTTCATCCGCCAGGTCTTCTCTCCGGTAGGCGTCTATGACAATGTCCTGGCTCGCACTGAAAAAAGTAACAAGAAAAGCCGCAAAAGCAACCAGCCAGGGATTGTTTGATGGATTTGTAAAACCAAGTCCCACGATAGAAAGCATGAGAGTAATCTGCGCGACAAGAAGCCATCCTTTTCTCCTGCCTAAAAATGGAAGAGTAAAGCGGTCAAAAAGGGGAGCCCAGAGAAACTTTAAAGTGTAGGGAAGTCCCACTAAAGCCATCAACCCGATAACGCTAAGATCAACTCCTTCATCCTTCATCCACGCCTGTAAAACGGAAATTGTAAGAAGAAGAGGGAGTCCGCTGGCAAAGCCCATAACAAAGCTCACCAGCATCCTGCGGCTTATTATGGCTTTAATGATAGGTGACATGAGGTGAGTGTAGCATATTATTTAGGGAAAAATAGGAGTTTTAAGTTTGATGAAAATTTGCAACGATCTGATTAAAAACTTAGAATAGTTGTAACCACGAAGCGGCAAGTTGCCGCAACCAAATGGAGCTGCCGCTCCGAATTTGTAAATAAAACGTTAAGATAGTTTTAGAATAGCATTAGTATCTTTGTGGCAAAGCTTGCTGTTATGGATAATTTAAATAGCCGGTCTTATTTTTTTGACAACGGGATTCGTTTCGAATGCCAGAAATGCGGTGCTTGCTGCACGGGAAGCCCGGGAAGCATCTACGTCGATAAATCAGAACTATCCTCCATAGCAAAATTCCTTAAGATTCCTGTTTCGGATTTTAAGGAAAAATATTTATATCCTTTCAAAAACAGTTATAGTATCCGGGAACATTCGGATGGAAGGTGTTTCTTTTATGAAGACGGGTGCAAGATTTACCCGGTACGCCCCGGCCAGTGCAGTTCCTATCCCTTCTGGTTTACCAATTTGCGTTCTGAGAAAAATTGGCAGAATGTTTCTAACGAATGTATTGGGATTGGAAAGGGAACTATCCATTCAAAGAAAAAAATACTTGAAATTGTCCAGACCACATTTCCGTGGCTTATGAACTCATTGTTTGGTAAGGAGCTAGGTGGTGGCGATTAATTTTTTCTTCGCGATTAATCAAGATTTAAATAAAAAAAATCAGGAAGTAATCTTGAGGCAGAGTAATAATATAAAGGAGTAAACATTGGAAACCGATAACGCAAAAAAAGCATTAAACAACCAGATAAAAACCAGCATCGGATGTATTTTTGGATTCGCGCTAATGATCTGGGCTATAGAACTGGTCAACATGTTTATGGGACACCAGCTTAACCGGTTTGGCATATTACCACGAACTTTTACCGGGCTTATTGGAATTCCGTTAAGTCCATTTCTTCATGGAGGAATATGGCATACACTGATGAATACCGTTCCTTTTGTAGTGTTAGGAGGACTCATTATAACGAGAGGCATCGGAGAGTTTCTTGAAGTTTCCCTGTTTATCATTCTTGCGGCGGGAGGTTGTCTCTGGCTCTTTGGTCGTGCTTCGTACCATGTCGGTGCCAGTGGACTTATCTTTGGTTATTTTGGATTTATAGTGGCTCGCGGATTTTTTGATAAAAGTATAAGTTCTATAATTGTTGCCTTTATAACTTTATTCCTCTATGGCGGCGTCATCCTCTGGGGTTTGATTCCTATCTCTCCTTATATCTCCTGGGAAGGACATCTCTTTGGGTTAATTGCCGGAGTTCTCGGTTCCTGGCTTGCAAAGCCGGAATAAAAGAAACTTGAAAAATTTTCATTTAATGCAATACTTACAACCATTCAAACGTCTAATAATGTAAAAGGAATTTTATGCGCGCTTTTGGACATTATTTTTTCTCAATCGCTATTTTGAGCATATACGGTGGTGAAGTTTGTCCGTTTATTGCCAGCCTTGATATTGTTACATGGTTGATTTTATTGACCATTGTTTGTGGCACCGGATTTTTTCTGAGAACAAGCCTAATTACCTCGTATGTCACCCGCTTACCCTTTGAAGTCCAGGTAAAAAATCAGTTTATTCTTGAAATGACTTTTTTTGTTACTATGGCCCTGTTTATAAGCATTTTTAATATGATCATTTACGATTTTCCTATTGAAAGCGGTCTAAAAATTTTATTAGGATTTCTTACGCTTGGTTTTTTTGCTTCAGCTGACCTTGCTCTTGAGAGGGAACGAGAAATTTCCAAGGAAATTAGTAGTTCAGGGCATAATTTTTCAATAGACCAAAAAATTTTCCCACTTACAAAAAAATTTACCATGGTCGCTTCATTCAGTCTGATTTTTTTAACAGCAATAGTCTTTACTGTTATATCAAGAGACTTGATCTGGCTTGGAGAAATAGATCAAAACAACCTTTTTGCTCCCCGGGCGGCAATATTAATCGAACTTCTTTTTATAGGGATTGTTACTTTACTGGAGATTATTAATCTGATTATTTCCTACTCCAATAATCTGAAACTATTCTTTAGCAGTGAAAATAACGCGCTAACGGATGTAGCGGAAGGTAACTTAAACAGTCGCGTGCCGGTCAGTACTAATGATGAATTTGGGGTTATGGCCAAATATACAAATTTAATGATAAACAATCTTAATGAGCGGACCAGGGAACTACAGCTTACTCAAGATGTTACCATTCTTTCTCTTGCTTCCCTGGCAGAAACTCGCGATCCTGAGACCGGCGCACACATTCTACGCACACAACGGTATGTACAGATTTTGGCAGAACATCTTAAAGACCATTCGCGATTTAGTAAACTTCTGAAACCGGACATTATAGAGCTCCTGTTTAAGTCAGCTCCTTTACACGATATTGGCAAGGTAGGTGTAAAAGACGCCATACTTCTGAAGCCCGGCAAACTTACCGATGAAGAGTTTGAAGAGATGAAAAAACATGCTGCCTATGGACAAGATTCGTTACTCAAGGCAGAAAAAATACTTGGCAGCAGTTCTTTCCTACGACTCGCTCGTGAAATAGCTTATACTCATCATGAAAAATGGGACGGGAGCGGGTACCCACGAGGGTTAAAAGAAAATGATATTCCGATATCAGGCAGGCTCATGGCACTGGCCGATGTTTATGACGCGCTTATCAGTAAGCGTGTCTACAAAAAAAAATTTTCCCATGAAAAAACAAGGGAAATAATAGTAGAAGGGAAAGGCAAGCATTTTGATCCGGACATAGTTGACGCTTTTCTAAAGATCGAAAACGATTTTATAAAAATTGCACAAGAATTTGTTGATTTTCATGATAAAGAATTAGTCGCGTAAAAATAAAAGGAGACCGCAGGGGAGAACGTTCGTCCAGGTTAAGCTTACAGTATAGGGTTATTTATTCAGTGCAAGATCAAGTACTCACAGTATTAGTTTTGGAAATAACACCCCATAAATATTAGGAGGATTTATGAAATCTTATAGTTCTCGCGAGTTTGTTTCAGCGAAAGCCCACGCAAAACTAACCACAGGTGAAGTTATTAAGATGCTGCGTGAGTTGAAGGGTTGGACTCAAAAAGAACTGGCCAGGCGATCAGGAATAAATATTACCAATATTAGTATGTTGGAAAATGAAAAAGTTGAAATAGGGAAAAAGCGAGCGGAGCAACTAGCGAAAGCATTTGACATCCATCCTGCTATAATTATGTTCCCTGAATATGAACAAATTGCGATAAAAAGAGTCGCCTGACCACGGAGCTTTAATTTAGGTCGCTAATTAATTATTGCTAGTTCCCCAGTCCTTCTGTTCTCAGCGTCCATACGCCTGAAGGAAGTGACCTTGGGTACGGCTAATTAAGCATTTTGTTAATTGTTAACTGCTATGGATTACTTTTTATTATCATCTGGCCTCTGTGCCTCCTGCCTTTGTCCTCCCTTTACTAAGGAGGAAATTTTTTCTTCGTGCTGTTTGTGTTCTTCGTGGTATTAAGGCAGGGGGCAGTGATCAGAAATCAGGGGACAGAGACCATTATGCCTTTAAATGGTGAAGGATATTTTAAAACCGTTTTTTTAATTTAAATAATGAATTTAGAATGTTAAGATGTCCTGATATATATTTTCTCTCTTAAAATTTTATATGATTTAGAAACTTTTATAAGGAAATGTTCATGATACACATTGATTACGACATAATTGTTTTCAAAGAAGATCAGGCGTATGTTGCTTATTGTCCCGAACTTGATATCTCCAGTTGTGGAGATACTGTGGATCATGCAAAAAAAATGCTTAAGACAGCCGTCAAGCTCTTTATAGAAGAAGCTGAAAAAATGGGAACTCTTGAGGATATTCTTGAAGAATCAAAGTATACTAAAAACTCACAAGGAAGATGGATGCCCCCCAAACTCATTGCAACAGAATTAGTAAGTATACCGTAAGATGCCAAAGATCACTCCACTGTCTGCAAAAAACCTCCGGAAAATATTCGAAATAGCTGGTTTTACATGCGTTAGAATTGAGGGAGATCACTTTGTTTATACAAAGAAAGGGATTGCAAGACCGGTTGTTATACCTAACTGGAAAGAAGTGCCCGTGTTTATAATTAAAAATAATTTGAGAACTGCAGGAATTACAAGGGAAGAATATTTCCATCTTTTAAAAAAATTATAATACCAAAAAAGGCATAATGTTTAATGTAAAAAGGGGTAGGGTATCCTCTTAACTGCAAGTAGAAGATCGAGACAGAAGGCACAGAGGCAGAAGGACACAAAGGAAAAACTCTGATTTAATCTTTTTATCACGTTCTCTATCCTGAATACTAATATGGAACAATTGAAACTGGGAAATATTACCGTTGATCTGGTGCAGAAGAACATCAAGAATATGCACCTTAGTGTTTATCCGACAACAGGAAGAGTGCGAATTTCCGCGCCTTACAAGATGGATTTGGATACGGTCCGTGCATTTGCTATTTCAAAATTAAGTTGGATAAAAAAGCAACAAACTAAAATAAAAGGTCAGGAAAGAGAAGCACCCAGAGAATTTATCAATATGGAAATTCATTACTTCAATGGTACAAGATATTTGTTAAAAGTAATTGAGCATGAAGCCGTACCAAAAGTGGTTTTAAAGCATTGTATCATTGAGCTATTTGTAAGACCTGGAACGAATAGAGAAAAAAGGAAAGCTGTTTTAGAAAAATGGTATCGTCAAAAACTTAAAGAGATTATTCCGGTGTTAATTGAGAAGTGGGAAACGAAAATGAATGTTCTGGTAAATGAATTTGGCGTCAAAAAAATGAAAACCAGATGGGGCACCTGCAATCTTAAAGCAAAACGGATATGGTTGAATTTGGAATTGGCTAAAAAACCGGCCCAATGTTTGGAATTTATTGTTGTACACGAAATGGTTCACCTTTTAGAAAGAAATCATAACGATAGATTCATTTCACTATTGGATAAGTTTATGCCAGAGTGGAAATTTTACAAAGATGAATTAATTCGTGTTCCAGTACGACGTGATGATTGGAATTACTAAGCTAGGAGAGACACATTGTACATTTCAGATTAAAATTTTAAATGAGAAAGCGGCAGAATGGCACGGACAACACACAGCTCGTCCGCTACGCGTTCACACGATGAACCAGTATAAATCCCTCCTTTGATAAAATTTGTACTGAGCTTGCCGAAGTACTCAGGACAGGCCTCAAGAGGGGATCACAGTCCCCTTTGTCCCCCTTTACCAAGGGGGACTGTCGTATGGGTCAGATCTCCTCAACCATAAGTTATAGTAAGTCTTTAAGCCGCTGTCAGGGGATGTATGCTGGACAGCTCTTTTTTATAAGCGCGTTCTGCTTCCCATAAATCCACCGCTCGCTGCGCATTTAACCAAAATTCAGGACTGTTCCCAAAAAAACGAGCCAGCCTTAAAGCCATTGTAGGACTGACAGCCCTACGTTCACGCAGAACTTCATTAATTGTCTGTCTCGAAACACCCAGAGTCTCTGCAAGAGACGATACGTTTAGATTATAATCGGACATGAAATCTTCACGCAACATCTCACCAGGGTGTATAGGCTTTCTTTTACGTCTTCCGGTACTTGCAATGCTCATTTCACTCACCTCCTAATGATAATCTACTATTTTAACATCATAGGCGTTACCTTTTTCGAACCTAAAACAAATACGCCATTGATCATTTATACTTATTGAATATTG
>DASCNB010000284.1:0-2325 GCA_036011265.1 Nitrospinota bacterium | reverse complement strand
CTTTGTACATCCTTCCCGCCTTCCTTCAGTGTTAATAATCAATTTACTGAAAGAAAGCATAGTACATGGCACACTTTTAGTCCGCTGTATTTTTTTAAAAGTATGCCCTAGTGGGACATTATCTCACCGCCGTTCTCACTTTTTTTAGGCTTTCCAATAATTCCATTCGTTGTTTTTGCCAGGTGCTGCCACCGTAAACCTTTGAATCAGGCTGATTGATCCCCGGAGAATTATAACCATGATGCCTTCCCAATATCTCAGGAATATATCTATTACTTTTTTCATTTACAGTGGCCTGACTGACCGCAGAATGATAACCGATGTTCTTGTCTTGATCAGGATCAATCAAACCCAGAATCTTCCCAATATCTTTATGAATCTTTTCCTGGAATGCCGGGCTCATTTTACCCACATCATGCGCGGCTGCAACTAACTCACTCCCCTCTGGGAAAAGGCTTTCCCTGAGCCATTTGGGAAAACGACACAAAAGCTCCTTGGCAATAAACCCGACAATACGGCAATGCGTTTCAACAGAAACTCCCGGCTTCTTCCCGGAATTAGAACGAACTGTTTTAGCCAGGCATTCACTGAGAGGGATTATCCTAATATCATTTTTTTGTAGATTTCCCTTTTTAGGTCTCAATAGATAGATAACCTCCGCTATGGCTTTCTCTTGCTCTCCTCACGACACACAAAAATTATTCCCTACTTCCACAACCCTCTTTTCCTCATCCTTGCTTCCATCTCATAATTCCTAAACTCATTCATATACTTAAAAGGAAACTTAGTATAAGCATGACCGTATCCCTTCTTAATTATTTCTGCATTTAGAAAAGTCCCATCTTCAAGATAAGCATAAGCCAGAAGCCTTTTATACTTATCCCTCTGGTTCTGGTCAAACTCAAGTCTTACCTTTTTACCTTCCACCATATTGGAAATAAACATTGATGCTTCTTTTCCGAAGTATTGAACAGGCTTTCTGGGATGTTTTGTCTCAGGTGTATCAACGCCGATTAACCGCACTCTTTCTTTGACCCCAGCAATGTTAACAATGATTGTGTCGCCGTCAACGGTTCTTGTGCAAATTGCGGTTACTGGTTGAATATAGTGAATTAAAGGTTGTGATTTGCTTTCAGCATTAAGCTCATATCTGAAAGTAATGGCAAGAAGTAAAAGCGTTAATAGTAAGCCAGCAGATTTTAAACGGAACAGCTTCATGGTCTCTGCTCCTATGAGGATTAATGCTTAATTATAGCATATTTAGGACTGATAGGGGAAGGGTTATTGGATACAATTAGTGCTTGATGTTTGACCTCTGAACAGACTGATTTTATTCTTTATTTCTATTATACTCTTATTTTTTATTATTGATTATAAATGAGTTGGGTCTGTTATTCTCCTTCTTGCCAAATTCGAGCACTAATAATTATATGCAAAGATTAAAAATAATTGCAAATTTTAACGGGTCATTCTAGTCAACTCTAAGTGCTTATTCTTCTGGAGGGTTTTCGGTAATCTTCTTTGTATCGTTCATACCTTCTAAGCGCAATGTATCGTCAAGCCTACCTTTAAATCGCACAATATGGTCATTACCAACTCTGTAGGATTCAGCCGCTTTTTCTAGATTTTTGCCAATGTCCTCATGTTTTTTATAGAACTGCTCAAACGATTTTTGAATCTCTGTAAGCTTTACCTGTAACTTTTGTGTGTTTTTAATCAGCTCAATATTCCTAATTCCTTGAATTATTATTTGCAAAAAGGCATAAAAAGTATTTGGACTGACAGGAATAACCTTGTTCTCTTGTGCAAATTCATAAATTTTGGAAGGATCACCGAGATGGTTTTTTTCAGCAATAGTTTCATAATATATCCCCTCGGATGGTATGAACATAAGTGCAAAATCAGAAGTCCCTTTTTCTGGCTTTACATATTTACTATTAATACTCCTGATCTGCGTCTTGACCGAATTCTCATAACTGCGCCAGTTCTGAGCTTTTTCTTCATCTGAGGTTGAATTCAAATATCGCTGATAATCATCCCTTGGAAACTTTGAATCTATTGGGACAACAACATCTCTATATTTAATGGCAACATCAACTTTTTCTCTCCCATCAATTACATACTGTCGCTCCCAAAATCCTTTAGGAAGAACTCTTTCAAGCATCTCCTCAAGCACCACTTCCCCATAACTGCCACGAAGCTTTGGCAATTGAAGTAAATCTTTTAGGGAATGACCTAGCTTACTGGTCTCCTCTTGTTGCTGAATAATCTTTTGCATTGTTTTATTCATTTCTGTGATTGTCTCAATAGTCTTGATAGTATGAT
>DASCNB010000283.1:0-17724 GCA_036011265.1 Nitrospinota bacterium | reverse complement strand
TTGAGGACGATGTTTTTGATGAAGATATCGGCGATGAAGATGAAGCCATATATGATCCCATAGAACCTTTTAACAGATTAATGTGGTCTTTTAATGAGAAATTATATGATAACGTCATGGAACCGGTTGCACGAGGGTATAGCAAAGTACTTCCTGAACCTGCGAGAATAATCATAAAAAACTTCTTTTCAAATTTGACCGAACCGATAGCATTGATAAGCAGTGCTGCGCAAAATAATAAAGAAAAAGTAGATAGATCTATTGGGAGATTCCTGATCAATTCTACATTAGGTATAGGAGGCTTGTTTGATCCAGCAGGGAAGATTTTTAATATAAAAAAAGCCAATGAAGACTTTGACCAGGCGCTTGCTTATCATAACGTTCCAAGCGGTGCGTATATTATGCTGCCGATTTTTGGTCCCACGACCACGAGAGGGATTGTTGGAAAAATATCTCAAGCCTTTATAAGTCCCGAATTTATTTTTGGGATAGATTTTCTTACGGCAGCAGGGGTTAGAAGTGAAGAAATGGTCAATGATGTTTCACTCAATCTGGGACAAAAAGAGGAACTGGATTCTTTTGCCTTAGATCCGTATACCAGCGTAAAAGACTTCTATATCCAGCGCCGCAAAGCTCTTATCGAGGAATAGATATTATCAGTTAAAAAAAAATTTTTCTATCTCTTCCTTCACGCCTTTGATCGAATTTTTCTGGAAAACCGCATTTCTAAACAATGTAGCCTTTGGCATATTTTTAACATACCATGGGTATTGCTTTCTCATGCATAGAAATGCCTGCTTATCCCCTAATAGATGAGCACAGTGATTTAAGTGTCTAAGGAGAACTCTTCCTCGTTCATCAGCTAAAGGGTTTACAAGAATATTTTCATTTTTTAATAGTCTCAAGATATTTTTAAATATCCATGGATTTCCAAACGCTCCACGTCCAATCATCACACCATCACAGCCAGTCACGCTCATCATCGAAATAGCGTTATCAGGAATGAAAATATCTCCATTCCCGATTACAGGTATTTTTACAAATTCCTTTACATGGCGTATGATGTCCCAATCCGCCTTTCCGGTAAAGTGTTGAGATGCTGTTCTTGGATGGACAGTTATAGCATCAACGCCGCAATCTTCCGCTATTTTTGCAATTTCAACCGCATTAATAGAATGAGAATTCCAGCCGGATCGAAATTTTAACATTAATGGTACGGATATTCTTTTTCTTACCTCTAGCAGTATCCGGAGCAATAATTTTGGATTTTTCATCAAAGCGGCTCCGGCATTATTTCTGGTTATTTTTTTCACTGGACAACCTGCGTTAATATCCACAATGTCAAACCCCCTATTTTCAAGGATAGAGGCGGCTCTTCCCATAACATCTGGCTTTGCACCGAACATCTGAACTCCGACCGGCTTTTCCAACTGATCCGTTTTAAGAAGAGGCTCTGTTTTTTTATTATTGCGGACCAATGCCTCTGAACTGACCATTTCAGTAAAACACAGTCCCGCGCCAAACTCTTTAGCAATCAATCTGAAAGGGAGAAAGCTAATACCGGCTGCAGGGGCTAATATCAATTTACTGTTAAGCTTCACAGAACCTATTTTCATATATTTTGCTATCACTCTATAAAATCTTCTTTTTTTAGTCGCAGTTTGGTTTTTCCTTTTACTGCGACTTATGCAAAGCTTATCTCCGCTGTTTAGCTTTTATTTTTTTTAGTCGTTGTTTAGTTTTTTCCTTTTACAACGACTTATGCAGAGTACAGCGGCTTATGCAAAACTTAGGCGCTGATTGCTTCTTTCTTTTTCAGCAGAGCTGCTCGGCTATAAACCTGGTAAGCAACAGGCAGTACGCCGTAAGCATAAAAACCTGGCAACTGCCAAATGGCTTTTTGGTTGCTGCTATGCCGCATTATGGTATTATTATATCATGCATACCATTAGCGAAGTAAACGATAAAATCCAGCATTTGCAGAACAATATTGAAAAAGTTATTGTAGGAAAGTCCGATGTAATTCAAAAAGTGTTGGTAGCCCTTCTTGCTCGTGGTCATTTGCTGATAGAGGATGTTCCCGGTGTAGGAAAAACTTCCCTTGCACAGAGCCTGTCGAAATCTTTAAACCTTTTGTTTAAAAGAATCCAATTTACGAGTGACATTTTACCTACTGATATCACAGGGGTTTCTATCTACGACCAGAAAGATATGGAGTTCAAATTCAGACCGGGACCGCTTTTTGTCAACCTGGTTCTTGCGGATGAAATAAACAGGGCAGCTCCTAAAGCTCAGAGCGCTTTGCTGGAAGCTATGAATGACAACCAGGTTTCTGTGGACAATATAACCCACAAACTTCCGGAACCTTTCATGGTTATTGCCACACAAAATCCCGTGGAATATTATGGGACCTATCCGCTCCCTGAATCTCAATTGGACAGATTTATGATGAAAATTAAAATGGGATACCCATCCGGCTCATATGAGAAAAAAATGCTTCTTGAAAGAACAAATGGTTATAAGAAAATTAATATTGATCCGGTTTTTAACGCAGACGAACTAATTGACATTCAAAGGATGGTGGAAAAAGTAAAAATAGAAGATTCCCTGCTAAACTACATGGTATGCATCATTACAGCAAGCCGGGAATCCAAACATCTCGGGCTGGGAGTCAGCCCACGCGGGGGTTTGATTTTTCAACAAGCAGTTCGAGCTCACGCCTTGCTTGAAGGCCGCGATTACGTTATCCCTGATGATTTTAAAGATTTAGCTGTTCCCATACTTGCCCATCGCGTTATTGTTGATGCCAGAAAGGGCTCCTACCAGTGTCGCTCTGAAGACGCTGACATCATCATTCAGGAAATTGTCAACTCTATACCTGTCCCAATATAATAAAAAAATGATTTTATAAGCGGAGAATTTTCGCAATAAAAGCAACATAGATCAGACTTAAAATAATTACTGAAACATTAAGCATCATAGACACACCATGTACTTTTTTGAATGCTTTTCTTAAATCTTCTTTTTTGGTTTCTTCAGACGTTTGTCGAATTTGCTGTTTTATACTTCGGGCTTTAGTCCCTACTATAAGTCCGGAATAGAAGGTTATGCAGGTCATTACAGCAATTATTGATAACGGTGCAATAACTGTTTTTAATTGTCCTCGTCCCAGCCAGAGAAGTGTTCCCAGTAGCAATAAAGAAGAGATATAACCGATAAGAAAATATTTTGGGAAAATATCTCCTACTACATCCCCCGCTGTCTCTTTTGGCAGAATAGAAAAAATAGAAGGAGCGGCAATAAATGAGAAAAAAATCATACCGCCAAACCAGACAACCAGAGTTAATAAATGAATATATGTAATTAACATAACATTATTGTTCAGAAAGCAATGTCAAATAATATGCTAACCTTTTAGTTATCAATATTTACTAACCATTACCCTGTTTTTTAAAATTATCTCCCATTTTAAATTCAGAAAGTAGTTGTATTGATTAGTATATTTTTTCTGTTCCATAAAATCAAACTTAGATATAATGCGTGCAGAACTAATGCAAACCGCCATCGTTCAAGCAGGAGAGAAAAGAGAACTTGATGTGCAATTTCTTTTTTTCAGAAATATCATCAAATTTACCACCAGCCATAACATTTTCCATATTCAGCATAAACCAGCGAGTAGCAAGAAAGTAGACAGAAATAGAACAGAAATTAGAGAAATAAATAATTAGAAATGATATGTTTTTTGTCATATTACCTAAATAGGCAAACATTTGACTTAATTTATCACATGCGGACGAAAATTATTGAACTATCATAATAGATTATAACCAATATCATTATGATGCTAAACCATTTTGAACCTGAATCATTGTAAGTTGTAAAATCCAAACCAAATACTGCGTCAGCAAATATTAAATAAGGTATTACAAAAACAATGGTGCATACAAAAATTGTTGTATAGCCATATTTAACCAATTCCCAAATTTCTTTTGTAGCAAGGTCTGATATTGTTAATGCTTTATTTGGAAGTGCTGAAGGTTCCTGTTCTTTGTTATTCAACTTTAAACACCCTTCCTCCATTAGCATTGAATATGCTATCATTACGCATTAGTCCTTGTAGGAGCAGAAACCATGAAGCTGCCCGGTATATTTTATCTCAAACGAGTTGTAGCTTATTTTAGATGAAAAATATCGGTTTAAACATAGTTACTGGTCTAAGCAGGGATATCTTCAGGAAAAAAGCAACGATTTTCGCAGAGGCCAAATATTTCCAATAACAAGTAATTATAAATAATTCTATGTTATTTCATAGCTTTGCATTTCTGTATCTTTTCTCTGCAGTTTATATAACAATCGCCTTTCTAATTAAAATAAGCGACTACTTCCAACTCAATCTACATAAAAAAAAAGTATATAGTTTTTTTTTATTACTATCCAGTTATTACTTTTATGCATACTGGGATTTTCGTTTCCTGTTTCTAATAGTTATCTCATCGCTGGTAGACTATTACGCCGGGAAAAGAATTTATATTGCTAATGAGAAAAGAAAGAAAAAATTATTTCTAAGCCTTAGTCTTATTATTAACCTTGGGATTCTTGGCTTTTTTAAGTATTTTAACTTCTTTATCGGCTCTATTGAGACTCTTTTTGAAGGATTCAATGCTCCATTTTCTCATTTGAATATCATTCTGCCTGTCGGCATTTCATTTTATACATTCCAATCAATGAGCTATACCATAGATATTTATAGAGGGAGTTTAAAACCGACTGATGATTTTATCGATTTTGCCACTTACGTAGCCTTTTTCCCGCAGTTAGTGGCCGGTCCAATTGTTAGGGCCAGCCACTTTCTTCCCCAACTCTCGCGTCCGATAGTTTTAACAGGCAATAATTTCTTTAAAGGTCTTCAAATATTTCTTTATGGCTTGTTTTTAAAAATAGTTATAGCCGACAACGTAGCTCTGTTAGTAGATCCTGTTTTTAAAAATCCCAATCTTTATGATGGGATAGCAGTATGGGTTGCTGTAATCGGATATTCCATTCAGATCTTTTGCGATTTTTGCGGTTACTCTGAAATGGCTCTAGGGATAGCTCTTACGATGGGGTTCAAGTTGCCTGTCAATTTCCGAACACCTTACCTTGCAACCGATTTATTCGATTTTTGGAGACGCTGGCATATCTCGTTATCATCGTGGCTTAGAGATTATCTTTATATTTCTCTATCTGGGAACAGGAGAGGATTTGCTCGTACCTGCGGTAATATTTTTATAACCATGCTGTTGGGCGGTCTTTGGCATGGGGCAAGTTGGAACTTTATTTTATGGGGAGCCTTTCATGGTTTTGGTCTCTTTTTGAATAAGATCCTTAGTTCCATTGGGTTGAGTTTCAGACCTCTTTGGTTTTTCACGTTTAGCAAGTGGCTGATGACTTACTTGTTTGTGTGCTTTGGTTGGGTTTTGTTTCGCTCTGAAAATCTAAATACTGCATGGGAAATTTACCGCAAAATGATGTTTTTTGACACGAGAGATATTTACTGGCAGTTTCTTACGCTTAATAATCTTTTTTTTATACCCGTAATGATTTTCATCCACTTCTGGTTTTATAAAACAAAAAAGGATAGTTTTTACTTTGATGTTTCTTCTTATTATTCTCACGCTCAAATAATTTTAACTTCTTATTTGATTTTACTTTTTTCGCCAATGGATCAAAAAGGCTTTATTTATTTTCAATTTTAACTCGTCAAATATATGAAACGTTACCTTCTAAAACAGACAGCTTCCTTTGCTTTTATTTTCCTAATTGTGACAATTTGTCTCGAGGTATTTCTACAATTTTTTTTACCTCAGAATATTGAGCCAAGTTATGTCGCTTCCTCGTTCGGCATTCCCAATATGCTGAAAGCTAATTTCAGAGGGAATTTTTTATTTCACGATATTCCCTATGTAATAGAAACAGATGACAAGCATTTGCGAACACATAAAAAAATTGATTACAAAAAACAACCGGGGACATACCGGATTTTATGCCTTGGGGATTCTATTTTTTTTGGGCTTGGAGCGAATAACAATGAAACATATTCTTATTACCTTGAAAATATTCTAAATGATCAAAATAAAAATGTTAGCTTTGAAGTAATCAATGTGGGAGTCCCGGGATGGGGACCCCTGGAATACTATACGTATATGAAAAATGAGGGGTACAAGTTTTCACCTGACCTTGTGATAATAAGCAGGTTTGTGGATGATTTAACAATGATTTCTCCAGATGATATACAATTTGGGAGCATTCAACATGAAACAACAGGAAAGAACAAAATAAGAATCGCGTTGAAAAATATGAGTATTAGTCTGAATGACACTTCTTTCATACGCTTCATTATGAATAGGTTAAGTGATCTCCCATTTTATGAAATATTATCACGTCATTCTCATTTATTAAATCTCGTTCGACAAAGGTTGAGTCAGTTACAAGCTACGATGAAAGCCCGTGAAAAGGATAACCAAAGTTCTCTTGTTAATTACCTGGAGACACTCGGATTGCCGGAGACTTCTAAAATAGACTGGGTAGCTGAGGACATCACAATTTCATGGTTCAAAAAGAAAGACACGAACGCGATGTTGTATGTCTTGGCGACAAATCAGCTTATACGTTTGATTAAAAAAATAAAGTCTGAACCCTTAATACTTAATCTGCCAACATACCATGAAGTTATGGGACTTGCTAAGTTTCAAAAGAACGACATAAAAAATAGATTATTTGATTCCGCATATTCTTTTGATTTACTAGAACCGATAACTCAGTTTCAATCTAAGTATCCAATAATGCTTTTCTTCCCTGGAGACCATCATTGGACGCCTGCAGGACATAATTTAGCGGCCCTATTAACTTTCAATTACTTCGCAAACCATAAATTTATACCTGGATTAGGGGGTGATGCTTCCGTAAAAATTGAAAGCGATAAAATCATGAGACAGATAAAAAATAATAATCAGAAAATTGACGAGATACTTCACGAATCTCCTGATTATTATTTGGGTATGGGAATGATTTATAAAATATCAGGCAAGCTAAAGCTTGCAAAAGAAAACTTAATCCGGTACTTGCAATATAAAAATAATGATCACAATGTCCTTATTCCGTTGGGCTCGATATATGAAGAAGAAAAGGATTATGCCAATGCGCTTATGCAGTATGAAAAATTATTAAATCAAAAAAAAGAAGAGGATCAACCGCGTGAAGCCTTACTACCTAAAGTTTATAATACGATAGCCATCGTGTATAAAAAAATGGGTAATTTTTCGGCAGCCGAGCAAAACTTTAAATTAGCTATACAAAATAATCCGGATGCTTTTAAATATCACAGAAATTTAGGAAACCTTTATTTCATTTCAAAGCGCTACAATGAGGCTCTTGTTTTATTTGACCGTTCTTTGAAGCTGAACCCTGATGATTATGAAGTTTTTATTGCTTCCGGACTTGCTAACCTGAAGCTCGGAAATAATGAGAAAGCCTATGAAATGTTTTCAGAAACTTTAAGGCTGCAGCCGGGAAATAAGATTGCTAAATCGCTTTTAAAACAATTGAAGAACCTGAGATGATTTTAATTGGCAATTATAAGCTAACAAGTATAGAGCATAGCCTTCTTTTCTGCTTTTTATAATTTAGTTTCCGGGTGTCCCTCAAAAAATCCTTCTATTTTTTCTAATCCTAAGCTGGTTGTAAAAAAATCCTGACAAGTCTGCCATAATGGTGATCTATTATAAGCCCTCTGTTGCTTGATGCTTCCTGCCGGTTATTTTTATCACAATTGTTAAGTTTTATCTGATTTTGCTTGATATTTACTTTTGATTGACGTGGAACAAATGGGGAATAAATCACTTAATTTTTTGACCTACTTGCTTTCATTGGAGTTTTAATCTGCATCTCAACCCCCACTCTAATTAGCCAAATTTCGTAAAAACCCTATAGATAGCCCTATGGTTTTTTGTGGAACTTCCCTTAATCAAGGAAGTCCAGGAAAACAAAAAAAGTGACAGAAGTGTCAAAATCTCAAAACCCAAAAATTTGTGGGAATTTTGTGCCGTTGAAACGGCAAAAACGGCAATTTTGAGGGGTTGGGGATAACTGGACACAAGTCAGTAACTCACTGAATTAATAAATTTAAATTAGTTTAGTCGGGGGATTAGATACCTTCCTTTGGACCAAGACATTATTAAATAAAAGTTAAGCATTAAACGACAATAGGTTGTGAGCAGTTTGAAGCATTGAAGATATAGGCAATCCATAAGGGCATGCTTTTTCGCAGGGCGTATCAAGGCAGGAATTACAAACATCAGCTTTTTGCCGCAAAGAAGCGTATCCTTCTAACGCTTTTTTCTCCATGCCGTAGTCCTGAAAGTACATTTGGTATCTCAAAATAGTTGCGATGTTAACATTTGAAGAACAACTGTCAAGACATTCACCACAGCCTGTACGGCAGTATTTGGCAGTATAAAGTTTTTTATACTGATCCAGTAACGCCTGGTCAGATGTCATAAATTCTTTTCCTGACGCCTTCACATAATGATCAAGCTCATCTATGGATTTAATTGTTATAACTAATCCATTTACGCCCTGATGTTTTAACGTCCATTTAAAAACCGCATGTTCAAAACTCTCACCTTTTGGATCAAGGCTCATATCTTTCGCGCCTGCTAATGTTTTCATCGCTATAACGCCCACATTATTTTTCTTTGCCTCCAAAAGGAGAGACGGTATTTTTGGGAATTTCATAAAATTGAAGGCCGGCATAATTAAATCGTAATGGCCGGAAGTTACGGCTTTTGTCATCAGTTCTTCCATAAAATGGGGACCGTGAGAAGAAACTGCTAGAAATCTGATTTTCCCCGACTTTTTTAAAGTGTCCACAGCGGAAAGTAAATTTTCATCGAATAATCTTTTTTCTTCTTCCTTTCTTTTCTTCTCCGACGCCTTCATACCCGGGATAAACCTCTTAATTGCTGAAAAAAGAGTCGTACCCTCTCCAATGGCATGAACGAAACAGATGTCCAGGTAATCCGTATTTAACCGGGACAAACTTCCATCTACGACTTTGATAAAGTCTAATTTTTTGCTGCCCAAGGGAAGATGCCCCGGGTATAACTCCTTATCACAAAATTTGGATGCGATGATCATTTTGTCCCGTTTTTTTAATTTCTTGATTGCTTCACCTAAGACTTCTTCGCTGTCTCCATAGTCCGGAGAGGTATCAAAATAATTTATTCCACGATTCATTGCGCGGGCAATCAGCGAAGCCGAAGACAACTTACCGCAACCAAATGAAATATCGCTCATTTTTATTCCGGTTTTACCAATTTCGTTATAAACCTGTATTGTTGCCTTTTCAGCAGCGGCATGACTGTAATGGGGTACACCTAAAACAGCAGCACTGCTCATTAGGGCAGATGACTTTAAAAACTCACGTCTTTTCATAATTGTCTGTCTCGTAAAAGTTTGGCTAACCACTAACTGTTAGTTTCTCCGCTTTTCGTTTTTAATGACTTTAGCTAAAAAAAATATTACCCCACCCCATACAAAGATTAATACTATTAACGATAAAAAAGGGATTTTCATAATTTTTTGATGTTAGTAATCACCGATTATACTGATTTCAATGGTTATATTTTGATTTTGCTATTTTTTTGTTAAGCAGAAACAAAACTATAATTACAATTCCCCATTGTACAATGCATGTACCTAGAGTTTCAGGTGTTTTTAAATTAAAGTGATGCCACCAGGTGTCCGGGTACCATTTTGTTGAATTGTATAACCACCAGGTTAACAAAACGACAACTTGTAAGGGAATTAAATATTTTATAACGATTGACCACCATCTCCCCACCTTCCATTCTGAATTTTCGATATTAACAATATTGGATCGAAATTTTTCTTCTCCGTATTTTACTATTGCAAAAGCAATAAATGCCCCGGAAATCATAAGCGCGACTCCCCAAACCCAATCCTGATTAACAAGGAATCCAAGCGATAGTGCTGAAGGAATACCGGCTAAAAAACCGACCGTTCCGACAGTTATAATTGCATTTTTTCTTTTTAATCCTAAGTCCATCAAAATGCGACCCGCAAGTTCAACCATAGAAATTAAAGAAGAAAAAGCAGCAAAGGATAATCCTAAAAAAAATAACGGCGCTAAAATCGTCCCGCCCGGCATTTGCGCGAACAATTGCGGCATCCATATAAAGGTCAATCCGGTAGATGCAGGGCCGGCTTCCTTGAGGATTGTTTCTGCCTGAGAACCTAATATAGCAAAGACTGTGGAGAAAATGATGATTGCCGCTAATAATGAGATCGCGTTATTCCCAAACCCAATCAAAGCGGCATTCACATTTGTATCTTTATCCCTGGGTACATAGGCAGCGTACGTTAAGATTAACCCCCAACCAGCGCCGGTATCCCAGGCGTTTTGAGTCAGGGCGTTTAGCCATATTTCAACTTTAAAGAGATTGGAGAGATCAGGAGTGAATAAATATCTCAAACCGTTAATGGCTCCCGGTAATGTAATAGCGCGAACAGCGGCTATCAGTAAAATGATACCCAGCAATGGAACCAGAAATTTGCAGGAACGTTCGATCCCTTTGACTACTCCTTGATAAACTATCGAAGCTGCAAACATTATGGCAATGGCATGAAACATTAAAGGGAGATTGGATTCAATAAATAGATTCCAGATAGACAATGACGCATCGTGTGTATGCGGCAGGCCAGAAGTCAATGCTTTCCAAAAATAAAATAATGTCCAGCCAGTAACAACTGAATAATAAAACATAATTGCTGTGGCAACAAAGGCAATAAAAGCTCCCATCCACGCGTACTTTTTCCCAATGAGTTTAATAAAAGAACCGATATTCCCGTAGCGGGTATATCGGCCAATTGCAAACTCCGCGATAATCAAAGGAATGCTCCAGAGCACTAAAAAAATAGCCCATGGAATAAGAAAAGTACCACCGTCATTTTGGGAGACAATGCGGGAAAACCTCCAGATATTCCCTGTCCCTACAGCGATTCCTAAAACAGAGATAATTATCCCGAAGCGGGATGAAAATATTTCAGTTGTTTTGTCTTTGTTCATTTTATTATCAGGGATAGTGGAACAAGGATCCGTTTTTTGTCCAATCTCTGTCAAGTGCCTCGTGACTCTCGATATTCATCCTCGCGCTATATCCTGTTAAAGAAGTTATTTTGTCACTTTAAGAATTGATTCATACACTATGTCCATAAGAGTTATTAGCTCATCTTCTGTAATACTTAACGGGGGCATTAGGACAATAACGTTTCCTAAGGGGCGGATTATCACCCCTCTTTTTCTTGCTTCCAAAATAACTTTTGTTCCCATTTGATCCTGCCAGGGATAAGACTCTCCAGTTTTCTTATTTTTTACAATCTCAATACCAACCATAAATCCTGCTTGACGGACATCCCCTGCATGAGAGAGCTTGGTTATTAAATTTAACTTTTCTTTGAGTAATTTAATTTTATCCTGAAGCTGAATCAGTGTTTTCTCTTTTTTAAACAGATCAATGCTGGCAACAGCTGCAGCGCATGCAATAGGGTTTCCGGTATACGTATGGCCATGAAAAAAAGTTTTAAGTTCACTGTAATCCCCGCAAAAAGTATTAAAAATTTCTTTCGTGGTCAATGTTGCGGCTAATGGTAGATACCCACCGGTAATTCCCTTTGCGAGACACATAATATCCGGAGCAATTCCCTCATGATCACAGGCAAACATCTTTCCCGTTCGACCAAAACCGGTAGCCACCTCATCCGCAATCATTAGAATATTGTATTTCGTGCATATTTGCCTGACGCGTTTTAAATAGCCAGATGGTGATTTAAGCATTCCTGCCGCTCCTTGCATAATCGGCTCGATAATAAACGCCGCTATATTTTTGTGATCTTTGCTGACAGTATCTTCTAATTCATCGACGCACGCCAATTTGCAGGATGGATAATTTTTTTTGAGATGGCATCTATAACAGTAAGGGGAGGGAACTTTGATTGAGTTAATAATTATAGGCTTATAGACTTGGTGGAACAAATCAATCCCTCCAACTCCAACTGAACCTAACGTATCGCCATGATAAGCATTAACCAGAGAAATAAATTTTGTTTTCCCGGAAAATTGGGGAGATTTCTGTCTCCAGTACTGGCAGGCTATTTTTAATCCAACCTCTACTGCAGTAGATCCATTGTCTGAGTAAAAAACTTTGCTTAGTCCTTTAGGGGTTATATTTACCAAACTTTTTGCTAATTCAATGGAGGGGATATTTGACAAACCCAGAAGAGTGGTATGGGCTATTTTATTGGTTTGATTTATTATCGCTTCATTTATCTCTTTCTTTTGATGACCATGAATGGTTGTCCATAAGGATGATATCCCATCAATATATTTATTTCCATGAGTGTCAATCAAATAATTTCCTTCTCCTCTTTCTATTATAACGGGAGTTTCTTTTATCCAATCCTGCATTTGCGTAAAAGGATGCCAGATATATTTTTTATCCTCCTTTTCCAACTGCTCAATAGAATGTTGAAAGGTCTTTTTTTTGTTAACCACCCCATTTCCTCTCCTTTGTAATGAGGGGATTATGGGAAGATCAATATCTCCTTTATTAATAAATGAAATAATATTTCCAACATTGATGTTTTTTCCAATTGTCCTCACAAGGCTTTCTAAACTAAGGTCAGAAAGAAAAGGCATTTCACCTAAAACCGGGATATTAGAAATATCTTCTATTACTTTCGGGTTCGTTTTTTCGGCTGTACCGTAATGGCAGTTATTATAATTATTGAATATAGTCCCTATTACTTTGAGACCGTAGAATTGAGCTACTTTTAAGGTAAGTAACGTATGGTTTATCGATCCTAATCCCGGCCTGACTACAACAATAACAGAGAGGTTCAAGTCTCTTACGAGATTGGCGTAGAAGTATTTTTTCTTTATAGGAACTATTAAGCCTCCGGCGCCTTCCACAACAACCAAAGAATGTCTGGATGACAATTCATTAAAGGCCTGGTGAACTTTATTTAAATCTATCTGGACATTTTCTAAATTTGCGGCCACATACGGGGCTAAAGGGTTTTCAAAACAAAAAGGAGTAATTAACTCATCAGGATCTTTAACCCCAGCGGTTTTTTTAAGAAAGGCTCCATCTTGGAGCTTCCATGTCCCATTTAATTTAGAAATTCCGGTCTCAAAGGGCTTCATTACTCCGACATCTATCCCGCTGCTTTTCAAAGCAGCAGCTATGCCACCGGCAATAATAGTTTTACCAATTCCGGTATCTGTCCCGGTTATGAAAATCCCATTAGTCATAAAAAAAATCTCATTGGTTCTAATATCATCTTAAAATTTTATAAGGTAGAGGTGAATATAATAAAAAACCGGAGCTGAAAAAAGAATAGAATCGAGTCGGTCCAAAAGGCCACCGTGGCCGGGGACTAAAAAACCAGAGTCCTTTACATTAAGGTTTCGTTTTAGGAGGGATTCGCATAAATCTCCCGTCTGTCCTGCTATTCCTGTAACCAATCCTAAAATAGTGCAGTCTGTAATTGATATAGCGGGATAAAACCAGTAATGTGCCAGCAGTGCGCCGCCGACAGAACCCAGCAGCCCAGCAAGCGCACCTTCAATGCTTTTTTTGGGACTTATAGAAGGTGCAAGCAGATGTTTGCCAGCCAAGGTCCCTATATAATAAGCAAGGGTGTCTCCCAACCATATTATTAAAAACAACATGAAAATCAATTCTCTGCCCGCCTCTTCTTTTCGAATGAAAATGATATAACTCAAGAGAAATGCAACATACATCACGCCAAAAAGCGTGTTGGAAATTTCTTCTGCCACAAAATTAATCGGCTGTTTTGAAAAGAGTTTCACAAAAAACAATCCCATTACCAAAATAACAATTGAATAGAGTATGAGTTGATTAAGGTTGATAAAAAATGAAAGGGCAATGAACCACCCTAATATCATCCCAGAATAAATCATACATTTTTGGTGATTTTGAATCAGTAATGTATAAAACTCGAAAAGAGCTGCAAGAAGAATGGCGCTTAAAAAAACAAAAAAAACCGCAGGGCTACCGTACTGTATTATCAGAAAAAAGGCAGGTAAAAAAACAATTGCGCTAATTATCCTTTTCATTGTATTCCATTAGTTTTTTTTATTTGTTCTGTGGTTAACCCATAACGCCGCACTCTATTCTGGAATTCGATGAGGGCTTTTAACAGGTGAGTTTCATTAAAGTCAGGCCACAAAACCTTTGTAAAAAATAATTCGGTATACGCGATCTGGTAAAGGAGGTAATTACTTACCCTCAATTCGCCGCTGGTTCGTATTAAGAGGTCAGGTTCCGGCAAATCGTTCGTATATAATTCTCGCGAAAAGAGATCTGAATTAATAGAATCTACTTTGATAATCTTTTTTTCGACCTTCTCCGCAATTTTTTTTACGGCATCAATTATTTCTCTTCGGCTTCCATAGCTTAGAGCAAGAGTCAACACCATTCCTTTTTTATTCCTGGTTTTTTCTTCAGCTTCTTTTATCATTTCTTGTGCAAATAGTGGCAAATCTTCTATATGCCCAATGGTGTTAAACCTGATATCTTCTTTAATCATCGTATCCAATTCTTTTTGCAGGTATTCACGCAAAAGAGACATTAAAGTATCAATTTCTTTTTTGGGACGATTCCAGTTTTCATCTGAGAATGAATAGAGAGTTAACGCTTCAATTCCTAATTTACGACACTGAGTTACTATCCTGTCCACGGTTTTGGCTCCCGATCGATGTCCTGCAATTCTCGGGAGAAACCTCTTTTTTGCCCATCGCCCGTTTCCGTCCATAATAATTGCAATATGGCGTGGTAGTTTTTTATGGTCAAGTTGTTTTAATAATTTATTGAGAGCCAAATAGATTCTCCGAAGCAATTCTTATGTAATTTACGAGGCAGGGAATTAAAAGGGCAGTTATTAAGTTATCAATTAAGAATGATCAATTATCAACCCTTCTCGTTCTCAAGCGTTAGCTTAAGAGCGAGAGAATTGAGAGCAACGCAAACTTTATTCTTAATTGAACAATACCAATTATTAATTAATAATTGGTTTATTCTTCGAGAACCTCTTTTTCTTTTTTTTCTGATATTTCATCTACAGTTTTAATGCAATCATCCGTAATTTTTTGGATCTGATCAATTCCTTTTCGACATTCATCTTCCGTAACATTTTTGGCTTTTTCTGCTTTTTTCAGTTGTTCATTCCCCTCACGTCTAATATTTCGGACAGCAATTTTGGAATCTTCCGTAATCCTTTTTACAATTTTAACCAACTCCTGCCTTCTCTCCTGGGTTAATGGCGGAATCGGTAAACGGATTATTTTGCCGTCATTATTGGGAGTTAATCCTAGATCAGAAGCAAGGATAGCTTTTTCAACTTCCTTCAGAATTGAGACATCCCATGGTTGAATGGAAATTAACCGGCTTTCCGGAACAGAGATAGTCGCAACTTGTTTTAAGGGGGTTGGAGTACCGTAATAATCGACAGAGATTCCTTCTAAAATGGTAGTTGAGGCCCGCCCTGTTCGGATACCCCCGAGGTTTTTCCGAAAAGCATCCAACGATGAATCCATTTTTTTCTTTAATTGATTATATGTCTCCTGAAGCATCGTTAAGATCCTACTAAAGTTCCAATCTTTTCTCCCAACAAAAGTCTGCTGATATTACCATGCTTCCTGAGATCAAAAACTACGATCGGCAATTTGTTATCCATACAAAGAGAGATAGAAGTGGCATCCATGATTTTCAACCCTTTATTCAATATGTCGATATGAGACAGGGTGTTTAATTTTATAGCGCTAGAATCAACCATTGGATCAGCGCTATAAATGCCATCGACATTGGTAGCTTTAAAAATTACATCAGCATTAATCTCCATAGCTCTTAAAGATGCTGCAGTATCTGTTGTAAAGAACGGATTACCCGTACCACCGGCAAAGATGACTGCTCTTCCTTTCTCCAGATGTCTGATGGCCCTTCTTCTAACGTAAGGCTCTGCGATTTGATGTATCTCTATAGAAGTAAGCATTCGGGTAGCAACACCCAATTTTTCCAAAGAATCCTGCAAAGCTAAGCCATTAATTACAGTCGCGAGCATCCCCATATAATCGCCCGTTACTTTTTCAATACCTTTCTCTGCGGCCTTGCTTCCACGTATAATGTTTCCCCCTCCAATTACGATTGCCGTTTCTACATTCATATCGTAAATTTCTTTAATCTCAAGAGCTATTTTTTTTGCGCTAGAAGGATCAATGCCATAGCCTCCCTCAGCGGCTAAAGCCTCTCCGCTTAATTTCAAGAGAATCCTTTTATATTTTAATTCGGGCATTTTCCTTTTAATCCTGACCCACCTGGTAACGTACAAATCGACCGATAGACATATTTTCTCCCAATTTAGCAATTGCTTTTGCTAAAAAATCTTTTATTGTTTGATCCGTATCTTTAATAAAAGGTTGTTCCAACAGGCATGTTTCGCCATAAAATTTTTCTATTTTACCTTCAACTATTCGGCCGATAATTTTTTCAGGTTTTCCTGATTCTTTAGCTTGTGTACTAAAAATCTCTTTTTCTCTTTCTATAACATCCTGAGGGACATCTTCTATACTTTTAAATCGTGGGTCTGAGGCAGCAATATGCATAGCAATGTCTTTCACTAATGACTGAAATTCATCGGTTTTGGCTACAAAGTCAGTCTCACAATTTACTTCTACCATTACACCAATTTTACTGCCCGCATGGATATACCCTCCAACAGAACCTGCTGAGGTAGCCCTTCCTTTCTTTTTAGCAGCCATTGCAAGGCCCTTTTCCCTTAATAATTCAACCGCTTTTTCAAGATTTCCATCTGTTTCTGATAGAGCTTCTTTACACTTCAAAATTCCAACTCCAGACCGCTGCCTCAAGTCTTTTATTAATTCCGCAGATATTGCCATTTGTCCTTTCCTCCAATTACTGGCTAAGAATCTTAAAGGCTATTGCCTTAACATTTTATAATCAGCTTATTCTTTAACTGCTGCTGTCTCCGCTTGACTTTGCTTTTCACCACTTTTGCTGGCTTCTGATAACTGACCGGCTATTGCAGTGTTATCTTTATCTGAAAAGCTCACTTTTTCTTCAGTTTGCTCTTTTTTCCCCTCTCGAATGGTTTTTCCTTTAATTACTGCATCTGCTATTTTAGAAACAATCAACCGAATAGAGCGTATTGCATCGTCATTTCCCGGTATTACATAATCAATTCCGTCTGGGTCACAATTAGTATCGACAAGCGCAACGATAGGAATACCTAATTTTTTTGCTTCAAGAAGAGCAATTTTTTCTTTTCTGGGATCAATGATAAATACAATACTTGGAAGATCACTCATATCTTTGATGCCGCCCAGATATCTTTCCAATTTAGCAAGTTCTTTTTCCAATTTCGTGATTTCCTTTTTGGGGCGATTTTCGATACTTCCGTCACTTTTCATTGCTTCAATCTCTTTAAGATGGTCTATACTTTTTTTAATCGTTGAAAAGTTTGTTAATGTTCCTCCCAGCCAACGCTGATTAACGAAGAACATACCGCATCGTTTAGCCTCTTCAACAATTAAATTTTGCGCTTGTTTTTTTGTGCCCGCAAAAATAA
>DASCNB010000282.1:0-7824 GCA_036011265.1 Nitrospinota bacterium | reverse complement strand
AAAGAGATTATGTTCTTGAACGCGGATAGAAGCGAATTTTTTTAGAATTTTAAATCTGTGTTCTGTATTTTATAAATAAAACAAGGAGGAAAAAAAGAAATGGAAACTCTGGGTATATTTTTAAAGGTATATGGCACTGCGTTCGTAGTTACTTTAATTGCTCTGCGTTATTTTTGGGATAAGTTGAATAACCAGGTTAGAGCAATAGGAAAGGTCTTTCTCTTTTTGGTTGGTCTTGTTTTGACATATATGTTTGTAGGATGGAAAATAACCATGATGACGGGTGGTGAAAAGGGTATGATTGCTCGATCAACGGGTGTGAGCGCTGATAATGGCGAGGCGATTTACTGGGGTAGAGGGAGATGCACTACCTGTCACAGCCTTGGGACCAGGGGGAGCGCTGTCAGGTGCCCGAATCACGGTGTTCAACTCGGAAAAGACTTTGCCACGGATCCCGCAAGGCTTTCCGCGATGGGTGAAAGAATAGTTATGAGGGCCGAAGAAAGAACTAAGGCAACCGGTGAGCCATGGGCTCCGGTAGATTATTTATGGGAATGCATGGGAGAACCGGGGGGATACGTTGTAGCGGGATTTAAAAATGAGATGCCATATGTTTATAAAGCCCCTATTAACTTAAATCTCGAGGACGTTCAGTCGGTTATTATGTATCTCTGGGCTCAGGATGGAGAACCGGACCTTAACCAGGTTATGAATCCTACAGGTCCGGGGAAGAGATTTCATGATTTAATAAAGAAAACAACGGAAGAAGCGGCAACAGCATCTCCATTTGTAACCTATATAGAAGGAGACGCGGAAGCCGGGAAAAAAATGTTTTTTGATCCGGAAAGCCCGGCGCCTTGCTTTAAGTGCCATACTCACGGCGATAAAGGAGGGACAGTTGGTCCTGTGTTGACAACCGTGGGAGGCACAAGGTCTACTGAATTTATTATTGAATCTATTCTAAAACCGAGCGCTGTTATTGCCAGCGGTTTTGAGCCGATTAAGCTTGAGACGGTTGATGGAGAGATTTTTACAGGTGTGGACGCGGGTGTAAGCGATACTGAAGCCAAAATTAAATTGAGTACCGGTGAAGAAGTGGCTATAGCTTTAGATAAATTAAAAGGAGGAAAGTTCGGTACCAAACCTAAAGTGGTTATCAAAACCTTCGACAAAAAAATAAAAGGGTGGTTCCTGGAGGACAAGGAAGATTCTGTTGAAGTTATGAACCTGAAAGGGACCGAAAAGATAGTAATCCTAAAGAATACAATTAAATCAACTGTTAAACTCAAGAAGAAAAATGCCGATGGTAAGAAAAAAGTTGAAGGATTTATAAAAGCTGAAGATGATGAGAAAATTACACTCGTCAAAAAGGATGGAACAGAGGTGGCTATACCAAAAGCAGATATTAAAAAAATACGGAAGGGGTATAGAAAACCCGCGGTAATGTCTATCATGCCGGGGAATTTTAGAGACCTCCTTTCGGTAAAAAATCTTCATGATATTGTGGCTTTTTTGAAAGCCGGTTGATTTATATATAAACTTAAAGACAAAAATAAAACGCAGATTGCGTGAATAAGAACTTTATCCAGAATGGATTTAATCATTGGTTCTTTGGTTGTAATGTCAATGACTGATGACAAGGTTAGATATTTCCAAATGAATATTATTTAAAAGGAGGGTGATCAAAATGGCAGGAGAAAAAAAACCGTTAATTGGGATGTTCTGGTCCGTGGTAATCTTTTGTGGAGTTGCTTGGGTTTTATTGGTGAAGGGTATTCCAGCGCTGTCAAGGCAAGTAACAGGACTGGAGCTTCCTTTGCCGGTGCCAGGTTCCCTGCAAATGTTCTGGGCCATATTGTTGACAATTGTCATATTTATGTATGTGAGCTTTGATCAGGGGAGAATAGATTCGTTTTTGGCTCCGATACTTAAACTGCTGAGAGGAGGATATACCCACCCGGTGGCCTGGGTTGTGATGCTTGCTGTAGCTTTGGGAAGCGGTCAGGTTGCCTATTCTTATTTTGCTCCAAAGAGTGCGGCCCCGGTAGTCCTGCGAATCCAGCATCCTTCTTCTAATTTTCCAAAGAAAAATGAAAATCTCGTCAATCCTATAGCCAATCCAAGCAAAGAAATGTTGGATTCATTTGTGGCACAGGTTAAGGCGGACAAAGTGGAGTTTGTGCCTCAAACAGGCCACGGCGCGAGAGCGTTGGATTTTATTCCAGTTCCGGGAGTTAATGAAGCAGTTCAAAAAATAAAATCGGGTGGCGCGAGTGAGGCTGATATTAAACTTGCTTATACAGAAAAAAGATTATATGAAGGAAGGACCCTGTATGAATTCAATTGCAGACCCTGTCACGGTGACAAAACAGACGGCAACGGGCCTTTGGCTGATGGATTCAGACTGAGACCGATAGATTTTACCGATAATGGAACTCTGGAAACCATTGTTGAGGGCTACATCTTCTGGAGAATCAGGAACGGTGGACCTGGTTTACCGCCTGAAGCAACTCCATGGAACTCTGCTATGCCGATATGGAAAAAAGACCTGACTGATGAACAGATTTGGATGATCATGATGGCGGAACTGAATCTGGCGCAAAAAACGGCCCGTATTCCTGAAGCAGTGCATTAATATATGTATGAACAAACAGGATGGATCGAATTTTGATTTCATCTTTATCCTGTCTGAATATTTTTTGAATTTAATTTTTTGGGGGATGTGTGATGAAACAGCTTTTTAAAACTTTTTTGGTAGTGGCCCTGCTCCTTGTGTCTAGCAGAGGATTTGCGGCAGAGGAGTTTTCTATCGGGAAAAATAAACCGAATTTAAGGGATCCAAAAGTAATTGAAGCAGGAAAAGTTACTTATTTTCAACGATGCAGTTTCTGTCACGGGTTGTCAGGTAACGGGGAGGGGCCGGTAGCACAATTGATCGATCCCAAGCCAAGAGATTTCACACAGCCTCTTTTTAAATTCAGAACAACGGCCTCAGGTATTTTGCCGACAGATGAGGACCTATTCAGGACTATCTCAAGAGGGATAACAGGGACTCCCATGACCTTCTTTGCCAAAGAGATATCTAAAGTAGGTTTGTCTGTAGAGGAAAGATGGGGGGTCATTGCCTTTATTCAAACTTTAAACGATTCCTGGGAAGAAGATGATGAGTTTAAAACTACTGATGATCCTGATGACAAGGAAGAATACAGGTATAACCAGATACTTATCAAATATAATGATATTCCGGAGCCTGAGCTTGATCCCGCGAAAGCGGAAAAAGGAAAGGCGGTTTATGAAGATAAAAAATGTTGGGAATGCCATGGTATAGATGGGAAAGGCAATGGAAAATCTTTTCCTACTCTGAAGACCGACCGGGGATTTAAAATCCATCCAAGAGATTTTACCAAAGGCTGGAAGTTTAAGGGCGGCGATGGGATTAAAGATATTTTTGCCCGTGTAACCACAGGCATTAACGGAACCCCGATGCCCTCTTTTGTTGATACTATTCCCGAATCTGACAGATGGGATCTTGCTCATTTCGTAAAATCACTTCAGTATGAAAGAACGGACAATGAAGTTCTTATCGTTAAGAAGATTGAGGGGGAACTGCCCGCAACGCCTGATGATCCAAAATGGGCTGAGGCCAATATGACGGATTTGAAATTATCAGGGTTGGTGTCGCTTAAGCCAAGATGGCAGAATTTTTCGGTTGATCTGGTAACGGTCAGAGCATTATATAACGAAACGGACATAGTTTTTAAATTAGAGTGGAACGACAGGACTGAGAGTGTCAAGCACGACCCGAAAGCAGAGGCCACGCAGGGAGGAAAAACACTGCATCAGTCTTACACGGAAAAAGGCTCTAATGGTTTGAATAACGTGGTAAAAACCTATGTGGAATATTACGATCCGAAAGTATTTGGGAGCGACAAGCCAGCGAAGGAATTTAATCTACTGCGCAAATATGGAGACCTGAGAGACGCGGTTGCTCTTCAGTTCCCGGCGAGAGAACTGATGGGAACAAATAGGCCGCACTTTCTGAACGGAGATCCGAACAACCCGGTTAAACTCTGGTACTGGAAAGCGGACGAAGATAAGGCGGTAGAAGTAGAAGCAAAAGGCATTTTTAAAAAATTTAAAGTTACTAAAAAGGCTATTGAAGCGAAAAGTAATAAAGGCGCCAGAAACGGTAAGGACAACTGGACAGGACAATGGCAACTGATTATGAAGAGATCACTGACCACTGACAATCCTAAAAAAGACGTTCAATTTATTCCTGGAAAGTTTCTTCCTTACTCGGTAAATGCATGGGATGGTGGCAATGGTGAGTCCGGTACAAACAAATCAACTTCCACCTGGAATATGCTTGTGATGGAAGTAAAAACCCCTCCAAAGGTCTATGTTATAGCGGCCATTGGCTTCCTGGTTGTCGGCTTTCTGGAAGTTTTCGCATATAGGAAAATAAATAAAAAATAATAATAACTCATAAGTGATTTAAAATTTAACATTTAGATTATCCTCTTCTCATTAGCAACGGCGGAGTTTCTTCTTGGAATCTCCGCCTTTTTTTTATGCTATTTTTTGATATAATGTTTGACCACAGAGGCGAGAAGATTACAGCGCCCTGACCCCCTTTCTTAAGGGCGGATACCCAAAAAAATCAGTGTGTCCGAAAACTGTCATTCTGAGGCTTTGCCGAAGAATCTCTGTTTTAATAACTTATTGAAATCATGAGATTCTTCATTTCGTTCAGAATAACAATCATCTGACTACCGCAGTTTTCGGGCAGCCTGAATTAAAGGGGAATGTGCCTTGCTGTCTTTGTGGCAATTTTGATTTTTAAGGAGATGAAGCTGTTTTGCTTTTTAAAAACGTCTGTATTGAAGCCTTCGGATATGAAATTCCTGATGAAATAGTTTCTTCGGAAGATATTGAAAAGCGTCTCAGTCCGGTTTACGACCGTTTAAAACTTCCTGAAGGCCGCCTGGAGATGATGAGCGGGATAAAAGAGCGTCGGTTCTGGAAAAACGGTACAAGACCAAGTGAAGTCAGCGTTTTTGCGGCAAAAAAGGCTATCGAAAAATCAACTGTTTCAAAGCAGGACATTGGTTGCCTTATCCATGCCTCTGTTTCCCGGGATTTTTTAGAGCCCGCCACTGCCAGTGTGGTACATAATGCCCTTGATTTGCCATGCGAGTGCTCTCTATTTGATGTTTCAAATGCCTGTCTCGGTTTTCTCAACAGCATGACTGTTTTAGCTAATATGATAGAGTTAGGACAGGTAGAAGCAGGATTGATAGTGTCAGGGGAGTGCGGAAAACAATTGGTTGAAACTACTATTAATAATATTTTGTCTGACAAAGACATCAGCCGAAAAAAAATCAAACACTATATTGCTTCTCTTACCATAGGCTCCGGAGCTGTAGCGGTTGTGATGGCTCATTCGTCTATTTCAAAAACAGGACACAAACTATTAGGAGGCCAAGCAAGGTCAAATACCCGGCATAATGAGCTTTGTATCGGCGGAATAAACGCGGATGTAGCCCATACCGGTGATGTCAGCATGTTAACAGACTCGGAAACTCTCATGATCAATGGAATAAAATTAGCCAAAGAAACCTGGGAAGAGACAAGGAGCAAACTTGGCTGGAAAAACAACGCCATGAGCAGGATATTCTGCCATCAGGTGGGCTCAGCCCACAGGAAGATGCTCTACGAAACCCTGAAATTAGACATTAAAAAAGATTTTTCAACCCTGGAATACCTGGGAAATACCGGGTCTGCCTCCCTTCCCATCACAATGGCCATTGGAATCGAAAAAGGACTGGTGAAAAAAGATGATAATATAGCAATGCTCGGCATTGGGAGCGGCTTAAACAGTGTAATGCTGGGAGTGGAATGGTAGAAATTAAATATTAACATTGAACGTTGAACGTTCAACGTCGAAGAGTGTATAAAATGTTTCTTTTTGGGCTGGAATATATGGTTTATAAACTATAATGGGCGAGAAGAAATATGATCTTGAAGAAAGGCTTTTGAACTATGCAGCCAGAATAGTTCGTTTTGTCGAAACACTTCCGAAAACTCGCGCAGGGAACCAAATTGGTGATCAGTTGTTGCTTCAGGTACCTCGCCCTTGCTTAATCATGAGGAAGCACAAGCAGCCGAGTCTCCCAAAGATTTTGTTCACAAGATGAAAATATGTTTGAAAGAGTTAAGAGAGTCTCATCGCTGTCTTCGTTTAATTCAACATGTCCCGCTTATCAAGGAAACGTCAAAAGCGGATGAATTTATTTCTGAAACAGTGGAATTAATTAAGATATTTGTAAGCAGTATTAAAACTGCCCAAAAGCGTTTAAAACCGAAGAATTGCTAATAACTGTTTACTCGAAAATAATCACCGGTATTTTATTATTTTTTTCGATGTTCAGCGTTCGATGTTTGATGTTAATGTATTAAAAGAACTATATCCTTTCAAATCAAACTTCATTGAAATTGATGGTTTGAAGTACCACTACCTGGATGAAGGGAAGGGTGAACCTGTTATAATGTTGCACGGCAATCCTACCTGGTCCTTTTACTACCGTAATCTTGTTTCAGGTCTGAGAGAACAATACAGGGTCATTGTGCCCGACCACATGGGATGTGGCTTGAGTGACAAACCTCAACAATACAATTACCGTCTTAAACAGCACATTAAGAATCTTGATGTTTTAATAGAAAAACTTGAGCTTAAGAATATTACTTTTGCTCTTCACGATTGGGGAGGAGCTATAGGTATGGGATGGGCAGTGATGAAACCTGAACGTGTAAAGCGGTTTGTGGTTTTCAACACAGCTGCCTTTCTCATGCCCTGCATTCCCTTTCGAATACGTATCTGTCGTATTCCTGTTCTTGGAGATGTAGTTGTCCGGTGGTTCAATGCTTTCGTGCGTCTGTCTATACATATGGCATGTAAAAATAAAGAAAGAATGACTCCCGAAGTTAAATCCGGTTTCCTCGCGCCCTATGATAGTTTTGCCAACAGAATTGCCATATTAAGATTTGTACAGGATATACCTATGACCCCTGAGGACTACAGTTATTCAATGCTGAAGGACATAGAAAGTAGACTTTCACAATTCAGAAGCCATCCTATGATGATAATTTGGGGAGAAAAGGATTTTTGTTTTAACGAACGTTTTCTTGGTCGCTGGAAAACTTATTTCCCAAAAGCAGAGGTCGAAAAAGTTTCCGATGCCGGTCATTATGTGGTGGAAGACGCCTGGGAGAAAATAGTGCCATGGGTGAAAGATTTCATTGCAAGAAACCCGTTATGATTGGCCGCTCGTTTAAATTAGCCGGCGGCTCTAATGGTTTCAGGCAAAGTAATTAAAAAAGAAGGGTAAGCGCCATTGAATTTCCGAAGGACCATTGAGCTGAATTTATACTTCTTTTTTTTAAAATCGTAGCTGATTACGACTTTAGTTTTAGGTTTTAGTCTCAAGTCACCATCTTTGGGCAATACAGAATCAATTTTTATTCCGGATAATTTTCTTAGATTTACTAAATCCACAAACATGCTTTGATACGAGACATAGCTCCCATCAAGAGAAATCATAAACTGTAATTTAGACTTGCAAATATCCTCTATATGTTTTTTTTCTAAACTATTTTCGAATCGATCAAATTTTTTTATAAGCCAATTACTCATAATCATTTTTGCCCCCCGTAGTTAAAAAAAAGATTTACAATGACTTCATAATTACCTATCGGCATTCGAGGAAAAGTCCTAAAGGGTTTTTTTGTCTAAAGGGTGTGTCTATGGAGTGTTAAAAATTACCG
>DASCNB010000281.1:0-43285 GCA_036011265.1 Nitrospinota bacterium | reverse complement strand
GAATCGATTCTATTTCATTTTCTATAGATACCTTAAATGGAAATTCACGGTTTGGGCATGAAAATCATGCAGCTCAAAAAAATATAGTAACTCTTTTAGAGAGCAGAAATGGTCGTAAGCCAAAAGTAACTCTTCAGTCTACTATACAAAAGAATGGCGGAGATGAAATCTTTAACCTTATCCAGTGGGGTTCTTCTGTAGGAATTGATAGAGTTAACCTGGGACGATTGGATCTACGGTTTAATGAGGATCTCCCAAGACCTTCAAGAGAAGAAGAAAAGGATATATTAATCAAAGCCAACCGGTTGGGGAGAAAGAGAGGCATTGAAGTCGATTGTATTCAGTATTCTGTGGGAAAGGGAATTCAAAAAGAAATTTATAAAATTTTAAAATATGCTCTTCACCGATTTGGAAAATATTGTCTAAAAACATACACCTATGTGTATATAAACCTGAATGGGGACGTCACCCCATGCTGCGGACTGCCCATGCATAAGATTGATAATATTATTCAGGGAGAACTAAAGGATATTTGGAACGGTAAAGAATTTATAGAATTTCGGAAAAAACAGACTGAAATTTGTGGAAAATGCGATCTGTGGAATATTAAATATCTGTCTTAGATACAAATCTTAGTTAAGCCCCTTTATGGTTTATTTTGATAATTCGTGTTTATCCGTGGCTAAAAATATCTGTGGATTTCCATGTATTTCCGTTGCTGATTTTTTAATTTTATGTAAATGAACAAACTAATACAACAAATATACACCCATAAAACATTGTACTTTTTGATTATTTTAAGTGCTTTTTTAGTTTTCCCGAGACTTGGTGAGAACGCTTTGGGAGTTGATGAAGGGGTAGCTTCCTTTTACAGCCTTACAACTCTAAAATTTGGGTATCCTGCTAATAGCGATGGCATAAATGAAGTAGACTATCTAATGGCTATGGATGGGAGACAGAAAATACAACCCTGGTTTCCCTATTATGTAAGAGCTTTATCGTTATATATTTTCGGTCAAAATTCCTTTGCAGCTCGTTTTCCTTCAGCCTTGCTCGCTGTTTTATCTGTGCCTCTCTTGTACTTCTTAACTTTGAAAATTAACAGAAACAAAGAAGAAGCTGCCATTGCAACTTTGCTCTTTATTTGTTCTGTTCCTCTTTTATTATATTTTAGAACAGCTCGATACATATCTTTTGAAATCCCATTTACATTGTTAATAATATGGTTTTATTTTCAAATGCTCGAGCATAAAAAGTGGAGCGCTGTAGGTTTTATCATATCCTCAGCCATGCTCTTTCATTCTATGCATATTTTCTGCTCAGGAGTTTTAGCGGGAATAATTTTACATCTGCTTGTTTATGAGAGAAACAAAGCTCGAGTAAAGCAATTTTTTATCCCATTTTTGATAATATTTTTTATGACAGCTCCCTGGATACTATACACGTATCCAGCTTTCGAAAGAATAAGCAAACACTATTGGGTAGCTGTTACTGGCATACCGCACAAGAATGATATACTATCTTTAACAAAACGTTTTTTTTCATTTTTATTTCAAATTAACAATTATATATTTCCTTTAGTATTTTTGTTTTTTGCTTCAAAGGATTTTTTCAAGAAGGAGTATCTGCTAAAACATAAAGAACTTGTATTAATAACAATTCTGATTTTTTCAACCATCGGGGTTTCTACGCTACACTATACGCCTCAACAACATTATATCGCAGGCATTCTGCCCCTTTTTTATATTTTTACGGCACGTATTATTTCCCGGTTAATATCAAAACAAAAATCCTGGCTAATTATAATTGTTTTAGGATTTTTAATTTTTTCCAATGTTGTTCATGTCGGTCCTCTTTTTGCTTTTAAAGGGATTGATTATCTTTCTGGAAATAAAGTCACAGAGTCCCTAAAGAAAACAGAGTATTTCAGAGGACCAATTTCAACTTTTAAATGGCAAATAGAATTAAAATCTGTATTTTTAAAATATTTATACGAAATTACTCATCAGTACCGAGGTCCTTTGAATGGAATAGTAGAATATGTCAAAAAGCATGGGGGCAAAGATGATACTTTTTTGATGAACCATGAATTTGCATCATTTGCGTTTCATACTAACTTCAGGCGAATTTATGAAATTCCTTTTCCAGAAAGTCCGGATTGGATAATTTTAAGAAAAAGTTCTCCGTTCGGGTCAGTTCTGAAAAAAACTATTGAAACTAGAATAGAAATTAAAAAGAAAGAAGATTTTTATAGAGACTATATTTTCGATTATATAAAAAAAAATAACTATCAAAAAATTGTACTGGATTATCCGGCACGATATGGAAATAATGTTTTTGAAATACAAATTCATCAATTCAAAACCCCTCAATCGGATAGGAATGTTGTAATTTATAGATATATGGGAAGTAAGGATTTCACTCAGAAGCTTTCGACTGTAACCAAGTAAGCCGGGGAAAGTTTTATTTTTTTGAAGGGGCAAATAGAGCTTAGCTCTTTACCTCAAATTTAAAGAAGAGTTTTTTTTAATATGTTGTCCAAATGTTATAATTTGCATGAATTCAGCATAAGAAATATGAGTGTTCTTTTTCACAAATACATCAATAATCAGCTGCATAAATTTTACGGACAGCAGCGCTGCTAAAAGCATCAATGCAGGAAGTTTTTTTAACATTTCTAAAAACTTTTCACCCGCATTAAACCAGCCTACCCCCTCATTAGGATTTGAAAATATTCTTTTAATTTTTTTTATATCGGTATAAAAAGAAAGATAACTTAAAAGAATATCGTTTCTGATCTCTCTTTCAGTACTGCCAATAGGAACATAGGAAAAAGGTATTTTTTTGAATGGATTTTCAATAAAGGTCGAAACAGAAAAAAAGTTTTCATATAAACCCTGTATATTCAAGCGCCCTTCTTTCTTGGCTATATCATACAGTTTGGTCCCAGGATAGGGAGTAGCATTGTTGAATCTAACCATGTTTAATTCCAGATTCTTACTTATTTCAACGCAATCCATTCTATCTTTATGGGTTTCACCAGGAAAACCATAGATAAATGCGGCGCTCACATGAAAACCTACCTGTTTTGCCGTCTGCACTCCAGAAACGCATTGTTCTACGGTTTCGCCTTTTTTAATAATTTTCATAATACGATTGGAGGCTGTTTCCATTCCAAAAAAAACACTTCTAAAACCACAATTATACAAATCTTTAAAAAGTTTATAATCAGCAGTATCCCCTCTAGCCTGAAAGCTAAAAGTCATTTTCTTGTGTAACCCTCTTTGCTTTATTTTATCGATTAAGTTGTATATCCTTTCTTTGCTAACAAGAAAGTTATCATCTAGAAAAAGAACAAACTTTTTTCCGTATTTATGGTATAAAAGATCAAGTTCGTCTACTATAATACTTTCAGATCTACACTTATAACTCTTTCCTGTTGCAATAATATTACTGCAGAAAATACATTTGTATGGACAACCTCGAGAACTTACTACAAATCCTAAATCATATTTTGGAGATGTAAAGAGATGATAAGGGAACGGAGGCAAACTATCCAGGCTCTTGTTAGCAATTTCTCTTTGGTTATGAATAACTATTCCATCCTTTCGGAATGAAATATTATTAAGATCGTCAAAATTATTTCCTTCTTTGACTCGCCTATAAAATTCAGGCAATATTAGCTCTCCTTCTCCTCTAATTACAGCATCTATGTGCTTATTGATTAAAACCTCTTCTGGAATTGCGGATGGGTGGATACCGCCAAAGCAGATAATAGAATCTGGATAGAGTTTTTTTAATTTTTTTGAAACAATTATGCTGCTCTTATAGGCTGCAGTCATCACGCTAAATCCAAAGATGTACGGTTTTTTCATTTTTTTAACATGCTCTGCAATTAAGCCAAAAAAATTTTTTTCAATTTGTTGATCTATATGTCTTGCGTGAATATTCTCACGCTCCGCAACTGCAAGGAGAAACCCAATGCCAACGGGTACATAAATAGGAAGAAATGGTTGAAATATTTTTAGTGCATCTTTTGAAGAAGAATTAATTAATATCATTTTGATCTAAAGGTTTTTTAATAAATTTCAGTCAAATTCGCTTTTTTTTCCAAGAATTATTAATTTCATTGTTATTATAATTTTCGCCATTAATAACAGTATAGGACTGCCTATATAGTATCTACCATTATTGTATGTAACCTGACCACTGCTCATTAGCCTTCTAATTCTCATTTCAACAACACACTTCGCATTATATCTGCTAAGAATTTCCTTCATTGAAAGACCTTTTTTAGATTCATCCAATTCAATTAGTATCCTAACACGTCGAGCAGTTACCCCTAAATTTATAAAATGGAAAAAGCAATAGCCCAATGAAGTGTATGTTAATAAATTAACTATAAGGACTGACAAAAATTGTTTTATTGGTGTTGCAATAGTAAAAAAAACATAATATTCATATAATGTTACAAAGATAAATCCTGCTGCAAACCCTGTATAGACAGATTTTAAGAGAAAAGAACTTAAAAGCATTCTATAAGAAATTACTTGCACAAATATGTTTATTAATAGACCTGCGAGTGGATTTAGAGGCTGCAAATAATTAAGGATCAATATGGATCAGCCTCCTTTTAAGGGCAGATTAATAAGTTTTCTATAAAACGTAATTATAGTGACAAAAGAATTGCCTTTTGGGGTAAGTAAGTATTTTTCGCCATCCATGCAAACTAATTTATCTCTAAGCAGATCCTCTATTCTCGGTTTTACCAGCAAATCATCGTTTAAACGTTGCGTGAAAGCCCCAATATCCAGTCCGCTAGGTCCTGCGTCTAAAATAAGCATTATCATAACGAGGGATGGGCTGTCAGCCTCCAAAGCAGAATATGTAATAATGTATCCTAAAGTGAGAGATGTAAAGAAAATGGAAATATGAAAATATTCTATAAAACTTTCAAATGAAAAAAAGTCACCCTTTAAAAGAGCTGGCTGCTTAATATATAAAAAAATAATACCAGATATTAAAACTCCGAAAAAAATTTGTAGAATTGTTTTTGTTTGTCTTTTTGGCATTCTAACTTTCCATATGATCAAATGTAATAAGAAGGCCAGGAAGAACAAAAATAATCCAATTTCCAATACTCTCATAATCTATATTTTTTTTTCTTAATCGGACTATTTCAAAATATCATATAAGGCTATTATTCTTTATGCCTTAGAGTTGTCAAGGCATCATCAGAATAGGGCCCATTAGTCATTTCATTTCTATTAAAGTAGTAGTCTTTCACTAAGCGAAGGTAGCCTTTTATTACATTTAGTAACGATGGAAAAGTAACTGCTTTAGAGATTCCTTCTTTTCTTGTCCTGAGCTTATAAGGGACCTCGGCAAAAAGATAACCTTTCTTAATTAGTCTTATTAGAATATCTGTTTGAAAAAAAAATCCCTTGCTTCTGTGAGGTTGGTCCTTAAGAATAGATCTACGATAAAGAATTGTGCCATTTGTATAATTGAGATTTACTAAAAAAGTTGTATTAATAACAAAACGATAAAAAAAGGAAAGCGCATTTCTAAAAAGTGATCGCACCTGCTTATTAAACATAAAAGGAATAATAATGTCTACATGCTCGAGCAGCCTAAAATATCGGAAAATTTCCAATGGTTCGTTTTCATTGTCTCCGGGGAGCATGCAAACCGCATCTCCCAGTGCAATGTCAACTCCGTCCCAAAATGACGAACCTATCCCTTGAGGGTTTGTGTGTCTGATTAATCTAATCCGATAATCATTTTTTTTTTTTTCTTTTACAATGGCTTCAGTTTTGTCGTTGCTCCCATCGTTGATTACAATAATTTCACCACTAATACTGTAATCATCAAAAGCCTTTAAAGTATTTGTAATGGCAGCATGAATATTCTTTTCTTCATCAAGCGCTGGCATTACAACTGATATTTTTATTTCTTCATTCATAGGGCGATTTTTTTAATTTTACATCCGAATTTATTGTTTTCCAGATATTATCGACTCAATACTTATTTGATTAAATAACATTCTTTACGGAGAGGATATGTCGCGTTTTACTAGTTTGAGTTATTGGTACAGGAATAAAATTAAACTATAATTTTCAAATGAAATTAACGTGCATTGGTAGCTCCCCTGTACATTCATTTAAATCAACTTTACTCTGTTTAATATCCCACAAAAATTCATTCACTTTATGTTGTACACATAAACAGCCACACATTTTCCTTGCATCAAATTCATCAGAAGCAATCAGGTTTACAACTTCCCAATAACGTTCGCTCTTCCAGATTTCTTTGAATGATGAATCTGCAATATTACCAATATGATATTTTTTGTATTTATCATTGAAAAACATACCGCATGGGGCTACTAATCCTGAACCGGAAAATTGCATTAGAAAAGGAGGGCCATAGCATTTAGAATAAATACGTTTTCCATTACTTAAAATCTTTGACCATTTTGCTTTGACCAGATATTTTTCATCCGAAAAACTCTCTGCTTTTCTTAAAACCTCCACCAAGCTATGATATTTTGAATAGTCAACCCCAAGACTTCCTGATTCATCATCACTGCAATGTTTTATTACCAGGTAATCCACAGAAAGCTCCTTCCCCAATTTTGCAAGAGGAATAATCTGATCATGAAATTCTGGAAGCAGAACCATCTGAAGACCCAAGGTAACTTCAAAATCATTTGCCCGCTTAATCCTGACAGCTTCCCTTACCGTATTAATCACTTTATCATAATGCTTTGGCTTACAGCCCATTATCTCCGAGTACCTCTGGGGTTCCGCGGCAGAAATATTAAATCGAAGATATGTAAGCGCAGGTAGTATTTCTTGAAGGCGGTCGTCCTTCAGCAAAAAACCATTTGTGCCCAATGCCATGTCCAGGCCATTCGACTTGCCCCGTAAAATGGCGTCATAAAGGTGCGGACTGCAAGTGCTCTCTCCGTCGCTCACAAAACTGATTGCCTTAACCCCTATTTCAGCAGCGTCATCCAAGAACCTGAAAATAACATCACGTGTTATTTTTCTAACATCATTTGTTTGAAGCATGCTATAGCAATAGATACACTTGTAGGTGCAAGCTCTTGTAAGGGAACAATCAATTGTTATCGGGGCGATGCGCTCGCCTTGCATCCATGCCTCTACTCTTTCTTTATGAAAAGCTAATTTGTGACCATCAAGAATAATCTCACTCATTTGTTTTAACTCACTACTATTTAGAATTTTATATTTATCTCAATATTTCAATTTTTAAAAAGGCCCCTTAAAGTATTCATCCGGAACATCTTTAACAAAATTGTTAATACCAAGATGTTTCAAATTAAAATTAAGATCAAGCATTTCACAAATTGCGTTACAGATATCTGCTTCACTGGTATAATAATACTTGCTCAAAGCCCAAGTGGTTGGAGCAGGGGCATCAGGCAATCCCAATCGTTTAATCTTTGATTTAAGCAAATCATATCCCTTTTCAGAAACGATAGCTGCAACTTCCGCTGAAATACCAAAGGCAACCCAGCTGGAATCTATTATCAGTAATCTTCCCGTCTTAGCCACTGATTTAAGGATTGTATCTTCATCAATGGGTTTTAGAGAACAAAGGTTTATTATTTCTATGCTTAAATGCTGAGATTCGAGTTTTTTTGCTACCTGGATTGACTCTAGTACCATGTCCATAGTAGTCACAATGGTAATATCTTTACCTTCACGGATAATATTTGCTTTTCCAAGCGGAAGCGAATACCATTCCTCCGGAACAATGCCTATTTGATTAAATAACCATCTATGTTCAATAAAAATAACTGGATTATTGTCTTCAATACTGCTGATCAATAGACCTTTTGCTTCATAAGGCAAAGTCGGAGCAACCACTTTTAAACCGGGAATATGCGCAAAAAGGGACTGAAAATTTTGGGAGTGTTGAGGTCCCTGCCCCCAACCCCTGCCTATAATCGAACGAAGTGTAAGAGCAACACTTTTCTGTCCACCATACATATAGTACCACTTAGCAGCATTATTTATTATCTGATCCATACACATAAGCATGAAGTCAGCCCGTTGGTAAACCATGATTGGACGCATTCCCCTGATTGCTGTCCCTATGGCAACTCCAGTCATTGCATTTTCTGAAGTAGGCATGTCCAATACTCTATTGGAACCAAATTTTTTTTCCAGTCCAATAGTTGTTCCAAAAACTCCTTTGGGGTCAGTAGCGCCTAAACCCATAATAAATACATTAGAGTCCTTATTCATAGATTGTTCAATTGCTTCATTTATGGCACCAGCAAAAGTTATCTGTCTTTTTTTATTTTCGTTCGCTTTAGCATGCATAAACGGTTTTATTCAGTTCTTTTGCTTCTGGAAAGGGGGAAGACTTAGCGTAGTCGATAGCATCCATAACTTCCTCAGTAATTTCATTTTTTAGTGTTTTAATCAGACTCTCTGAAATAATTAATTCTTTTAGCAGTTTATTCTCAAGGTTTTTCAAAGAATCTCTCTTTTTCCATTCCAGAAATTCTTCTTCAGTACGATATCCTATATTGTTATCAAAATTAGGTCCACAATGCTCAAGCCAGCGATATGTTTCAGCTTCAATTAAATAAGGTCCTTTTCCACAGCGAATACTATTTAAAGCATCAAGTGATGCAAAGTAAATCGAATTAACATTATTACCATCAACCTTGGTAGAATCTAATCCCATCGCTTTCGCAAGCTTGTAGATTTTACGTCTGGCTGGCTGGCGAACTGAAAGAGGAGAATACACAGAGTAAAAATTATTTTCACAAACAAACAGTACCGGTAGATTATGCAATGCAGCGAAATTTAAACTCTCGTAAAACAATCCTTCTTCAGTAGCTCCATCTCCAAAAAAAACTACAGATATTGATTCTAAGTTTCTTAATTTGTTAAAAAAGCCTACACCTACGGCAATAGGAATCGTACCTGCAACAATAGAAGACGCCCCAAGAAAGTTCACAGAGTTGTCAATAAGATGCATCGAGCCTCCTTTCCCAGATGTGCAACCTGTAGCTTTACCATAGAGTTCTGCAATCATTTTCTTCAAGCAACCCCCTTTTGCCAAATAATGGCCATGAGAGCGATGATTGCTTAATACCGTATCAGTCGAATTTAGAGACTGACACACACCAACTGGAACAGCTTCCTGCCCAATACAAAAATGGACAGGACATCGCATTTCCTGCTCAGCATAAATACTTGCCAATTTCTCTTCAATTATTCTGATTCGCAACATTTTACTATAAAAAAGATTTTGTTTATTCCAGTCTATTTCATCCATAATGTTTGATTATGCGTTTCACAAGATTTATAGAATATATTTTGGCTTATTTGCTAACGTTTTCAATCTTAACCGATGTATGCCCAAACTTTTGAAATCTATTTGTCTTCAACTTCACATCGCAAGGATTGCAATGGCCAAAATAATTACACTTCCGATAAATATCTTTGATTTCAAATTCAGGATCTAAAATATTTCCAACTGACTCTCTGTCTTCATACAAATCGCTGTGGCAGCGGTATATCATTCCATTCGGGCCTATTATTAATTCACTTGTTTTACATAAGACATTTTGTTTCGATCTATTTTCTACTGATCCTTTATAGAAATATGTTCCGTATAGGCGACCATTAAATTCACCTAAAAACTCTTTAAGGCGAAAATCAATTCCTAATTCAGAGCACTTTCTCTTTGCTTCTTCATTTAGCTTCTTATTATTCGGATGGTCCAATCCCCAAATGCCGATACTATAAGCATTGCGATGCAGTTTTAACGTCTTTTTTAATAATGGATCAAGCTCCATTACTTCAGGGTGATAACTAACACGAATAGAAGCATAAGGCGCATTCCGTTTAATTCTATCTGGATGAATATCCCGGATAAAACTATTTTCATTAAATTGTAGGTTTGTCAGAATATCTATGTTTAAATTTCTTTTTATACAATTTAAAATATACATAAAGTCTTTATGCAAACTCGGTTCGCCGCCTTGAAGGGTAATAGGCAAATCGTCCCTTGACTCAATTCTATTCAACCCCCTTACCCAATCCTTTCCCGACAAATGTCCTTTGGGAAGCTTTGATTCTCCATAATGGTTAATGCAGTAACTGCATTTAAGGTTACAGGAAAGACTTAAAAAAACTGCAATATAGTTATAGCTTTTTGGAATTATTAGTGGTTTCATTGCCGCCAAGTTTCTTTAATTTAACAATATTAATATTATCAGCAATTACTAATGTCCGGTTGTGCCTAGCATCTTGTTAAGGGACTCAAAAACGCGTTCAGGAGAAATAAAATCCATACAGATTTTTTCCTGAGAACAGGTTGGAACTAAACAAGGAATACAATCATAATTGACTTCCGGCAAAAGACTAATTCCCCTGCCATAGAGATAAATCTCATTCACAGAAGTTGGGCCATATAGGACAATAATTTTTTTCCTTAGTGCAAACGCTATATGAAGGCCCAAACTATCATTTGTAACTAATAAACGGCATGAATTTATCCATTCAATATATTCATGAAGCTCATTCATGCCCTTTTGATAACAAACAGTAAATTTGTTTCCAATAATTTTTTCCAAATTTTTCCAGTTTTCTTTTTTCCATGCTTTATTTGGCCATTTGCTTCCGACCGACCAATTGAATCCAATATCATGCTTAACGCTACATTTGGGCTTATAGCCGAGAATATATTCCTCTTTGTCCCACTCAGCACCGATCATATGATAAAGAGCTTCTTGCCAATACTGCTCATGATTTTTTTTTAAATCCTTATTATCGCAAAGAGACATTGCGCGTTCAGCGTGGTCATATGCCTGAGCCGTTCCATTAGAGGAGTCAAACCTAAATCCAAAACGTCTCCATGCATCAATTCCATCACAAAGAGCACAAATTCCAGGCACCTTTTCCAGATTAATAACAGTATCAAAACGTTCATGTTGTAGTTGCAATACTGAATTTAGATCGTAGATTAATATTCTTTGAATAAGCCGATTATCTTCAAGCAAAGGATAGGCATGTTCATCAACCAACCAGGAAACATGGTCATCTTTAAATTTATGGAGGAGAACAGTTGTCCGTAAAACATCTCCTAAACTGGATGTCCTGCTAATCTCCGGGTCAAGGGTTTCGGAATAACCAAGTTTTACTATAAGTATTTTTGCCATAAAATTTCCTGTTAAATAAAATTTACATGCTCAGGAGGCTCATAAGTAAGTTTCCAGAGGTATCGATTAATTTCGTCCATTCTGCAATTGATTCTGCAATTACTAACATCAAGCTCTTCTTCAACCCAGTGAAGTGACTTTTTCCTTTTTTCACTCTCCCATATTTCCTTGAAAGAATTTTCATAAATATTCCCATAAAGAAACTTTTTGTCTCCGAGATATGCACTGCAACCCCAGACATTGCCGCCGGAGTCAATATATGACCAGAAAGGTAAAGCAAAACAGCGTTCATAATTCCGTTTGCTCTCATCCCATTTTTTCATGGTATTTATCCTGAATATAACTGAAAAATGATTGGTTTTAAACTTTTTCAATTCATCTGCAATATATAAATAATCGTTGTATTTGATTTGTTTATACCGATTTGTTTTACTCAACAGATGCTGTGAATAAGGCTTTACAACCAGGTAATTCATACCTATCTCTCGCGCTATTTCTGCCAACTGAAGGATCTCATGGCTATTCTCTGGTAAAAGTAAAATCTGCATACCGAGAGCACATTTATAACCTTTCACTTTTATTATATTCGCTGCGTTCGACAGGTTTTTTACCACCTTGTCAAAATCATCGGACTCAGTTTTGTGAATCTTTGCATAAGTCTCTTTCGTTGCAGCGCTAATACTTACTTTAATCCATTCTACATGTCCAAGAATTTTTTCCGCAGTCGATTCATTAAGCAAAACACCATTTGTTGTTAATGCTACATCGATAGAAGACTCCTTTGTATGCAAGATTAAATCAGATATTTCTTTGTGTAAAAAAGGTTCTCCTTCGCCGGAGTACATCACACCTTTTAGGCCAAGCCTACCCATCTCCGATAGCCTCTCTTTAAGCAAACCAGTATCAAGGAACCTGCGTTGATATTTCATAAAGTCAAGTCCGCAAAAAGTACACCTGTGATTACATGCCCCAGTTGGACTAATTTCCATATAAATTGGATAAATATTTTCTTTATTTAGCCAGGCGTTGACACGAGGTATATGATAGAGCAGCTTATGACCGTCAATTCTATAGTTGTCCACTCACTTCACCTACATTTCTCTCAAGTTTATTTTAAATTAGATTAATATGATGGGATAGAAATTCTTATGATTTGAAACGAGCCTACGGTATTCTGTGACTACAAACGGCATAGATTATATTGGTTTTACTTAAAGTCAAATGGAAAGTTTAATGAAAAAAAATTTTCTTGTTAATAAAACAGTTCTCATAGAGTAACTGCATTTTTAGGCATCGATATTTATTCATTATAACTTGATTAATCTTTATCTTCAAATAGATTATTATTTTGTACTCATTATATGAACCATTGAATTTTAATTCCTTTTTAGTTAAACTTTATCATATAGAAAGATTTTTCCCATAGTTATCATTGGAAATATGAATGGTCCCTTAAAAGATACATTTTTTACAGAGATATTTATGATAGCGAAGAGACTTTAGATTGGTAAGCTATCCTACTAACTTACAAAACTTTGTTTTTTTTGCAAAGTTTTTAACCTAATGAAATCAATAGAAAACGGATTTTGCGCCTCAGATTCACCTATGGAAGAATGCCTGCGAAGACCTGAATTTGCTAATAATGAGGATTAACACAGAGTAAAGTCTTTTCTTTGACCTCAAGCTGGAGCTTGGGCGAGAGGGTTTCTCGTTGTATTTCTGTGCTATTCTGTGGGCTAATTAGGTTTTTGATTTTATTAAATCTCTGCAGTTAATGTGCAAGTCTTATGAAACTCATTGTCCAAATACCATGTTTAAATGAAGAAAAGACGCTTCCTTTAGTTATAAGGGATATTCCAAAGAAAATTGATGGCCTAGATAAAGTGGAGGTACTGGTTGTTGATGATGGTAGTACCGATAAAACCTTGGAAGTTGCCGAAGAGTTGGGGGTCGATCACATTGTGAAACTGTCATATAACCGGGGACTGGCTTATGCATTTATGATTGGACTTGATACTGCGCTAAAACTAGGAGCCGATATTATTGTTAATACAGATGGGGACAACCAGTACAATGGTCATGATATTCCAAAGTTAATCAAACCCATTTTGGAAAACAAATCAGAAATTGTTATAGGTGACAGAGAAGTTGAGAAAATAAAGCATTTCTCTTTAACCAAGATATTTCTTCAAAAATTAGGGAGTTGGGTAGTTAGGCAACTGTCCGGCACAAATATCCCAGATGTAACAAGCGGATTTCGGGCTTACAGCAAAGAGACAGCCATGCAAATTAATATTGTTTCTAAATTCAGTTATACCCTTGAAACCATTATAATGGCTGGGAAAAAAGATATTCCTATAACTCATGTGGCAATTAGAACCAATGGGAAATTAAGAGAATCCAGGCTATTTAAAAGCACATGGGGATACATAAAAAAATCTATTGTTACTATCATTAGAATCTATGCTATGTACGAACCCTTGAAAGTGTTTTCATATATAGGTGGAACTTCTTTCTTTTTAGGTTTTCTTTTGGGATGTCGTTATTTATATTTCTTCTTCATTGAGTCTACTGCCGGCCATGTCCAGTCACTTATATTATCGGCGATATTAATTATTGTTGGATTTCAAATAATATTGATAGGACTTGCTGCAGACCTTATCTCTGTTAACAGAGAATATATTGAAAACAGTTTGTATAGAATAAGAAAATCTGAGGCAAATGAAAAAGAATAAATTGCCAAACGTTTTGGTGTTAGCTACAACTTTTCCCAGATGGGAAAATGATTCTGAGCCGGCATTTGTTTTTAATTTATCAAAAAAATTAGCCTCAAAAGGATTTAACATGGTTGTGTTAGTTCCAGGTGCTCCTGATGCGTTACCTTATGAAGAAATGGAAGGATTAAAGATCTATCGATTTTCATACTTTTATCCTAAAAAATTGCAGAAAGTTTTTTACAATGGCGGGGCATTGCCAAATTTAAAAAGTAGCTGGCTTGCGAGAATAGAGCTGCCTTTTTTTCTGCTATTTCAATTTTTCCATATTGGTTGGATGATTAAAAAAAAAAAAATAGAGATGATCCATTGCCACTGGATCGTGCCGCAAGGATTTTTTTGTGCGATTTTTAGCAAAATTTTTAAAATACCATTGATATTAACAGCCCACGCTGGGGACGTTTTTTTTGTTTTGAACAATTCTTTTTTAATCCCGTTTGGCAAGTTTGCTATTTCTCAAGGTAAATGCTGCCTTGCAAATAGCAGAGCGACTCTAAATGCTATGTGCAAAATTGCAAATAGAGAGACACCAGTAGAAATTATACCAATGGGAGTTGATTTAGATATTTTTAATGGACAATTGAAAGCTCAAGCTCAAAATATAAAAAAGATCTATAATATTAATGGCCCAATGCTTTTGGCAGTGGGTAGGTTCGCGGAAAAAAAAGGCTTTAAATACTTAATCGAAGCTATGCCGCTTGTTTTGAATGAATATCCTGAAATAAAATTATTGGTCATTGGTTTTGGCCCTTTGGAAAAAGAGTTAAAAGGCCTTGTGCTAAAGTTGAATGTAGGGTCTTCCGTAATTTTTCCGGGCAAAATGACTTCTTGCGAGTTAGCAAAATACTTTACTCTATCGGATATTTTTATTGGACCGTCAATTGTTACGGATAGTGGGGATACAGAAGGTCTTGGAATTGTTTTTTTTGAAGCGATGGCTTCAAATACGGCTGTTATTGCTAGTCGTGTGGGAGGAATTATCGATTTCATTGTTGATCAAGAGACCGGATTGTTGGTTAATCAGAAGGACCCTAAAGACCTTGCCAAAAAAATTAAAATGCTTATTAGAGATGAAAAACTGAGAAAAGAAATAGCCATAAAAGGAAAAAAATATGTGGAAGATAATTTTTCCTGGGAAACAGTAGTGGAAAAATACTATTCTGTTTATAGGAAAACATTAATTAAATGATAAATAGGATTAAAGAACTTTATAATTATTTCTTAAAAAGCTATTCATATTTCCATAGAGAAGAAGTTTGTAGAGGTTTTCCGGATATTTATAATATTGAGCCTACAAATTATTGTCCCTTAGAGTGTAAAATGTGCCCAAGGGGCAATATGACAAGAAAAATAGGAAATATGAGCATTGATATCTTTCAAAAAATTATTGACCAAACATCAGGCTATTCTAAAATGATATGGCTCTTTCATTTTGGAGATTCAGTATTTCACCCTCAATTAAATCAATTTGTTGACTATGCGAAATCAAAAGATATAAAGACCGGAATTTCCACAAATCCCACATCTTTATCAGACAAAATTGTCACAAGAATTATGTCTGGGGACATTGACAGAATTACCCTCTCCCTGGATGGAATTAATGATAATACTTATAAGTATCTCCGTGGAAATTCAGTTGATTATAATTTAGCAGAAAAAAATGTGAGTAATCTTTTAAAGAAAAAAAAAATAAAGGGAAATGGGCGCCCCTTTATTGAGATTTCCATGATTGAAATGAAAAATACGGAAGCAGAGGTTAAAGAATTCAAAAACCGTTGGAATATCCCTGGCATTGATAAAATTATTATAAAGCAGTTCAAAACATGGGATGGCTCTGATGCTACAATAGCAAAAATGGCCCGAAAATCACAATTATCAGACTCTTACCGATCCGAGAATTCATACCCATGCATGCGACCATGGTTTTTACTCACTATCCTGTGGAATGGCAAAGTAGTCCCATGCTGCTATGATTATGATGGTAAATATATAATAGGGGATGTGCATAGTCAATCGCTTGAAGAAATTTGGAATTGTGACAGGATGATAGAATTAAGGAGACAGCATATTATGAATAATTTTGAAGACAACCCCCTCTGTAAAAATTGCAAAGAAAAAAAAGGAGGCCCAGCCGGCAAATACTATCCATTTGATTTGAGTGTTCTTAGAAAAATCGGTATCAGGAATATTATTGGTTCCATTCGAAGAGAAACTCGATAGTAAAATCCTAATAATTTAATAGCATAGGATATCCCTTTTTTACTTATTATAAATCAAATGTTTATGAGAATGCTGTCCGGAGCGGTAGCTCCATTTGCTTCCGGCCCCTGTTCGGTTAATTTATTATGTTTTTATTTTGTTTTATCATTTTTTTTTCCTTGAGTTGGTTCATTGTCACTCACTTGCTTCAAAAAAATGATTTCGGAGAAAGGATTGCGATTAGTATTCCTCTAGGGTTTGGTCTGCTTTCTTTAGCATTATTTTTTTTTTATTCTCTGCCTTTCCCAATTATTCTCTGGCAAATATTATTTGTTTTATTTCTTGTTTTTTTGACTATAGTCACTGGAAAAAATATATATTCCTCTATAAGAAAAAATCTCCTTTCTCAGCTGATAAACCGCTTGGATTTTAAACAATTTCTTAGAAACGGCTTAATAAAATATTGGACCATTTTATTTGTCTTATTTATTGTCAGCCTGCTTTTCTCAACATATTTTCCAATAATGATGCCAGATGGCTTTGTGTATGATTATTTAGGGAAAATGTTAGCGTTTACACATGACATGTCTTTTTATTATCTTGACGCGGGAGAATTCAGGACGCCTATTGTGCCAATAATACATTCTTATTTCTATCTTTTTGGTTTCAATTATCCAAAGATAATATATTCCTTATTTTACTTATCGATTATTTTATTTACTTATTTTAAGCTAAATGAAAGGACACAGAATGAGCGTTATGCCTTAATATTTACTTTAATTTTAGCTGCTACTCCTGTTTTTTGGTGGCGATCCTACCTTACCTTGGATAATTTAATCGCCGCATGTTATTTTTATTTTGGAGTTGTTTATTGGTATGAAACATTAGAAGTGGATAACGATGATCTAAATAGAAAATATCTATTATCCGGATTATGTTTTACATTTGCTATTTGGTCAAGGGTAGAATTTCTTTTATTTTGTATCCCTGCCGTCATCATTACAATATGCTTAAATCTAGACAATAACAATTTTAAAAAAAGGATTTTTCATTTTACTATTTTACCGGTTTCTATATCTTTGATGTGGTTTATGGTGTGCCTGTTTCTCACCGATTGGGTTATTATAAAATTAAAGACATATGTAGTATTACTAACTTTTATATTTTTTTGCATTATCTTATTTTTTGGAAATAAATATTTTAAAATTGCTGTTTTGTTATTGTTAAGCACAGCATTAGCTATTTTAAAGTATTATTCTGGTAATTATTTTGGTGAATTATTATCAAAATTTGGAAATTATATTTCATATTTCAATTTTAGGTTTTTGCTTTTTTTCTTTTTGCAAGGATATTGGGTTTTTACAGTTTCCCTGTTTTTATGCATACCTTTTTATTGGAAGGAATTTGATAAATCACAAAAAATACTCACATATTTTTTAATATCTTTTTATTTTTCAGTAGTTTTAGTTATGTCCAGCGCTCATGATTCTATGATGGTAAATCCCGGAGAACCACGAAATTATGATATTGGAATAATTAATGTTGTGAAAGGCTTATTACTTAACCCTGGCGCATATATTAATGGGTCTTCACAAAGAATTTATTTGGCGCTGTACCCTGTTTTAGTTTTTTTAGTAGCTCATTCGGTATACAAAGTTAAGATTAGAGGTGCTAATTTTGTTAAACTCTATCTCCCTAACATTATTGTATTCGGTAATATTGTTCTACTTCTAATTATTTTTATGTTGCCAAGATTGAAATTTATTTATGAAAATCCTTCTATTAACCATGAAAAGATCCTCACTACCAATCAAATAAAAGATATATATAACTCTTTTCAAGATATTAGTGCATTTGCGTACAAAATAAAAGAGCTGTTGCCTCAAGATGCTATAGTTATTTTCCCATCCAACGAATCAAAAGGTTTTGCCTCGGCAAAAAGCATTATCTTTCCGATGATAGGTGTTTCTCTTGTGAAGCCTTATACGATTGAGACTTCTCTACTTGAATCTTATAAAAAATATTTTAAGAAAATTAAAAGTCCAAATATTTATTTCGCCTCAAAGAAGGTTACTTTTCCTTCAAATATTTCATCTATTAAAAACACTTTGCTATATGATGACGGCAAATGGCATATATTAAAATTAAAACTGTAAATAAATTCTAACCCTATTGTTTTTAGAGTGAAAATGAAAAGAAAAATCCAATTACTGTTGATGATGTTAATTATTGGCGCGGGAGTTTATTATTTTTCTCAAATGGGAGAGGAACTGAAACGAATTAAAGAACTTACCTTCATTCAAATTTGCGTTGCGTCGTTAGCCATTTTAATTTCGTTTTATGTTAATGGATTAAGGTTTAAGAAACTATTATGCGCATTTAAAATAAATCTTACCATTCACGAGTGGTTTGGGCTGCCTCAAATTCGCAGGTTAGGAAATCTTATTTTTTTTAAAAGCGGAACGTTGACAAATGCCTATTACTTAAAGACAAACCACCGCCTATCATACCCTAAATTTATAATCGCAATGAGCGTTCAAAAATATATACAGGTTTTATCTCTTCTCATGATAGCCATTGTAATCAACTTTCATTTCTATTTTTTTTATGGCCTATCGCCTTTTTATGCTATATCTTCTTGTTTCCTTCTGCTCTGTCTCTCATTATTGCTATTATCTCCACAATGGAAATTATCAAAACAGGAGTCAAAGTTTTACCAGAATATTCAGAAAGCTCTAGATATTTGGTATAATTTTAGAAACGACAAATTTTCCGTATTATCCCTTATATTTTTTGAAATATTAAGCATGCTTGCGATCGGATTTCGCTTTTATATTGCTTTCAACATCCTTGGATATTCTATGGATTTTATTAGTTGCATGATTATGACCATAATTTTTTTATTAGCGGAATTTATTGGAATAGTGCCGGGCGGAATTGGCCTTCGTGAAGTTGCCGTTGGATTGGCAGCTAGCTATATGGACTATAATTTTGATTATGGGGTTATAGCGACAAGTCTCGATCGAATTCTGTCTACATTTTGGTTTGGAATATTCGGTTTTATTTATTTTCATTTTCTGCATATGAAGGAATATGTAAAAGATCCTTCTGTTATTTCGGATTCCGTAACAAATTAAACTTTTATGGTAAATTATTTCAAATTATTTAGCAGAATAGTTCAAAAAAAGGGAAATAACCCTATATACTTAATCCATTTCGTTACTTCAAGATGCAATGCCCAATGCAATTTTTGTTTCTATTGGGAACAATTAAATCAAACAAAGAATGAATTAACTCTTGAAGAAATTGATAAGGTTACAAGGAGCTTTGATAAAGATCTTTATCAAGTGATACTTACTGGCGGAGAACCTTTTTTGAGAAAAGAATTAGCTGATATAGCGATAATCTATCACAAAAATGCGGGAGTCAGGAAGATAGCCCTGATAAGCACTGGTTTTTTAACGACAAGAATAATTAACGATGTTAATAAGATTTTAAAGGCTTGTCCTGGTCTTTCCATTAGTATAAATCTATCTATAAATCATTTGTATGAAGATATGGAAAAAGAAACAAAGCTGAAAGATCATTTTAATAGATTATTAGACACCTACAATGGCTTGGTAGAAATTAAAAAACACAATAAAAACTTGGGCATTTATGCGCTAACCACCCACACCAAGACAAATCAGAATAAATTAAATGATATATATGCTTTCATAAAGGGAAAAATGCCGGAGGCGGTTTTTAATATCAATTTAATAAGGGGAAACCCGCAAGATATGGATTTAAAAGATATTAACATTTCAAAATATGTAGAAATTACGCAGAGAATGAAATTTGATAGAAAATTTAATGATCATTCACCGGCTGCAAGATTAGCAGCCGCAAAGAATCTGCTTAGAAATGACATAATTGTAAATACTTTTAGAGAAAGTAGATATATTACGCCCTGCTATGCTGGGGCTCTAACGGGAGTCTTGTATGATGGGGGGGATGTGTTTTGCTGTGAGCTATTAGATAAGAGGATAGGCAACCTGAGAGACCATGATTATAGCTTTAAGAAAGTATGGAACTCTCACAAAGCAAATGAAATAAGAAACTTTATAAGGGACAGAAAATGTTTTTGTACTCATGAATGTTTTTATACAACAAATCTCATGTTTAATCCCAGCTTTTATCCTAGATTAATAATCGATGCTCTGAAATTCAAAAAACAAAAAGCGGCCGGAGGGCCGCTTCCAAATGGAGCTTCCACTCCGGAAAGCATACAAAAAATAATTTCTTAATAAAAGAAAGCTTTTACTGGAACATGGAATCATACTTCAAGAAACATGTTACTTTTTTTGCGACTCAAGGAGCGGAAGGAGCCAGTTTTATTGGGAGATACCTGCCTTTAGCAAAGGGATTAGGGAAAAGTAAAGTCAGAGTAGATTTGCTCACTTTACATCATAATTATAGATCACTATGCAAGAAACTAAAAGTATATGACGTAATAAAAGGGGTTTCTGTGCATTATGTCGGCCAAATGCATGTAAAAAAAGAAGGTGATAAAAAAGTATATATGGGGCCTTGCTCGCTGTTCTACGTTGTTCTTTCTTCAACCATTAAGATGCTTCTGAAAGGCTTTTTTCTTAAAGCAGATATTATTGTTTTATGCAAGCCGCAACCAATAAATTCAACGGCTGCTTTATTAATAAAACTGATTAAACAAAAAAAAATAATATTGGATTGTGATGATTATGAACTATACGCAAATAAGTTAAGCAATAAATTACAAAAAAAAGTTTTTCAATTATTTGAAGATAATGTGCCAAAGTATTGTGACTTGATAACTGTAAATACCCTATTCATGAAACAAAGGTTAGTTAATCTTGGAATAGATAAGGAGAAAATCATATATATCCCAAATGGCGTTGATCTCGAAAGGTTCGGAAGATTAGATGACAATATTATTAATGAAATTAAATCAAAATTAAATTTAGAAAATAAAAAAATAATTGGATATATTGGTGCTTTGGATTTGACAGGGCATTCTGTAGACCTATTAGTAAAAGCCTTTAACGTTCTTTATAAAACAGATAAAAATATAGTATTGCTGATAGTTGGAAGAGGTAGTGACGATGACAGAGAATTTTTAAAATCTCTAATAAAGAAAGATATGACAGAAGGCGTAAAATGGGTTGGCTTCGTAGACCCTGATGAGGTGAAATATTACTATAAACTATGCAGCGTCATTGTTGATCCTGTTAAAAGTAAACCGGCTTGCGAAGGAAGAAGTCCATTAAAAGTTTTTGAAGGTATGGCATCGGGAGTGCCTATTATTACAGGAGATTTGACAGACAGAAAGCATATTTTAGAAAATGGAAAATATGGCCTTCTTGTTAAATCAGGAGATGTGGAAGATTTAATAAGAGCTTTAAAAAAGATACTTTATGATGAAGAGTATTCAAAAAATATTGCATCAAAGAGTTTGGAGAGGAGTAAAGATTTTCATTGGGATACTTTAAACAAAAAATTTATAAGCTGTGTGTATGCCATGGGGTAGATATTAGTCTTTAAACCAAAGAATATATGAATTAAACTGCCCCGGCTTTCTTTGTCATTTCTTGCCATCTCGGTTCCATGCCGTATCCTTGTTCAATCAAAAAATCACCACAAATTTGTTGAAATTCTTGGACCCGGGGAGGGGACCAATTTTCCCATTTAGGAAAGTTATTGGTTCTCGATTCGTGAAATCTCTTTCCTGAGAGTTCCTCTGGATATTTGTATTCCGCTTGGAATTTATTTGGGAAGCAGGTCAGGTGTTTTAATAAGTCGTTCATCGAATCGTATTTTTTATCACCGGAAAATAAATCCTCATATTTTACAACTATAGAATGAGGATTCTTTTTTATAGTCTTTAAAGCGTATTCTATATGGAAGCGCCATACCCAACATATTTGCTGAAATTGCGATAAATGTTTCCAATGACCAAAAAAAGGATCTCCAGGAAACATGTCTGAATTAGGTCTACTCGCGGCTAAGTAATACAAAGGATCTCTTTTCCCAAAAGGAGTAAAATAGCCATTAAACCATGAAGAGACCCAATCCCGGCCATCACGAATTATGAATGCTGTTTTGGAATTAGGAAAGACCAAGGGAATAATGTCAATTAAACCGGAAAACTGCAAATTACATTCCGCGTAAATCAGTTCTTTTTGTTTCGATATAAAACGATAGCGAAGTTGATATAATTTATTTTTTGATTCTCTTTCATTAACCATGTTTCTTTGTCTGGCTAGAGACAAAGCTCTTGGGCTGCCTCTATGAGTTAACTTGCCTATTACCATATTGTAAAAACCAAAATCTCTTATTTTCTTGTGCCATATTTTTTTATTTTCTCTGAAATCTATTAAAGAATCTATGCGCCAAATATCCGGTTCTTGCACGGCATAGCAGTCTTTAATGGATAATGCTAAGAGTTCTGAAAGAAAGCGAGTTGCTGTTCGACCACCTGATACAACAAAAATGCAGGGTTTTTGAATATTTTGCGCTTTATTTTCTTTTTTTTTTAGAAACATATACTTCCGAAAATTTTTTATTTTTTCAGCAGATATACAGCCCTGTTGGGCTTAGTTCTCAGTTGGCTTGCAGTTTGCTTTCATTTCAAGCCACTGATGTTCGCGACCATAGTCCAATCGATTTTGCATCTCTCCACAGATATCCTGAAATTGTTTAACTCTTTCAGGGGTCCATTCCTTCCAATGGGGGATTATACTAAATTGAGATTGGCCGATCTTTTTGCCAAAAATATTTTCTTTACAGAATTTATAATCTGCTTGGAAGCCATCCGGGAAGGAAGATAGATATTTTAACATTTCCTCCATCGTCTCATATTGTTGTGTTCCTTCGAGCAAGTCTTCATATTTGATGAATTTTACATTAGAGTTCAGGCTACTTGATTTTAAAACAGAGCTTGCTCTATAGCGCCATAACCAGCATACGCGCTGAAATTGGGAAAAATTCTTCCATTGCCGAAAAAAAGGGTCCTCCGGGAAAAGGTCTGCTCTGGGGCGGCTGTATGGGACATAAGTCATTAAGTCCTTTTTCCCCATTAATGTAGGGACTCTATTAAGAAATGAACGTACCCAACTTCTTCCATCGCGTATGATGCATACTGTTTTTGAGTTTGGAAAAACCAAGGGGATTATATCCAACAACCCTGCTAATTGTGAGTTACATTCGGCATAGATCGATTCCTTTAACCTTAAGACATAGTGCCAGCGAATTTTATATAAGTGATAGGCAGCGGTGGTTGTATCTATTTTTCCCATTTGAAGCGCCAGTGAAAGGCCCCTTAAATTACGTAGGGGTAGCAACTTTCCAATAGTCATATTGAAAAAACCAAAATCTCTTATTTTTCGAAGAAGTAGCGGGTCATCTTTAACCAAACCTGTTATACGATAAAACCACAAAACATCCGGTTCGTGTACTCCATGGCAATCTTTGATCATTTGAGGCAGTATCCTTGAAAAAGAACCAAGCGCCGACCGCCCTATAGCCGTAATAAATATAGAATGTTTTTTTAAGATAGGTTCAAAAGGTTTTTGCATTATAAAATCATCTAATAAAAATTTGTTTTCTCCTTTTAGCCGCTTCAACCAACATTTCTGATATTTCCTCTCTTAATAACCAGTGGGGAGATTTTTTTTCTTCTGTAATGTTTTTACGTAGAATAGATCCGTTCAAAAGATAGTTGCCCGATTTTTGATGTTCACAGGAAAGGATAGGACCTTTGCACTGTTCACAATAAAATACATCTTTAAATAAAATGGGGCTAATTCCAATATCTCCTAATTTCTCAAAGAGATTAACGGTCTCTTCATATGAGTAGTAATCGAGATCGTTTAAATGGTCTCGGCCCATTAATAAATGGGAGCAGCCGTAATTTTTTTGGCATATTGCGATAAACACATTTTCTCTTGGTCCCGCATATCGTGAATACGATAAGGATGCTCCTATCAAAACTTTGTTTTTAGGATATAAATTGAAATCTATCATAGTTTGGTAAGAGTCGAATACGATTTCGTTATGAAAATCATTTTTCTTCTGTGATCCTAGGCACGGTAAAACAAGCAAACCATCACAATAATAATCATTGAGAGTTTTTAATTGGATAAATTCATCCCCTCTATGGATAACAGTTTTTGTATGAAACCCAACGGTCCTATACCAGTTTTTTTGCTCCATAATCATACGTGTATCAGCCGGACTCAATATATAAGGAGCTGTTCGAGCTGATTTATTTGAATATTTAAATAATTCAATTTTGCCGGCAAGAAACATACCTCCGGCCCCTTTTAACCGGGAAACACCAGGATGTTTTTCTGAATCAGAGCCAAACAACCGTTTCGCAAATGAATTTAATTCTAAGGAAAAAATGCTTTCAATAGTCATTATTGCAAAGAGTTCCTTTGAAGTAGTATTTTTTAGGGCAACCAAATCGCCTTTTCTAAGCTTACCAGTACATTCTTTTCTTACTTGAAAGAAAATAGGTAAAGGCCATACAGTGTTATCGGGTAAACAATAATGATTAAGGACACTTTCTATTTCTTCTTTGTTCATAAATCCTTTTAAAGGAGAATAAACACCTGAGGCAATTTGCTCACACTCCATTACGATCTCTTCACTTACTTCCAGGCAGGGAAGTTTTTTTATTTCAGGTATGTCCGGGTTGTCTAGGAATTGGTTAACAAGGTGACCCGCATGTGGTTCTATTAAGAGCGACCTCTTTTCATATTTGTCGATTTGCATGTCAAATTTGCAGTAGTTATAATATTGGTTCATTAATTTTGAAATCATATTTACACATCCAACCGGATTTTCCCCAATGGCTGTTTCAGCGGCGAGTACAAGTCCGTCCGCGCCGTCTATTAATGTATTTAAGACGTCGCTTACTTCCGCTCTAGTTGGTTTTTTTTGAGTGACCATGGTTTCAAGAAGATTGGTGGCCACATATATCTTGGCGTTTGTTTTTTTAGTCTTATGGATAATAAATTTTTGAAGGAGGGGGATGTCTTCAATAGGTTCTTCTCGAGAGAGGTCTCCCCTGTCAATAAGTATCGCATCGGATTCTTTTGATATGGATTCTATATGGCTGACCCCCGCGTGGGTCTCAATTTTTGAAATTAAAAAACATTCTTTGCCAGTCAATGAGCGCAATTCTAGAACATCCTCTACATGATTTGCAAAAGAAAGAGCAAAATGCTTAATTCCCAGATCAAGAGCAATTTTAATTGCTTTCCGATCCTTTTTGGTGAGAGAGTCTAACAATATAGGACGGTTAACTGTAACGGCTTTATTACTTCCAATCAAACCTTCGGTAATTACTTTTGTCTTCAGATAATGATTTTTTTTTTCTACAACCTGCACAAGCACACTATCGAAATCTATAGAAATACAATCCAGTAAATGAATTCGATCAATCGCTTCTGTTGGATAGAAAGTAATGTTTTGCGCGTTTCCCGTGACTTGTTTTTGATGGATCGTAACAAAGCTTCCCTCATTAAGAAACACCTCATTGCCCGCCATTCTTCCTGTTCTGATTTGAGAACCTTCAGTATCAATACATATAGGTATATGGCTTACACTTTGGATAAAATGGATATTTTTAATCATCTGCTGAAGCGATGTATGAGAGAGATTGATTCTGAGTAATGTTACAGGAAGATCATTCATTCGTTGTAGAACGGTTTTTTTAAGAGATGCGGGTCCAATTGTGCATAAAATGTCTTTTTTCATTGACTACCTTACGTATAGGTTCTATTTACTGTTGAAGCTTTAAATCCTTAATTTTCTTTTTGAAAATAATGCAGCTCTGAGTTCATTTGAAAAAGTGATGGCGCGTTTCTCTGCGTTTGTTGATTAATATACTGAAACAATAATCCATGAACACCTTTTGATAAGTTATTTAAATCTTGAATTAGACACTATTTTTTTACCATTTAGATTCTAATCCATAACCCTCTTTAAGCAGAAAATAACCGCAAATTTCTTGAAATTCTTGAATCTCAGGAAAATTTATTACAAGAAAATGTATTGGACAGCTTTAACTTAATTTTTTCATCAGTTATTGTATTTTTGTTTTTATACGTGTATAAATAATTCGAGGTTATTGACTATCACGGAGGTTTTTTTAGGCGCATATTTAAATCACAATTATAAATATTTTTTTGGTAAAAGACAATTAAATGATGAAATCGATAATCTTTGATTTTGATGGAGTTCTTGCGGAGTCAGTTGATATAAAAACTAAAGCTTTTGCAGAACTTTATAAAAATCATGGACCAAAAATTGTAAAACAGGTTGTAGATTACCATCTTAAGAATGGAGGTATATCGCGCTATGAAAAATTTAAGTTTTTTCAAGAGGTTTTACTGGGACTTGAATACACGGAAGATGTTGAAAGAGAATCAGGTGATAGATTTTCTAATCTGGTTGAAGAAATGGTAGTTAAAGCGCCATGGGTCACGGGTGCCAAAGAATTTTTAGATGATTATTTCAGGCGAATTAATATATATGTGGTTTCTGCAACTCCTGATGAGGAGCTTAAAAGAATTATCCAAAAAAGAAATATGGCTCATTATTTTCGTTCAGTCTATGGAGCAAACAGGAAAAAAGGTGAAAGTATTTTGTTTATTCTTGAAAAAAACGGTTACTCTTCCGAAGAAGCCATGGTGGTTGGGGATTCAATAGCTGACTATGAAGGGGCAATGGAGGCAGGAGCTAAGTTTATTGGGCGGGTTCCCGAAGGAGGAAAATCCCCTTTTCCCCAAAATGTAATTTTCTTCAACAATCCTTTCGATTATTTACGCTCTCTTAATGGTTTTTAGGAGGTTTTTTACAGCATCTATTTCCATCTGGATCCGGGCTTCTTTGGCGTAAGATCCAACATGAGGGGTTAAAACTACGTTGTTTAGCTTGGTCAATTCACCAATATAAGGTTCTCGCTCAAAAACATCTAAAGCAGCGCCAGACAAATGTTCACTCTCCAGCGCTTTATAAAGAGCATTTTCATCGATCAGACCTCCTCGGGACATATTAACAAGCCAGCTTCCCTGCTTCATCAATTTTAATTCTTTAGCTCCTATTATTGTTTTAGTATTCGGAGACACCGATATGTGAATGGTAATGATGTCTGAGCAGGAAAGTAACGGTTCTAATTCGAGGCGCCTGTATTTTTCGCAGGAGGGTAGAGTGCGAATGTCATAATAAGAAATTTCCACATTAAACGGTAGCAGGAGTTCAGCCACAGTTTGCCCGATATTTCCAAAGCCAATGAAACCGACACGTTTGTTTTGTAGGAGATTACCCATTTTCTTCTGCCACTTCCCTGCCCTCAGTTCTCTATCCATGAATGTTATTTTTCTAAGCAAGTCCAGGATTACTCCTGTTGTTAGCTCAGCAACAGCCTGTGTAGGCCCAAAAGGCGTGTTAAATACTTTAATTCCAATCTCTTGTGCAGCTATTAAATCTACATTATCCAGCCCTGCTCCGCACCTTGATATTATTTTTAACTTTTTTGCTGATTCCAAAACAGATCGTGATAAAGGTTCTGTCCCGGCAATGAGCAAATTACAATCTTTGACTGCATCCTGGATTTCGGGTTCAACTAAAGTTCTTCCGTAAGGATTTAACTTAACAATAAAATTAGCTTCCTTAAGTAATTCTATTGGTTGGGAATCGTATTGAGCAAATGAACTGGTGGAAATAAAAACTTTTTTAAAATCCATGACAATCTAATGAAAAATTAAAGCTTGATTTCCTCGTTGGAGTTTTTTGAATTGATTTCATCCAATATTTCCACAAGACTTTGACCGAGATCGCAATATGTATTCATTATGATTTTTTTGCCGACCCGGGGAATATACGAATAGGGAGTCTGAGTGTAATGAGCCAAGGAATTTTTGCTATCGTAAGTTATTTTAATTTTATTGCATAAAATTTCATTGATCATATCCAACAGTTCTGACAACCGCATTCGATGATGACCCGTCAAGATCAAAGTTTGCCCTGAAAATTCATTGTCTAATACTTTTGCACAAATATTTGCTGCATCGGAAACATGGATATATTCTCTTACCTCGCTTCCTGTGCCTTTAAAATTAATCTTTCCCGTACTGAGTGCCTCTTTCAAAAACCTGTAAACGCTATTATGCTCATTTGGCCTGGTACCATAAAGGGTGCCAAATCTTAAAATGGTGTAGTCCATGCCGTAGTTTTCATGATAGGTTTCAAGCAGTAACTCACATGCATGTTTACTTACCCTGTAAAATGAGCCTGTCCGGCTGTAAACATAAATAGTGCTGGCAAAAATAACCTTTTTAACCATATTCTCTCTTGCGGCTTCCAGAACATTAGTAGTACCTAGTACGTTCAATTTCATCGTATCCAAAGGATTGTTATATGCTTCGTCAATGTCTGCCAATCCGGCAAAATGATAAACTACATCGATACCTTTCATTGCCTTTTTTATTGAGCATATATCCATGATGTTGGCAATTATCATGTTTTGTTTGGATTTCAAGTAGCTGGATTTTTTAATGTCAAATATAGTGACATTATGACCGGTATCTGTCAATGCATCGGCTAGGTGGCTTCCCATGAATCCGGAGCCACCTGTTACCAAAATATTTTGTTTTTTCTTCATTCTTATCCGATTATTACTATCAAGCTCTAGAGGAAATGAAAACAGGTTATATATTTTAATCTTCCAAGTAATTTATGAATGACGTTTCTTATAAATCATTTCACAAAAGTCAAAGTCTATTTGATAGTCGATATCCAATGAACTGATGCTATCCATGTAGAAAAAATAAGGCGAGGAACCAAGATAGGATCCTAAAGGGATCATCTCCTCTCTTCTCATAATATTGATGGCATGAGACATGGCACAAACCCCCTCAAGATCCTGAGATCGTGGCCAAGGATTCGCCTGAAAGTTAATAGGCCTTCCTTTATAAAAAAGGTTATTTTTTACCTCATACACGCTTGTTAAACAATTATATTTTGAGTCCAGATTATTATAAGCTTCAATAGCTTTATCATAGGCGTTGGATTCAAACAAAGGATTGGTGACATTAACCCATGCAATGTGTTCCCCTGAAATTTCAGAGGCTATGTAAGAAAATAATTCACTCGGGGGAAGGAAACTCGTAGAATATTTCGGATCTCTTATATGAACATTAACACCTTTTTTTCTAGCCGTTTCAAGAATCCCTGAATCTTCAGAGGAGACAATAATTTCATGAAAACCCTTTACCTTTTTTAATTGGCTTAATTTAAGTTCCAAAAGGTTAGTGTTGTGAAATGGCCTGGTATTTTTTTTCTTTATGCGTTCAGAAGTACCCTTAACTGCAACCAGTGCAACAATTTCCTTTTGCATAATTTTTCTTCTCCTTAAATATAATAATCAACCACATCAATGCAGAAATAAATCAACTACAAGTTTTTTTTACATGTTCTGCAAAATGTTTTTAATAAATGAATTATTAAAGATACCTTTTGCAACTGCTAACTTATAGCATTTAAATTAGAAAAAAATACCCCTTTTAGAGGTTTCCCCACAGGGAACAGGGAGATCCATCGATACCGCTGACAAATAAAGGAGAAATCAACAAATTTTTCAAACCTTGATCGGCATTTAGCATAGAGAAATCCATGTCTTCAATTATTAAAATAGGCGAGCTATTACATAGAAAAGCCTTATGAACATCTCTTCCAATTTCTCTGTTGGAATAACTCGAAAGCGAAATCACATCAAAACCAAAAAAACGGAGTTTGGGAAAAGTTTCCCTTAACCAGTGAAACGTATTTGGTAGAAATCCAGGTGAAGATTGCCAATAACAGACCGCGTTTCGTTTCCGATACCAGCCGGTCATTAAAATAACAGCCTCTGCCTCAGGAACTTTTAAAACTGATTTTTCATAAGCCGTTTGCAAATGGTGAGCATTGCAGAGTTCATTGTCATTTAGATTACATTGAAATAGTTGAACATGGCGGCAGAACCAGAAATCCGGTGGATAGTCTGTCAATGTCCGTCCACCCGCGCTAAAATGCGCTGGACATTCAACATGAGTCCCAACGTGATTAGGTAATGACAACTTAACCGTATTACATTTATCTCCTGCCTTTATTTGTTTTTCATGCTGAATAAGAGGTTTATCTCCATTTCTGTACGTCGGTATTTGTTCTTTGATTGGATAGGAAAGTAAAATCATCTGATTGGTTTTTCAAAAGGGAGCAAATAGTTTTTAATTGTCATCATGAAGGGTTGATTACTATAAATGCCCGCGCAAAAGGAGCGTAAGTTTGAAATTCAATGATCTTACAGTTATTTTTCCTCTCTATATTTTTCATTAAACTCAAAATCGGGCAATTTCCAGCATACATATTAATAAAAAAATCGTCAACAAATAAAATTCCACCACGTACCATATTAGGAACAGCAAATTTTATGGATTTTTCAATTGATGACATCAGGTTGCAATCTATAACAGCGAGAGCAATTTTGTTTTTGCTGTCTTTCGCTCGTTCAATAATATTTTTTTTTCTGAAGTCGCCTGGAATTAATTTTAATTTATTTTTTATAAATTGCCTTAGAAATTTATCCGTTTGCTGAAGTCCGGCTTTATAAGAACCAGCAAGTGTGGTTTGATTCACTTTTCGTTCAGAAACACTAATATCTGGGTTGCCGGAAAAAGAATCGAGACCAATATATTTTTTAATACATCCTGTTTCTTGTAAAATTTTCCATGCGCAATATACCATTTCACCTCTATATATTCCGAACTCCACATAGTTACCTTTTATCTTATTGATTATGAAATACCCTCTAACATCCAATAAAAACTGAACCTTGCGCTGTTGCCTATGCTTCTGATCTAACTCTTTACACAAATGATCCAGTTCTTTTGCTACATCAGGTATAGATTTATCTTTGTAATTCTTATGATCTAACATGGGAGAAATTTATTCATACTTAAAAAATGAAAATTCATTAAATAGGTATTAAATCGTTTTGATTATAAAAAAATTAGACTAAAGTTAAATTAATATGGAATTAAAAATAACTTAATGAATTTATCGTCTATATCAATATTTACTCAGCTTTTTATAAGGGGAGCTCAGTTTTCATTATTGTATTAGATAATATTTAGATTTTGGTTATTATAATTGCATTAAAGAGAGTAGCTCCTTTTCATAGCTCCCAGAAATGCTTTGATCCATGCCGATTCCTCCGGATATAAACTTTTTGTAAAAGTGTTCTAATCCATCAAAATTGGGGCTTTTCCTTTTTAAAATCATTCTACATGTTTTCTCAAGGTCGTGAGGGTTTGCAACTTTTTCTACACAATCGGTATCGTCAAAAATAAATTTAATTGAAATCCCTGTGACCGCTCGAATTTTGTCATAAAATATGGCAGATCTTCTCATTAACATTGGATGCACAAGAACACCTGAATATGATGAAATGACAATATCAGATTTGGGAAGTAGCATGTTTGTATCGACTTCATTGCCAAAAATTCGGACTTGTCCACCAGTATAATTTCTCAAAGGGAAAGCAAACGGATATCTTGGATGAAGTTTAATCCAAAGAGTTAAACCCTCTATTTTTTTTACAACATTGTAAATGTCAGCATGAATGGAATTAAGCAGTCCGTAATCATTTATCCAGGCTGGTTTGCATACGAGATAGAGAATCACTTTTTCCCTCGTTGATATGGAATGATATTCAGGAAGCTTTTGTGCACTTTCTTCAAGACTTCGAATCCAATGGACGTCTAATCTCAAATCCCCAAGAATAAGAATCTTTGTGTTTTTACCTATATAGGGTTTTTTGGAAACTTCTTTTTCAAAAGAAAAAATTATTACATCAGGCTGGATGTATTTATCCCTATTTATGGATTTAGATAAACTAGAGTCTTCTTCATATTTTGGGCTAACCCCGTGATTCATCATAACAATAGGAATTTTTCGAGCATTCGCAAAACGTATAATAATATGACGGATTTTAAGGACAAGCTGTTGTTCATTCTCATAACATGATATAAATCCACTATCACAGACAACGCAGGCAACAGAATTATCTTTAAAAAACTTTTCCAGAGAATGAACACAATCCTTACCATTTAAAGAGTGATTTAAAAGAATATGAACCGTTAGTTTTATTGCGCCAAATAATTTTCTGATAAATATCAAACAATTACGTTCAATAGAAAAATTTGCCCGTATTGCTAAATTAGCAATTTTGATATACGCAGACTCAAGAAGAGAAAAGAAGGTAAAAAGAATATTTTGAAATATGGAGTTTAATATAACTGAATTTGCGGAAACAGTATAAATTGAACAATCCTTTATCCATAGCTGATGGACCTTGTTTACTAATAAAATATTTCTTGAGGGTATACAAAAAAGGAGAGGTTTCAAGTCATCCTTTTTTTCTAGTTTAACCATTAAGGGTAGAAAATGGTCTACGTCATTATTGCTGTGCCCTAAAAAAAGAACCGTTTTCATAAATAATATCCTGATTCAAGAATGTTTTAAAATATGAAACGAGATAGTTTTTAAAGCAAAAAAATCACAGGGAACCCAATAAATAATGAAAAAAAAAGCTGTTCTTATTGTGGAATAGTTTCTTTTTAAATAAATAGAAAGATTAAGCTCAAGCGGAGAAGTGTTTATCACATGCAGCCGTTAACGTTGAGAGTCTGCAAATTTGTCATCCGACATATGACCCTGACATCCGGCTCTTTTTACATGTGTCATCAGCCGGTCTATTGAGGCCGATATTCCTTTTCTGAATAAAATTTACCACAGCCCTGCAAACTGCCGCTGTATTTTCTATCAAAGGAAGGATGAAAAAGAGAAGCCGATAAGTATAAACGTTATACAGGACTATTTTCTTCACGTAAAGAAATAAAAATTGATAAATCTGAGAGATGTTGCCAAATCTGAAATTGGCTTGATTAATATAAATTGTTTGCAAACAATGTTTACAAACCAGCCGAAAACCTTCATTAAAATCTATTCTGCAATTATCATTTTCCAGTTTGCAATTGGGACAGAGAATATCTAAATTAAAAATCCGTTTGGCTATTTTTTTAGAATTCAGAATTTTCCCCATAGAGTATAGTAAATGATAGCTGTTTTCAAAATCGACTTTCCTCACCATATACGAGAATTCCTTTTTGGAAAGAGACGTAATGTTGATAGGCATAAGGTGATTTTTGTAAAAGTTAGGCAAATGTTCTATCCCATATCTTTTTTTATAAATTTCATAATAAACCGTCCCGGCAAAAGGAGAGATCAGCTTCATCCCCATTCGGATAGATTTATAGTTGTAAATAAATTTGAATGTTTCATTGATTGTCTGCAAAGTTTCTACAGGATCTCCAAAAATAAAAGTTGAATCGATTCGCAATTTTGCTTTAAGTGAAGCCTGAATCGCTTTCTCCATGAGTTTTGGCGTAATCCCCTTTTTCATGCTTTTTAGAACAGCAGGACTGGCGCTTTCAAATCCATACAAAATATTATAGCAGCCGGCGTCTTTCATGGCCTCATAAATATCATCATCTGCATTTGAAACCCGTAAATTGCAAGACCAGAAGAGATTTAAAGGTTTAATGGCTTCACAAAATTCAAAAATCCGCTTTTTATTGGATGCTAATATGTCGTCCTGTAACAAAAGATCAGTAATGCCATATTTATCAATCAAATAACTGATTTCTCCAAAAAAATTTTTTATGGATCGCGTTCTAAAATTGCCTCCCATAATTCTAAAGCAAAAGGTACACTTCTTAACGCAATCTCGGCTCGCATTGACAATACCCAGCCTTCTTTTGGATATATCCATAATAGTCTGCAAGTGTTGGCTTTTAGATATAAAGTTTTGCATATAAAAAGCATATTCAAAACCTTCATAATCAGGGTAAGGGAGTTGGTCTAAATCTTCGATGAGAGGAGTGGGTTTGGTCTTGATAAACGTACCATTTTCTTTAAAAGCGACTCCCGTAACATCATGGATATCTGAGCGGTTCTTGATGGCTTGGGCCAAATTATCCATAGCCACTTCACCCTCGCCTAAAACAAGATAGTCGGGCCGTAATTCATTTAGGATGAATTCAGGGTCGCCGGTAGCTATACCACCTCCTATAACAATTTTGGCATCGGGATTACATATTCTGGTTGTTTCAATTATTTCCTTTATGGGTTTGAATCTGGTAAACACCTCACCTGTTGCTACGATTTCAAAACTGTTTTTTCGAAGAACATTGGTTAATTTGCCAGAATCGTAATGGTTCAGATTAAGGCAGGTAACATCATATCCCTTATCTTTTAAATACGCGGAAATACACATTAAGCCACGAGGAATTTGATAAAACTTTTCCTGGTAATTAGGGACGACTAATAATATTCTCACGTTCTATTATTCCTAAAACAAACTTGAAGTTCGTACTTTGCAATCACAGTCATTTGGTTATTTCTATCCCTTCACCTTTAATTAAAATTCAAATTATCTTAATCATCATATTTCATTTTAATCAAAATATCAAATTTTAAAGGGAGGTATGAGTATAAAAAAATTTTTCTATATTCCACCCTTTTTGGTTTGCACGATGATATAAAAACAGCTTCCAAATCAATCAGGGTAAGTTCAGCGTTACTATTCCGAATTGCTTGTCTAAAACGCCTTTACATTGGTGAAATGTGTATGGGCATTTTTAATGCATTGGATAAATATTTTACGAGGCAACTCATATCTTCTCTCCAATTTCCACCATTCTATTAAGTTCCTATTTTTACTGGAAATTTTGCATGTTTTGAAGCTTTTGCGACATAGTGAACTTCTGCTTCATGGCACGGTCTTTCAGAAACTATTTGGTCATAGACTAATTCATCACACCATTAGAGTAAGAGCATTTATCAGAAATAGAAGCGACCATCTCATCCACTTCTTTGCATACATAAGCCCTAGCGTTTAATTCCGATTGAAATTGCTTAAATTTTTCCATTACCAGTTGAAGTTTTTTATCATCTAATGAGGTGGGGCCTAGTGAGAGGTTGGAATACTCCAAAAATATTATACCTTTTTTTGAATAAATTCAGGACACATGTTTATTTCCCTATAGGAATTTGCTTTTTTAAAGAAATTTTTGAGTTTTGTATTGTGGGTGGTTTGGGGTTGAGAAATACCCCAAAAAGATGACAATTAAACAAAGCAAAATGTAGAAATGAATGATTTTATGAAAGAAGTCCATTCTTTTTTAGAGAAGGATTATTCGCCAACAAAAATATTTCTTTAGTCCAACATTAAAACCCTTGCCCTGAGGGCAAGGTCAGAGGTTAGTGAGTTTTTGAGAAAGCATCTTTTGACAGCCGGAAAAATTGGTAAAAGGGTATCTGACACCTGTTCGTAAATAGCTACCCGTATCAATGTATAAATGGAAATACTGATCAAAGCTCTCAGTGAGAGAGCTATTGAATAATAAGCTGCAAGGTTTTTTGTTTTGTAAATAGATGTATTCTCATAGGCCCTTAAAGTTTTCATGTGATCATAAAATTTTTGGGGAAATTAAAAAAAATAATTTTAAGAAAAAATTAAAACTTGATTACTTTAAATTCTTTTACGGATTAGATTTATACAATCCTTCAAGCTTCTATGATACAAAAATAAAAAAGTTATATAAAATGTTATAAATAAGACCCACATTGGTTCCGAACGATAAAAAAATAGCGTTCCTAAAGTTGCAATAGGTCCGACAAAACTAGCATAATAAGAAAGCGACAACCGTTTCTCTAAAACGAAGAAGTGAATATAAAAAAAGCATAAAATAGTTGTGGCAATGTTGGCACTAAGCGTTCCAATAGCAACGCCGATAATATCATAACCACGAATTATCAATGCATAGCTTACTCCAACATTAATTATTGATGAGATAATCGAAAAATTGGAATAAACTGCCGCTTTACCAATGCGCTTGGAACGCATTAAAAGAGAAGGATAAAATGTAAAATATGATGCCGTAAGGCTGATAACTATAATTTTAAAGACTGCAATTGAATCATCAAACCTGGGTAATAAGTAAATTAAAATACTTGAAAGAATAAAGGCATTTGCGGAAATAAACAAGTAGACACCCGATAATAACCGTGATTGATTTTCAATATCAACAACCAAATCAGTAACTTTTTCCGCTTTAGCGATACGTGCAGTAGCATCAGGCGTCAGCACATCATGGATAGAATGAACGAAGAGTTTAACGTTTCCATTTATTGCCTGAGCAAGAGCATAATACCCGAGTGACTCTACATTAAGCAAACTTACTATAAGGACACTGTCGGAATACCGTAAAATAACAAATGATAAGCTTCCATAGAAATAACAAAATGAGTTTTTTAAAATCCTATAGCTTTTCATTAAATCGAATTTAAATGAAGGAACCCCTCCCGTTTTTTTTAAATATGCTATACAACTTACAACATGTTCAACCGGCTGGAAAATAAGGACACCAATTATGGAGTAGAGGATAGCTCCAATCATAGCAAACAGACTCCCGGCGAAGGACTCTAAAAGAAGAATTGCAGCAATAAGTTTGAAACGTTTTTCAATAATAGTTTGCTGGCGGGCAAGGGATTGTAAGCGTAAGGCGCAATGGCTTACAATAGTGGAACAAATGCCAATGATATAAATTGCCGATTGTTTTTCATACTTAGGATAGAAAAATATAGCGGCAATAATTGCTAAAATGATCCCGCATACATTTACCAGTACCTGTGCGCTGAAATATTTTGATGTCTCGGTTTGAAAATTTTTATTAGCATTTTTTTTCACCCGTAAATCAGCCATGTGATGGTAATAAGCGTTGCTTATACCAAGATCCAGAAACTCGAGAAAGATTCGGAATAATCCAAATAAACTTAACAAGCCATACATTTCGGGGCCCAAAAAGCGAGGGACAATGATTGACCGCACAAATCCTATTAACACTGAACCTATGCGTCCGGAAAAGTTGTAAAGGAAATCTTTTACCATGGAGGGGTTATCATATTAAGGAAGCTCTCTCTCAAGAACTTGCTTAGGGGCATTACGGGCATATTTTTATAAAGGTTGGGTTTATTTACCGGTTTAAGTAACATATTTTTCCAAAAAATGCTAAATATTCCTATAAAAAAGAAAGCAGAAATCATTATAGTTTTTTAATAGATAAAGGAGTAATGTTTAACTACTCCACATATTCCCAGTGTATAGGAGTCCCTCGCTTAATATCACGGGAGGCTTTCATTTTTAAAAGGATATCATAGTATTTTGGAGGTAAACCATTTCCGGGACGAATTACTCTAAGGTTTTTACAGGTGAATTTTTCCTCTTTTCTGATATTTTCTACACCATATATTGAACGCCTGAACCGGATAGAATCCCTCTCTTTCTCAGTAACCCCATAATGGACTTTTCCTAATGCTTGCCATGACTTAAATGTTTCTTCAACTAACATTTTCATTTCATCCGGCTCCATTGAAAAAGCCGAATCCACTCCTCCATCAGATCGGGACAAGGTAAAATGTTTTTCTATTACTGTTGCTCCCAAGGCTACACTGGCAATGCTAACTCCTATTCCCATAGTATGATCGGATAAGCCGACCTCAGTCTTAAAAAGTTGCCTTAAATGTGGGATTGTCAATAAATTAGCATTTTCTGGTGTCGCAGGATAAGCGCTTGTGCACTTTAGTAGAACTAAATTTCTGCAACCGGCTTGGCGGGCTGTTCTTACAGCTTCATCCAACTCTGCGATACTTGCCATGCCGGTAGAAATGATTAAAGGTTTTCCTGTTGAAGCGACCTTTCTGATTAAGGGTATATGAATGTTTTCGAATGATGCAATTTTATATGCGGGAACATTTAAATCTTCCAAAAAGTCTACTGCTGTTTCATCGAAAGGAGTACTAAAAACCAGTAATCCTAACTTCCTGCACCTTTCAAAAATAGGCTTATGCCATTCCCAGGGGGTACAGGCTTGTCGGTACAACTCGTATAAGGTCTTACCATGCCAGAGACTATCTGGATCACTGATCAAAAAGTTATTATTTTTTACATCGATTGTGATCGTATCCGCAGTGTAAGTTTGAAGTTTTAAAGCGCTAACTCCTGCTTTAGACGCCGTATCAACAATCTTAAGGGCATTTTCTAAAGACTGGTTATGGTTCCCCGACATCTCCGCAATAATAAAAGGCGGGTGGTTAAGTCCTATCTTTTTATCTCCAATCGTTATCTCATTCATAGTTTCTATTTAAAATAATGATAATAGATAAAAACCTTATCCTGTGATAAAGTTTAACTAAAAAAGAGTTAAAATTCAATTGATTCATGGGTTGACATTGAAAATTGAGGAAAAATAGTAAGAGAAAAAATATTTTTTTCCTTCCTTCCACTTTTACGTTTCCCGTTTTTTAGTGTTTTGATGTCTTAGTGACAAATTTAATATATAGCTTTAATTGGTTATGATTTTTATACGAGTTGATGGAGCAAATATTGAAGGAATAGGAATGGGGCATTTATATCGAATGATATTTATGGCTGATCACCTTTATCAAAAAACCGGTATACATCCTATGTTTGTAATATTCGGCTATCAGGAGACCAAAGATTTATTGCTTTGCAATAACTTAAAATATGTAGAAGTAAATAATAAAGATGAAGCAAACGAAATACTTAAATTAAATTCCTCCTCCAAAAAGGATATTTTAATCATAGACATAATGGAAAAGGATGAAGAGTTTATAAAGCAAATTAAAGAAAAGTTTATTGTTATTTCATTTGATGATACGAAAGGAGGGGCAAAATACTCTGATTTCGTTTTTAACAGCGTTGTTGGAGTCCCTTTAAAAAGGAAAAATTATTTTTATGGTCCTGAATATTTTTTGATGCGCAAGGAAATAGCTCAATACAATTTACTGGATAAGTCGATTCCAAGTTTTGTAAATAAAATTTTAATATGTTTAGGTGGCAGTGATCCCTGCAATGTAAATTTAAAGATGGTAGACTGGTTATATGGCCTAGATTTTTCCGGTAAAATAAAATGGGTGCTGGGTCCTTTTGTTAGTGAAAAAGACTTACTATTAAAACGTTTTAATGATTTAAATCTTGATATTACTCCGATTATTGATTATAAAGATATGGGAAGTTTATATTACCATGCAGATTTAGCTATAAGTGCAGCCGGATTTGGTCTTTACGAGATTGCCTGTGTTGGGTTGCCTGCCATAACTATTTGCCTGTATCCCCATCAAATACCAACTGCAAGAAAATTTGAAGAAAAGGGTTCTTTTTATAATTTAGGGTATTATAAAGACCTTACGGGAGATAATTTTAAAAATGCTTTATACAGATTATTTAGCGACCAGTCACAAAGGTCTTCCATAAGTCTAAATGGGAAAAAATTTGTGGATGGTTTGGGTATTGAGAGAGTTATGGACAAGATGAACAATTTAATCTCTATGGCAGGAGAAAATAAGTAATGGCTTGTATTCTTATAACAGGTGGAACTGGTTTTATTGGATCAGCTGTGTCAAAAGAGCTTATTTCAAAGGGACACAAGGTTAAACTACTGGATTTAGTGATAGGCAAAAAAAATGAAAATGATAGTAATTTTTACAGTGGCAGTATCTTGGACCCGTATCTGGTTTCTACCGTTATACGCGGATGTGATTATGTAGTTCACCTTGCAGCAGCTTTAGGGGTTAGAAGGACAGAATACAGAAGGCTGGAATGTCTTTATATAAATATACAGGGAACAGTAAATATTCTTGAAGCGTGTGTAAAAGAAAATATAAAAAAAATTGTATTTGCCTCTTCTTCCGAGATTTACGGCAATCAAAATAAAGTCCCGATCAGAGAGGATTCACCGGTAAATCCGATATCCAATTATGCTATTACTAAATTGGTAGGGGAGGAATACTTGAGGGCTTATTATGATAATTATCAATTAAGCTATTCTATAGTAAGGTTTTTTAATGTATATGGAGTAGAACAAAGGGATGCTTTTGTATTACCTAAATTTGTCCGTTCTGTATGTGAAAACAAGCCACCGGTTATTTATGGAGATGGGAAGCAGGTTCGGTCTTTTTGTTATGTTTCTGATGCGGCAAAAGGAATTGTTGCCGCTCTATTTAACAAAAATTCAAACGGTGAAATATATAATATAGGCAATGATTCTGAACCTATAAGTATGAGAGAGTTAGCTGAAAAAACAATTAATTTAGCAGGTAAAAAGAGTATTAGCCCTCAGTTTATCCCTTTAGAAGATTCAGACCGCTCCAAAGAAAGGGAAGTTTATAATAGAATACCATCAATCGAAAAAGCAAAAAAAAGTTTACAATATAATCCCGAAGTTAATTTGGATGAGGGGCTTTGCAAAGTTATTGATAAAGTTTTGCAAGAACCGTAAGAGCCTCGGGCTTAATGATCTTAGTATCCAGAACATCCTCGAAAATCCTGAACTATATTGTTTTCATCTTTGAAGCTAAGTTCTATGTAAACCGTATATCATAGTTAAAATAAAAAATATGTATATAGTTGGCATAAATAATGCGATTGATTCTGGAATTTGTTTGATGAAAGACGGTATTCTTCTTGAAGCAATCAATGAAGAAAGATTAAACAGGGTGAAATGCTATCAAGGTCTGCCTTTAAAAAGCCTAAATTATATTTTAGACAAGCAAAAATTAAAAATTGATGATATCAGTTACTTTACATATAGTTGGTACAGCAAGCAAAATGACTATCCTAAGTATATTAACAAATTAACTAAAAGGATTGTTAAAGCTTTAGAAAATAATCCAAACTGTTCGAAAATAATTGTTGATAGAATAAGTTTAGAAATTTCTCGCGACGAAAAGCTCCGCTCTGAGTTTGAGCAATGGATGTCGGATCTCGGTGTTCCCAAAGAAAAGATATTTTACCTGGACCATCACAAATCACACGCATGGGCAGCATTTGCGCCTTCTCCCTTTGATAGTGCTTTTGTCTTCACCTTTGACGCCAGGGGAGATTTAAAGTCATGTTCGGCGTCTTATGCTGATAAAAATGATGGAATTGTTGAACTAGATTATCAGCTGTCGTTTGATAGCATTGGTTTTTTGTATGGCCAGATTACCCATTACCTGGGGTTTACGCACAACAAGCATGAAGGAAAAGTAACCGGTTTAGCGGCGTTTGGCAATCCTGAAAAAACTAGTCATTTATTCAATAAATTAATTACATGGGAAGACGGCTCGATTGTAACGAACTTAGGTTTATATAAACCGTTTTATTTAGAAATGCTTCCGGATTTAACTAAAGAATTAGATAAGTTTTCAAGAGAGGACATTGCTGCCGGGTTGCAAAAAAGGTGCGAAGAATTAATAGTTAAATATATTAAATATTGGATGGCAAACTCAAAAAAAGGCGAAACAAAAAATGTGTGCTTGGCCGGAGGAGTTTTTTCTAATGTCAGAATAAATCAAATAATAGCAGAGATGGAGGAAGTTGAAAATATTTATGTCTTCCCGCAAATGGGTGATGGTGGGTTACCTGTAGGAAGTTGTTGTTTTATCAATTATGACTTTTCAGGGCGAACTAAAATTGATTTGCCAACTGTCTATTTAGGTCCGGAGTTCAGCAATGATGAAATTATTAAATGTTTACAGTCATATTCGTTTAAAATTAAATATGAAAAGCTTGATAATAAAGCTGAAACGATAGTTGATCAATTAATTAATAATAAAGTTGTGGGTTATTTTAGCGGTAAAATGGAATATGGTCCCAGAGCGTTAGGAGCAAGATCGATTTTGTATCATACTCGGGACGACACGGTAAATGACTGGTTGAATAAACGTTTAAATAGAACTGAATTTATGCCTTTTGGACCGGTTACTCCTGTAGAATATGCGCATCAGTGTTATAGATACTGGACGAAAAATGATGAATGTTCATACTTTATGACTAAAACGTATAACTGCTTTGAAGAGTTTAAAGAAATTCATAAATCTGTTGTCCATAAAGACGGTACTGCGCGACCACAAATTGTTACCGAGGAGTTAAACGGCGACTATTATCAAATTGTGAAATTATATTGTGACAAAACTAAGGAAAAAGCGTTAATTAATACAAGCTTTAATCAACATGAAGAACCCATAGTTTGCAACCCGAATGAGGCTATAGAAAGCTTATTAAGTAACTGTGTTGATGTTTTATTTTTAGAAGATTTTAAGGTTTTAAAAAAATAATTTAGGTGGGCATGCTTAGGAGTGGAAAAACTTTTAAAAGTTGTCTTTCAAGTAAAATAGGGGCTATAGTTCAAGCAAGAATGGGATCTGAGCGTTTACCTGGAAAATCACTTATAGACATAGGTGGTAAGCCTCTTCTCGTATACATTATTGAAAATCTAAAGACTTCAAAGTACTTGTCCCGAGTAATTTTGGCCACAACTGAAAACGATGAAGATAAAGCTTTATTAAAACTAGCTGAAACGCTTAAAATAGATGGATTTGCGGGTAGCGAAAGTGATGTTTTAAATCGTTATAAGGATGCGGCGGAAGCTTTTGATATGGAAACAGTTGTACGGGTTACAGGTGATAATATATTAACTGACGTAAATGGAATGGATCAAACTATTGATCTCTATCTTAAAGAACTGCCGGATTTGGCAGCGAATGGCGGAGAACAGGGTTATCCACTTGGAACGGCTGTTGAAGTTTTCTCAACATGCCTTTTGCAAAAATTTAATAAAATTGTCTGCTCCCCTGAGGAAAGAGAACATGTAACGCTCCATGTATATAGACACTCTGGAAAATATCGTATATCATACTTGAAAGCACCAGTAGGTTATAGAGATTTAGATATTCGTCTTACTATAGATACTCCGGAGGATTTGTCATTGATTCGTGAGCTATATGGGAAAATGAAAGAGTGTAAAAGGGATTTTAAATTGCCATTTATAGCTGATTACATCAGTAAAAATCCGGAAATAAGAAAGATTAATTCTCATATAAGGCAAAGATGCTTTGGTTGAGATTTTTTTTT
>DASCNB010000280.1:0-10865 GCA_036011265.1 Nitrospinota bacterium | reverse complement strand
TTGTCAGACCATTGAATGATATCAACTTTTTCTCCTCTCAATTCTGCCACAACAGCTTGCACTCTGACGCCACGCATTCCCACGCATGAACCAACGGCGTCAACGCTTTTTTCTTTGGAAAGAACCGCAATCTTTGAGCGTCCATTCGGTTCTCTAACTGCTCCTTTTACTTCAACAATTCCCTCCGTTATTTCAGGAACTTCCATTTGAAAAAGGCTTGTAAGAAGTCCAGGGTGTGTACGTGATAGAATCACCTGGGCTCCTTTTGCGCTTCTTCTCACATCCAGCAATAAAGCCTTTATACGTTCCCCTCTTTTGAAATCTTCTTTATAAACCTGTTCTTTTCTGGGTAAAATCCCTTCCGCTTTTCCAAGTTCAACAATGATATCTCCCCTCTCCTGTCGGAGAACAACACCATTAACCAGTTCACCTTTTTTCTCACTAAATTCCTTTAGGACAATATCAGTTTCAGCTTCCCTTACTTTTTGTATTATTACTTGTTTAGCGATTTGCGCAGCAACTCTGCCTAAAGGTTCCCTCTCAAAAGGAATTTTTACTATATCTTCGAGTTTTGCATTTGAATCTATTTTCTTTGCACTTTTTAAATCTATTTCTTTATCAGGATGTTCAACGGTTTTAACAACCTCTTTGCAGAAAAACAGTTCTACTTCTCCGGTCTTTTTATTAAAGCTAGCCTCTAAGTTTTCATCAGAGTACTTTTTTCTACATGCTGACAGCACCGCCGCTTCCAGCGCTTCAACAAGAATAGAAGGATCTATTCCTTTTTCCCGTCCAACCTGGTCAATAACATGGAGCAATTCCACACTCATTGCGCCACCTCTCAATAATTTTTAAAATTCTATTTTCAATTTCCCTTTTGCAATGGCAGCAAATGGGATATCAATGACTTTATCTGATTTTTCTTTTAAAATAACTTTCTGGTCATCGGCACTAATAATTCGTCCGATAAATGTTTTTTTGCCTTCCAGAGGCGCATAAAGAGAAACTTTTATCAGTTTTCCTTTATTTCGGTCATAATCCGCTTTATTTTTTAAAGGACGATCTAATCCCGGAGAAGAGACTTCCAATACATAATTATTTTCAATTAAATCTTCAATATCGAGAAATGCTCCCACCTGGGTACTGATTTTTGTGCAATCTGAAACATTAACCCCCTCTGGCTTATCAATAAATATTCTGAGAACCGAATTTGACCCCTTTTTATATTCCACGTCCACCAGTTCCATTTCCTCCGCTTCTACGATTGGTCTGACAAGTCTTTGAATTTTCTCGTTAATGCTTAACTTTTCGCTACTTACGCTCAAAATTCCAATTAATTTTCTATTTGTTTAATAAACAGGCACAAACAAAAAAAGCGGGCTATACGAGCCCACTTTTTGTTAGTAGACCAAATTTTTAAAACTAATTAAACTATCATATTTTAATCATTCTGGCAAGCAAAAAAAAAGCCGGATTAAAAAAATGGTATAAAAGCTGGATAGGCTGATTACGCAAACTATTGAAAGTATTTAAGAAGCAGATTCTTCGCATTTGCCCGGTACTGTGTGATGCAAGGTTTGCTATGGGGAGCTTTAATTTTACGATCTTAAAATCGGTTTTAACTGATCAGGTCCAACAATAGCAACAATTTTTTTCTTTATTTCATCAATGCCAACTTTTTCTGTTTTTTTATCTTTTCTCATCTTCAATTCAACTGCGCTTTCTTTGAGGGTTTTGCCTCCAATAATGACCTGCAAGGGAATTCCAAGCAAATCCGCGTCTTTAAATTTTACTCCCGGTCTTTCATCGCGGTCATCTATCAGAACCTCTATTTTTTCTTTGGACAAGTCCTCATATATTTTATCAGCCGCATTAGAAATTTCTTTACTCTTCATATTTAATGGTATAACCATAACCTGAAACGGCGCTATCGGGATGGGCCAGATAATGCCGTCCTTATCGTGATTCTGTTCGATTGCGGCAGCCACAGTTCTCCCAACACCGACACCATAACAACCCATCATAAAATATTTTTCTTTCCCGTTTTTATCCAGAAATGTTGCTTTTAACGATTGGCTGTATTTTTTTCCTAATTTAAAGACATGACCTACTTCTATTCCCCTTTTAAGCTGTATTCGGCCCGAACATTTAGGGCACGGATCGCTGTTTTCTACATTTCGTATATCACAAAACTTCTTAACACTGAAATCCCTTCCGTCATTAACATTTAATAAGTGGTAATTTGCTTTATTAGCGCCAGTTACAAAGTTAGCACCCTGTTGAACGGCATGGTCTGCGAAGACGGCAATTTTTAGACCTATCGGCCCGGTAAATCCTGCGGGAGCGCCACTCACCTCTTTAACAACTTCCTCACGAGCAAGGCTTATTTCAGAAGAGCCTGTAATTTTTTTAAGTTTAATTTCATTAATCTGGTGGTCTCCCCTGACCATTGCGGCTATCGTGCCTTTGTTAGTTTCAAATATCAGAGTTTTTGCGAGATCTTTCGGTGTTACCTTTAAAAAAGAAGAGACTTCTTCTACACTTGTCATTTCGGGAGTTTCTACGGAGTTTAATTTTTTCTTTTCATTTTTTTTGTAACTATCAGTAGCCTTGATTTCCGCTTTTTCGAGATTAGCCGCGTAATCACATTTATCGCAGAATGCGATTGCTTCCTCTCCTGAATTCGCCATAACCATAAATTCATGAGAATAACTGCCTCCAATAGTTCCCGAATCTGCTTCTACAGCCTTAAAATTTAGTCCGCATCGTTTAAAAATATTGCAGTATGCCTGATACATTTTCCGGTAGGCCTTTTCCGCGCCTTCCTCATCGCAATCAAAGCTATACGCGTCTTTCATCATAAACTCCCTGCCGCGCATAATACCGAAGCGGGGACGTATCTCGTCCCGAAATTTCGTTTGTATCTGGTAAAAACTGATAGGCAACTGCCGGTAAGATCGTACTTCTTTTCTAAGGATATCCGTTATAACTTCTTCATGAGTGGGGCCGAAGCAAAAATCCCTATCGTGCCGGTCTTTAATCCGCAGAAGGTCTTTTCCATACAACTTCCATCTGCCGCTTTCCTCCCACAGTTCAGCAGGTTGGATGCACGGCAGGAAAACTTCCTGTGCTCCTGTTGCGTTCATTTCTTCCCGAATAATATTTTCCACATTCCGCAAAACCCGGAGTCCTAAAGGAAGGGTAGAATATATTCCCGCGGCCAGTTTTCGTATCATGCCCGCGCGGATCATCAACTTATGGCTGATAACTTCAGCGTCTGCGGGAGTTTCTTTTAATGTGGGTATGAATAATTGTGAATATCTCATAAAGCGGCCAGAGGCCGCAACCAAATAGGGCTATCGCCCTGGAGAACAAACAAAAAAACTTTCTCGAAAAGAGAAGTTTTTCAATGTTAAAGTATAACAATGATCAATTATCAATTCCAGATCACAAAAAATCATTGTAACTTAAACAGACTGATTTTTTTAAATGATGATTAATAATTGCTAATTGATAACTGTTAATTGAAAATTTAACTGATCCCTGCCCCTGTCAGCTATTTTCTGATGCTTTGTTAATTTCGTGCTGCAGATCTTCGATCAACTTATCCTGTTGTTGGCTGGTCTCTAACTTCACTTTTTTAATAATCTTTCCTTTATTATAAATAACGCCCAAATTTTTACCTCCTGCCACACCAATATCCGCGCGTTTGGACTCTCCGGGGCCATTGACCACACAACCCATTACCGCGATATCAACCGGTTTTTTAATATGTGACAAGCGTTTTTCTATTTCAGAGGCTAAAGAAATTACATCGATTTCCTGTCTGCTGCAAGTGGGGCAGGATATGATATTGATCCCTTTTTTTCTCAGACCGAGTGCCTTTAGAATTTCAAAACCGGCCTTCACCTCATCCACGGGATTGCTGGTTAAAGAGACCCTTATAGTATCTCCAATACCCTGGGCCAATAAAATCCCTAAGCCAACAGAAGATTTAATGGTTCCGGAATAAAGCGTGCCTGATTCGCTAATCCCTATATGAAAAGGATAGTCCACGTCTTTCGCAAGGAGCTGATATGCCTCAATAGTTTCTAAAACATTGGAAGCTTTTAAAGAGATTTTAATGTTATGAAAATCCATTTTTTCTAAAATTTGAATATGTTTCAGCGCGCTGACTCTCATGGCTTCCGGAAAATTGTCTTTATATTTTTCTTCCAAATCTTTTTCCAGGGAACCGGCATTAACTCCTATTCTAATAGACAGGTTTTTTTTTCCCGCGGCTTCCACAACTTTCTGTACCCGTTTTTTTTCTCCAATATTTCCGGGATTAATTCTTAAACCATTGACTCCTTTTTCAATTACTTTAAGAGCCAGCTTATAATCGAAATGAATGTCCGCGATCAAGGGGGTTTTTGTTCTACGTTTGATTTCCCCGAATTTTTCCGCGGCGTTCATATCAGGGATACCAACCCGGATAATTTCACACCCTGCCTTTTCCAATTCCGCGATCTGAGTTGATGTTGCTTCCACATCACGGGTGTCTGTATTGGTCATAGATTGCACAGAGATAGGATGGTTGCCCCCGATAGCCACAGGCCCGACATGAATAACTCGCGCTTTTCTTCGTTTAATATTCATACAGCTAAAAATTATCACAAGCATGTATAAAAGTCAAAAAAGAGGAGATAAGAATGTCAATTGATCACTGCTAATTGTTTTCCCTTCTTACACATTATCAGAACAATAATTATAAGAAAATATTTTTGACATCATCAAACTCTGTATTAATATTAATATAGAATGATGTTTTGCTGGTTTGGGAAGATCGACCATATGTTTCAGATCATATCCGCAGCCCAGAAAAAATCTTCTTTGTCCGATCTTTTTGGCACAACCGGTAGTCAGGCGGAGAGTTTTAGTTTTGGCTCTTCAATCCAGAAGTACACCTTATATGTATTAATTGGAATTGTCGTCTTCTTTCTAATAAGAGCAGTAGTAAAAGCAATTCGCTCTGCTACGGGGAAAAAAGAAGTTACTGACAGTCCATACCGTTTAAGAAAATTATCCACCCGCATTGAACATTTTAAAGAGATAGTTTCTTCAAAAACAGTTTTTACATATCGAATTTTTGACAAAGAAAAAAAAGATGCTGCCTTGAGTGGAGGAAAATTTCTTTCTCTGGACAGGAAAAATAACTTGATTGTAGTATTATCTGCCGCCACAGGAAAACCGGAGGAACATGTAAATAAAATCCTTGAGATTAAATATCCTGTTGATAAGAATAATGGTGTTGTAAAAAGTCCTATAACAAAATATCTGAGATCAAAAAAAACCGATAAAAATATTGTTGTTCGAATGTACGAGATAAAATTGCCGCTGCTTGTTAAACTTGAACCAAAAAGAAAAGATATTCGTTTCAAGGTTTCAGGCGATTACCCGATGCGCGTCTATCTCTTAGTTGATAAACTCGATATTCCAGTTGCTGCCAATTGCATCGATTTTTCCGGAGGTGGTGTGTTTATTGAGCTGGAAGACGCGAAAACAGGCTGTCTGGACTACCTGATGAAAAAGGATAAAATCATCACGGAAAAAGAACTTAACGCGGAGCAGGTTAAAAAATTGACTTTTTATAAAATATTATCGCAGCCTGAACTCGAATTTGGAGAGGCCAGAGAGGCTAAAAAAAAGGCGAAAGATCATTTGGGGGAATACACTGATTCAATTGAAATGGCGAATGATTTCATATCATCTCTAAAAAAAAATGATACTGTTAAATTGTTCTTTATATTGCCTGAATTACCGCTAATGGAAGAAACTAAAGAAGAGTTGCTCTCCATAGATAATAGAACTATTATGTGCGATGCTGTGGTAAGTAAAACAACTGGTGAAGAAGACTCTGAGAAACACCAACTCACCCTGCAGTTTTTAGAAATTGATGATATGGTTAGAGATACCATCCATCAGTATGGACTGGAGAGTTGGAGAGAATAGTAGAGGTTCGCAATCCAACCACCCCAAAGTGAAAATCATTCAGAGCTATTGCAGCAGGACAGCAGCTAATTTTGATGTATCAAAAGTAATGGAAATGATATTGTAATGCTATGACTCAGGAAATTGTTATTACTCATGGTTTGCGAACTCCCCAGGGACTTTTAGGAGGAGCTCTACGGGATATTACAGCTCAACAATTGGGTGAATGGGTCGTCAGGGAATTGATAAGCCGTTCTCAAATAGATCTTTCCATAATTGATGAAGTCATTTTCGGTTGTATCGGTCAATTCAGCGATGCTCCGAACCTCGCGCGAGTCGTTGCTTTAAAAGCCGGCTTGCCGATTTCAACTCCCGCTTATACTGTTCAGAGAAATTGTGCTTCAGGCATTCAATCAGTTGTAAACGCATTTCAGAATATTCAATGTGAAGAAGGAAATATATATATTGCCGGAGGGGCAGAAAGCATGAGCAAAGCTCCTTTTGTAAACAGAGACCTGCGTTTCGGAAAAAGGCTGCGGCATTCTGAACTGATAGACACGCTCTGGGAAGGTTTAACCGATCCTACTTGCGGCCAGATTATGGGGCGCACTGCTGAAAATCTAGCAGAGGAGTTCAAAATCACCAGGGAGGAGCAAGACCGGTTTACAGTTGAAAGCCATAAAAAAGCATTCCGGGCTACCCGTGAAGGGAAGTTTAAAGAAGAAATAGTTACACTTTCCATTCCTAAAAAGGCAGCCGGGAAAGAAGTTACTCCTGAAACATTTAATCAGGATGAAGGCCCTAACATAGCGCTTACTGAGCAGGTGTTGTCTCTTTATCCACCTATCTTTAAGGAGGACGGAACCGTGACTTCAGGCAATTCCTGCCCTATCAGCGACGGGGCCGCAGCAGCACTGGTGATGAAAGAAAAAAAAGCAAAAGAATTGGGTTTTGAGATCATGGGGCATATTAAATCATATGCCTTTGCAGGCGTTGAACCGGAACGGATGGGGATCGGGCCGGTTTTGGCTGTTCCAAAAGCACTGAAGAAAGCAGGGCTTGATTTGAAGGATATCGAGTTAATTGAAATTAATGAAGCTTTTGCCGCTCAAACCTTGTCTGTGGGGAAGGTGCTGAAATGGGATTGGGAAAAGGTGAATGTCAACGGAGGCGCTATTGCCCTCGGCCATCCAGTGGGTGTCACAGGCACAAGACTTATTGTTTCTCTTTTATATGAAATGAAAAGGCGGGATTTAAAATTGGGACTTGCAACGTTGTGCGTCGGAGGAGGGCAGGGGGCGGCAATAGTCCTGGAAAGGAAATAAGCGTTCAGCTACCAGCGGTCAGTTTTCAGCTATAGCAGGAAGACGCAGAACCGTGTCAAAAAATTTTCCTTCGTGAATTTCGTGTCCTTCGTGGTTATAAATCAATCATTTTAAAAAGTTATTCTCAAAACTTTTTTAAAAAACATTTATGCAAATCATCAAAACTATTAAAGAGCTTCGTCCGGTTATTCATGAGTATCGATTAAAAAACAAATCTATAGGGTTTGTTCCTACCATGGGGGCTCTGCATCCCGGTCATCTCAGTCTAATCAAGGCGTCTAGAGAAGAATGTGAATGCACGGTTATCAGCATTTATGTAAATCCGATACAATTTAACGACAAAGAAGACTTCGATTCTTATCCACGAAATTTTAATGCGGATACTCAAAAAGTGCGAGATGCTGGAGTGGATATTTTATTCATACCGGACGATAAAGAGATCTATTCTAAAGAATCTTCCACCTTCGTGGAAGTGTCAGGGCATGTTACTAATATTCTCTGCGGAATTTCCCGCCCAAGCCATTTTCGCGGTGTTGCTACTGTTGTTTGCAAATTGTTGAATATTGTGCAACCGGATAAAGCTTATTTTGGGATGAAGGACGCGCAGCAGGCAATAGTCGTGGCAAAAATGGTGAATGATCTGAACTTTCCAGTAGATATCCGTTTTATGCCGATTGTGAGAGAAAAGAACGGGTTGGCATGCAGTTCACGAAACGAAAACCTGACTGATAAAGAGCGCAAAAAAGCCATCGTTTTAAACCAGACACTTTGTCATGCTGAAAAACGTATTATAGAAGATGAAGAGCGAGACGCCATGAAAGTTACCGGTGAGATGTATGAAATGGTAAGCAAAACAAAGGGAGCAGAGATCGATTATATTTCCATTGTCAGTTTGCCGGATTTAAAAGACGTTAAAGAAATAAAGGACCAGGTTATGATTGCCATGGCTGTTGTTATTGGTGAAACAAGACTTATCGATAATATTACTTTAAATGTAAATGAAAAAAAGTAGATATGCATCTGTCATATGCTGTCATCCTTTTCTTTCCCTTTCCCTGAAGTAAACCCTTATCGGTGCATTCTCAAGGCTGAGCTTAGCTCTAAGCTGGTTGTGTATATAGCGCTCATATGAAAAGTGGACCCCTTTTGGAAAATTCACAAAGCATAAAAAAGTCGGGGGTTTGGTTTTGATCTGGGTCGTGTAATAAAACTTTAGCTGCTTTCCACGATAAAGAGAAGGCGGGTTTAGCGCGAGAATTTCTTTAAACGATTTGTTCAGAACGGAAGTTTTAATTTGCCTGGAATATTCTTCTGAAATTTTGTCAATGAGCGGAAAGATTTTATGGACCCGTTGACCGGTGAGAGACGATAAAGAAATAACGGGGGCATAAGAAAGATATTTCATATGCTGCAGTACACTGTCTTTGTATTTTTCTATGGTCTTAAAATCTTTTTCCACAAGGTCCCATTTATTGATGACAATAATGCATCCTCTCCCCATTTCATAAGCGTATCCCGCTATATTAGAATCCTGCGCGGTTACTCCTTCTTTCGCGTCAACCATTAAAAGCGCTATATCAGACCGTTCCATAGCTTTTTTAGCCATGATAACGCAATATTTCTCAAGTCTGCCGGATACCCTCCCTTTACGTCTGATACCGGCGGTATCGGTAAAGATATATCTTTTTCCGTCTATTTCCACCCGGGTATCAATGGGGTCCCGTGTTGTGCCCGGCACCGGGCTGACCATAAGCCTTTTTTCTTTTAATATTTGGTTAATTAAAGTAGATTTCCCCACATTTGGGCGACCTATAATAGCTATTTTTGTATCTTCCCCGGGAAGATCATTATCAGGTTCGGTTTTTGGAAGGTGTGCAAGACAGTCAGCAACTTTGCCCATAAGATCAGATATCCCTAACTTATGTTCTGCGGAAACCGGTATGATTTCTCCAAAGCCCAATCCGGAAAAATCGTAAATTCTATTAGAGTGGGATGGATCGTCGATTTTATTTACAACAGGCAGGATCGGTTTCTGAAATTTTCTTAAAAGATTGACTGCTTCTTCATCAGCGGGCACAAGACCTTCTTTCCCATCGCAAAGGAAGATAATAACATCGGATTCTTCTACTGCTAATTGAGTCTGGCTTCTCATCTGGGATAGCATATCTTCCTTTGAAGCCGGCTCAAACCCGCCGGTATCAATAAGATCAAAAGTAAAGTCATTCCAGGAAGTCTCTTCATAATTTCGATCCCGTGTAACACCCGGAGTATCTTCCACAATAGCTTTTCTACGGCCTATTATTTTATTGAACAGGGTGGATTTTCCGACATTGGGTCTTCCTACAATGCTGACAACCGGTTTTCTCATAATGGTCAAATCTTGAATAGTGAACTATCATTTATTGACAAAGATTTTAGACAGGACAAACAGGAAGTAATAGCGGTTCAATTTTTACGATCTCTTACTTCTGACAACCATAAGCACATAATCCATCCGTCGCTAAAAACTTTTTGTGATGCGATTTACACTTTATTAGATTGCCCACCAAACCTTTGAGCATGATATGGGGGCTAGCACTATACATTCGAGCACCATCATAATTTTGCAAAACTAGTCCTGTTCTTTCATAAAGGCGGGTTATACTTTTTTTAGAAAATAGGCTGATATGATGTTCTCTTAAAAGCAACCATTTTTCTCTGTATATTATTGATCCAACACTTTTATGATTTGGAGTAGAAATAAAAATGTGTTTTTTTTTCTGATTTTTCAACAAAGTGTTTACATAGTCAACTGGGTCAGCTATATGTTCAATTACATGGTTTAAAACATACAAATCATATGGCTCTGTGATCTGGTCTATATCGGTATAAGTATGGTTTATTCTAAAAATGTTTTTTCCTATATTGACATCAGTCTTAGAATAATCAAGCAAATCACATTGAAAACCTTTCTGTTTCATTAAAAAACAAAATTGTCCTGATGATCCTCCAATATCCAGGATTCGCATTTGTTTCATGGTCTGCCGAGAAATGCATTCCTCAAGAAAAGATACATATGATAATCGCCATCGCAAATATACATCAAGCTGTGCTAAAACCTTGTCTGCCGCTTGATCGTATGTTAAAAAACTCTGATAATAGGATTTAATATCTTCTTGTGTTAGCTCCAATCCTTTAGGATTAAAAAGAAAATCGCACTCCTGGCATAATAGAAATATTAATTTTCCCTTGTCTGCAAAAATTGAATCATCTTTCAATCGAAACTTACTAACCAGCTTGTTGCTGTCACAAATGGGACACCTCATTTATTCACTCCACAGATAAAATCTCTATGATCTATACCTCCACATTATCTATTTCTAGATATTGGAGTATTGTTTTAGGAATAACTATAGTTTAATACTTGAATTAACAACGTATATAATATTTCTTTTCGTAAATTTAAAAAACCTGAAATGACTGATGAAAAGATTTATGCGGCGTTTCACAAGTGTTTTAATTTATAAACAATCTTATTTTGGAATTTGTGGCCAGATCACGATAATTGATAGTATATTTCTCAGCTTTTTA
>DASCNB010000279.1:0-3473 GCA_036011265.1 Nitrospinota bacterium | reverse complement strand
CCAAGTTTGATTTCTCCGACAAGATTATAGTTTTTATTGCCACCGGAGCTTATGTCGGTTATTTCCCTTTTGCGCCCGGGACCCTGGGTACCCTCTGGGGTATTGTTTTCTATTATCAGTTCTTAGAGCTTCAGCCGCTTTTTTATGTCTTCATTACATTAGTTTTATTTTTTATAGGCGTACGGATTTCAGATCGCGCTGAGAAAGTTTTCGGCAAAAAAGACGATGGGAAAATTGTTATTGATGAAATTTCCGGTATGATGTTTTCTTTAATTTTTATTCCAAAAAAACTTGAGCTGATAATAGCGGCTTTCGTGTTGTTCAGGATATTTGATATATTAAAACCAATAAAGAAGCTGGAAAAGATTGAAGGGGGAATGGGCATAATGGCAGACGATCTTTTCGCCGGGGTTCTTACAAATGTTCTTTTACAAATCTATGTTTATGGTATCCTGTAACCCTTTAGGGCAAAAAGAATTCCAAATATAAAATTGCAAATAACAACTATCTTTACAAGTAAAATAATAAATATTTTGTTGCGGATTCGTTGCGCTGTGTCAATTTAGTGTAATCCGTTAGATTTAATAAAATGGATTTAATCAGGGCTTTTATCGCAATTTCAATACCGGCTCCGGTTCAAAATGTGGTAGAAAATATACAGGGTAGATTCAAGAAAATCAGAGTGCCTATACGATGGGTAAGACCTTCAAATCTGCACCTGACTCTTAAGTTTCTTGGTAATATTACTCAAGAACAAATTGAAGGAGTGAAAAAATGTTTAACAGAGGCAGGCCAGGGGGTAAATTCCTTTACTTTAAAAACATCCGAGATTGGAGGTTTTCCAAACTTAAATTATCCTAAGGTTTTGTGGCTTGGATTTTCCGATCCAGACGGACAACTCCATAAATTAGCAGAAAATATTGAGTTTCAACTACAAAAAATAGGATTTGAACCGGAAAGACGAAAATTCACGCCTCACCTTACTATCGGCCGGATAAAATCACCAAAAGGAAAAAAAGATTTTATCCGATTACTTCATGAAGAAAAAAATGTTTCCTGCAATGATATTTGTGTATCATGTTTTAAACTTATTAAAAGTGATTTAAAACCAACCGGGCCTAAATATTTTGCTTTGCATACTTTTAATCTTAGAAAGGTCGTATAACAGTTTTCAATGAAAATAAAAAATCTGTGTAATTTATATCTTTAAGTACTAACAACTTTTTAAAGGAGTAGTTAAGATGGCTGGCAAAGAGGGAAAAGAGAAAGCGCTGGATTTAGCATTCGCTCAAATCGAACGTCAATTTGGCAAAGGATCCATAATGAAACTCGGCTCCGGAGCAATCGACAGGGATGTTTCTGTAATTCCAACCGGGTCCATCTGTCTTGATTCTGCTTTAGGAGTCGGGGGGATTCCGCGGGGCAGGATTATAGAAATTTATGGCCCCGAATCTTCCGGGAAGACAACTCTGTCGCTTCATATTGTGGCTGAGGCCCAGAAACAAAAGGGTGTTGCCGCTTTTGTGGATGCCGAACATGCCCTTGACCCTGTTTACGCAAAAAATCTCGGAGTCAATACGGATGATCTGCTGATTTCACAACCTGATACCGGCGAGCAGGCGCTGGAAATAGTTGAAGTGCTCGTAAGAAGTGGAGCTGTTGACATAATTGTGGTTGATTCTGTCGCGGCCCTAGTTCCAAGAGCTGAACTGGAGGGAGAAATGGGCGCTTCCCACATGGGGCTGCAGGCCAGGTTGATGTCCCAGGCAATGAGAAAATTGACGGCCATCATTAGTAAATCCAAAACAGCGTTAATTTTTATTAATCAGATTCGTATGAAAATCGGTGTCATGTTCGGTAACCCGGAAACTACTACAGGTGGAAACGCGCTTAAGTTTTACTGTTCTGTCAGGCTTGATATTCGCAGGATAGCCACAATTAAATCCGGACAGGATGCTATAGGAAACAGAACCAGGGCAAGAATCGTTAAAAACAAAATCGCGCCACCTTTTAAAGATGCTGAATTTGACATAATGTTCGGAGAAGGAATCTCAAAATATGGCGAACTGATAGATCTTGCGCTTGCGAATGATATTATTAGCAGAAGTGGCACTTGGTTTTCTTACAACGAAACTCGAATGGGACAGGGGCGAGATAACGCGAAAACATTTTTAAAAGAAAATAATGATATTGCCAGTGAGATTGAAACAAAAATAAGAACGGTTTTAAAACTTCCTGCTACTGGCGCTAAACCGGCAAAAGAAGAAAAAAAGGGAAAATCCGGAAAATAACTCTCTAAATGGATATCTGGTATATCTTCACATTGTTTTCTGCTTTCGTTGTTGGCGCTGTCATGGGAAGCTTTTCTAATGTATGCATATACAGAATTCCCCTTCAGCTTTCTATTATTCGTCCCGGTTCATACTGTCCTACCTGTAAAACTCCGCTTACCATTTTAGATAATATCCCTCTGCTGAGTTTCGTCTTTTTAAAAAGGAAGTGCCGGCACTGTCAGAGTAATATTAGCTGGCGGTATCCGGCTGTAGAACTTTTAACCGCGATATTTTATCTCCTGGTTTACATGAGGTTTGACTTTCATGTTGCAATTATCTACACCCTGTTAGTCACATCTTTGATCATCATTACATTTATAGATATAGACTATAAAATTATCCCCAATGTAATTACAATACCTGCCATTCCGATAGGCCTTGTTCTATCCTATTTTTTTCTACCCCATTCAATTATAAGTGCTCTTATCGGTATGTTGGGAGGAGGCGGTCTGCTTCTCTTGATGGCTGTTATTTACCCCGGAGGAATGGGCGGAGGAGACATAAAAATGGTTGCCATGCTTGGCGCTTTTCTGGGATGGCAAAAAGTTTTTCTTACAATTTTTCTCGGCTCGTTAATCGGTTCGGTTGTAGGAATCGCGATGATAATTTCAAAAAAAGGTGGCCGAAAAACCAAAATTCCATTTGGTCCTTACCTGGCCGCCGGAGCTATCCTGTCCATCTTCTTTGGAAACGCAATAATAGAGTATTACGTCAATTTTACTTTTTAATCTATAATTTTTTAGTTTGTCCTTGATAGACCATTTTTAAAAATTATTATGAAAATTTCAATAGACTGGAAACACAGGCTTCGGGATTATAGTATTGTCGTCAAAATTATGGGGACTGAAGTTTGGGTTTTGGGTACAATTCAGAGAAAAGAGAGGATTTAAAAGAGCTGAAAAAAAATGGCAAATCCCTATATCTCCCAAAAAAAAGAACAAGCTTTAAAAGAAAAGATGAGAAGCCTTAGTATTTATGAAAAAGATATCAAGGAATTATTCATACGCTCCGGTGGCAGGGGCGGACAAAATGTAAACAAAACATCCACCTGCGTCTACCTCAAACACCTTCCCACAGAAATAGAAGTCAAATGCCGGAAGGGACGCACACAAGCAATAAACCGCTATTACGCAAGACAAT
>DASCNB010000278.1:0-2897 GCA_036011265.1 Nitrospinota bacterium | reverse complement strand
ATTGCTGATTATGAACGTTCAGAATAAAGAAGATACGGTTGATAATGGCGAGATAAATGAAAAATTATCTGCTCTGGAAAAAATCATACTGGAAATGGGAGATAAACAGACAGAGACCCTTCAGCAGGCTGAGGGTGACCCCGAAAGATATCATCCCAATGGATGATGGTGACTTTAAGGATTTTTAAATAATTGATTTGTAACCACGAAGAACACGAAGAGTAAAAAATTATATATAATAATTCTTCGTGATCTTCGTGGTGAATTTTATTTATTATTATTGGCCATCCGTGGCCTCAACCCTTCGGGCGGCTTTCCTTCGAAAACCATTCAATTTGTTTGTCCATACCTAATTGTGATTTCGGTGAAGATTCACTGTGCATTGATCGGTTATTTTTTTAGCGGCTCTTTAGTACTCCTTCCCTGTCGCAATATTTAACAATAGGGCAGATACTGCAAAAAGGGGAAATGGGCTTGCAAAGGTTTTGTCCGAATGTGACCAGCAGGTCATTGTATATTATCCAGTGTTTTTGCGGCAGTTTTTTCCTCAGAGCAAATTCAGTTTTTTCAGGTGTAGTGGTACTTATATATCCCAAACGATTGCTGATGCGATGGACGTGTGTATCCACGCAAATACCGAGTTTGTTGTAACCCAAGGTCACTACCAGGTTGGCAGTCTTACGTCCTACTCCTTTCAGCTCCAAAAGCTCATCAATCTCATCAGGTACCCTGCATTTATATTTATCGAGCAAAACTCGGCATATAGATTTAATATTTCTCGTTTTTGTTTTGTAAAATCCAACGGGATAAATCGTTTTTTCCAGAGTACTGTCTTTTATTTTGAGCATTTTGCCAGGGCTGTCCGCTATTTTGAAAAGCCTGCTGGATGCCGCGTCAGTTGTATCGTCTTTGGTGCGAAGGCTCAATATGCAAGATATTAACACTTTGAACGGGTCCCTTCCATCCTCAGCTACACGGGTAACAATAGGAACCTTCCATTGTGTGGTGCTTTTTTTTAGGATTTTTATTATCTCGTCTATATCGTTGTTTTTCATTTATTTCAGGGATCAGGGGCCAGGGACCGGGTAACAGCTTGTTCATTTTGCTGATCCCTGACCCTCGGAAACTGAAAACCGCCTTTAAAGCAACTGATAACTATTATTCCTTCGCCGTGGGATAAAATTAAGATCGGTAATTAATCTTTTAATATCCTCTTCCGACATCCGGTATGAGACGCCTGCGGCTTTCACCACATTTTCCTCAAGCATGGTGCTTCCCATGTCATTCGCGCCAAACAGGAGAGCCATTTGCGCGATCTTCGCTCCCTGGGTAACCCAGGATGCCTGAAGGTTCTTGAAGTTGTCTAATACAATTCTTGAAACAGCTAATGTCTTGAGGTATTCATACCCTGAAACCGGTATGCGGTTTAGTTTAGTGTTTTTCGGTTGAAAAGGCCAGGGTATAAAAGCAGTAAACCCTCCTGTTTTGTCCTGTAGCTCTCTTATTTTTAAGAGATGATCTACCCTGTCTTCAATTGTTTCAACATGACCGAACATCATGGTAGCAGATGATCGAATTTCAATGTTATGTGCTGTTTCCATTACATCAAGCCATTCCCGCGCATTGCATTTGTTCGGGCTGATTTTCTCACGTGTTCTATCCGCCAATATTTCAGCTCCTCCGCCCGGTATTGTGTCAAGACCGGCTTTTTTCAGGCGTCTTAAGACCTCTTCGATTTTTAATTTAGAAACTTTGGCGATATGAACTATCTCCGGAGGTGAAAAGGCATGGATATGGATGAGGTGGTTATTTTTAATATCTTTTAATAGTTTTTCATAAAATTCGATTCCAAAATCAGGGTGCAAACCACCTTGCATCAATATCTGGATACCGCCTTGTTTAACAGTATCTGAAATTTTTTCAGACACTTCTTTTTCCGAAAGTAGATAGGCTTCGGGGTGATCATTTTTTCTGTAAAATGCGCAAAACAGGCAGCCGGATACACAAATATTGGTATAATTTATATTCCGGTCGATAATATATGTAATTATAGAATCCGATTGTTTCCGGTTTCTTATAACATTAGCAGTATTACCAAGTGAAATGATATCCGGAGATTTAAACAGAAGACAGGCTTCTTCTTTGTTTACTCGTTGGCCCTGCCGCGCTTTTTCCAGGATGAAATCTATCATAAAGAACTATTATTAGTCACAAAGATCAAAGGGAGGCCTTCGGCTGTAGCCAAAATGAAGCGCAAAATAACATTATTGCTAATTGTTAATTGTTTTACTGTTTTCCGACAGCTGTCTTCTGTTATCTTTGGTTGCGGCTTCGATGCGTTGTGTCCTTCATGGTTTTCTGAGGCTACTCCCACTCAATGGTACTGGGTGGCTTGGATGAGATGTCGTAAACCACGCGATTTACGCCTTTTACCTCGTTGATAATCCTGTTGGATATTTTTCCCAATAATTCATAAGGCAGGTGGACCCAGTCCGCGGTCATGCCGTCTTTGCTGTTAACAGCTCGAATTCCAACAACATTCTCATAAGTCCGGCGGTCTCCCATAACGCCGACAGTCCTGACTGGAAGAAGGACAGCGAAAGACTGCCAGATTTTTTCATACAGTCCGGCTTCTTTTATTTCTTCCAGGATGATTGCGTCTGCATCTCTTAAAAGCTCGAGTCCAGGGGAAGTAATTTCCCCTAAAATACGAATAGCAAGCCCTGGCCCGGGGAACGGGTGCCGGTACAACAAGGAGTGAGGCATTTCAAGTTCTTTCCCAAGAATGCGCACTTCATCTTTAAAAAGTTCTCGAACCGGTTCTATTAATTTTAAGCGCATTCGTTTGGGCAGGCCGCCTACATTGTGATGGCTTTTGATTACGGCGGACGGACCTT
>DASCNB010000277.1:0-3345 GCA_036011265.1 Nitrospinota bacterium | reverse complement strand
GCAGGAGATATTGTTCTCCATGAAGGAGCTCAGAGTACGAGCATGTCTATTCTTCTAACAGGCAAGGTGGGTATTTATAAGCAGGAAATGGTAATCAGTAACCTGCTGGCTCCTGCACTGATAGGCGAGATTGGACTATTCACCGGAACGCCGAGAAATGCCACGGTAAAAGCAGAAACTAACGCAACTTGTCTAACGATAACTCAGAATGAATTAAGCTCATTTTTTCTTAAAGAACCAAAAATGAGCCACAAAATTTATCGCAATATTATTATGTGCCTGCGAAATAAAATTAACAATGATAACCAGCAGATTCTCTCCCTTCAAGCGGAATTAATTGGAAAAGAAGCTGAAAATTTAAAAATGAAAGTGGCTTTTATACCGGATAACCTCAAGGAAGAGGAGAAGCGGAGAGCGCAGACTGTTTTTGCAAGGCAGAAACGCCTTTCCCGGAACAAACGGAAAAATATTCGTGTTGCTATTACTCAGCCGAAGATTTGCTTCATAAATACCAGCCAAAAAAGATTTAATGTTAAAGATCTTTCTCTTAGTGGGATGAATGTTTATGTTCCTGATTATAAAGACGAGGTAGCGAAAAAATGGAAGACAGGCTTCCCGGTTCATGGTGAAATCTGCTTGTTAAATCAACAACCATTTCCTTTCTCAGGAGTTGTGAAAAGCACTTTTCGCGACCACTGCGGTATTAAGTTTAATAAGAGGTTTGCAGTAAAACATGAAACAATTCTTATAGGCATGATTAACGCCCTCTATAGGTTGGGTATGGTCATATAAAAGCGTTCGGGTATCAGCAATGAGCGGTCAGATAAACTTTTACTCTAAAAGAATTTCTTTTTTTGGAAACGGAAAGAGTAACAAAACTCATAGTAAGCAGTTGATATTTGGCAGTGGTCATTAGTCATTCATTGTTAACTGTTTATTGCCTGCCAGCTACTGCCTGTTGCCTTCTCTTTTTTGGTTGTGGTTTTGCTGTTTCATGCCTGTGTTAGTTTGATCAATTTTTCTAGTTTCTGATAAGCGATTCCCGAGTCAATCGATTTTTCGGCTAATGGTAAAGCTTCATGAAAATTTTCAGCTCTTTTGGAAACTATTATTGCTGCCGCGGCATTTAAAAGAACAATATCCCGCTTGGGACCTTTACCTCCCAACAATATAGATGTTGTTATGTCAGCGTTTTGATCAGGACTACCACCCAGAAGATCTTCCGGTTTGCATAAATTAAATCCATAATGTCTTGGATTAAGTTCATATTCCTTTAAAACCCCATCTTTCAGTTCTGCCACTATAGTGTTTGATGTAAGAGTTATTTCATCCATTCCATCTTTACCGTGAACGACAAAGACGTGTTCACTATCCATATCTTTAAAGACTCTGGCCAGTGTGTCAGTCAGTTTAGGATCATATACTCCAATTATCTGATTTTTTGCTCCCGCAGGATTAGTCAGGGGACCAAGAATATTAAATATGGTCCTGATTTTTATTTCCCGCCTCGGGCCAATAGCATGTTTCATTGCTCCGTGCAATCTTGGAGCAAACAGAAAACCTATCCCAATTTCATTCAAGCACTCCTCCACTTTCGTTTTCTCTGTGTCGATATTAACCCCAAGTGATTTTAAAACGTCTGCACTTCCTGACTGGCTGGATACGGATCTATTGCCGTGTTTGGCTATTGTGACTCCGGCTCCTGCGGCAACGAAAGCAGCAGTTGTAGAAATATTAAATGTATTGGAAGCATCTCCTCCTGTCCCACAAGTATCTACTATATTTTCAGCCCGGGAATTTATTTTTGTCGCCATCTTACGCATAACGTGAACTGCCCCTGATATTTCATCTACAGTCTCACCCTTTAATCTAAGAGCAGTAACGAAAGCAGCAATTTGAGAATTTGTCGCTTCACCTTTCAAAATTTGAGACATCACAGCGATCATCTCATTTTTTGTCAGATTAATTCCTTCTACCAATTTAGAAATAGAGTCAATAATCATAATACTTTTAAGAAATAACCATTAATTTAACTAACAACGCAAATTATGTTAATTAACTTGTGCCATTCGCGTAATTCGTGGTTTATTGTCATTATAAATTTAAAAAATTTTCTAACAGGTCTTTACCGGTCTCTGTCATTATGGACTCGGGATGAAATTGGATACCTTCCAGAAAATATTTTTTATGTCGGATTCCCATGATTTCATTATCCTCGGATTCCGCGGTAATTTTAAAATCGTCAGACAGAGTATCCCTGCTAATTACAAGTGAATGGTAACGCGTTGCCTTAAACGGGACAGGAAGATTTTTAAAAATAGTTTTTCCATCATGTTTGATCATAGAAGTCTTCCCATGCATTAATTTCCCCGCATGGACGATTTTAGCGCCAAAGGCATTTCCGATGGCTTGATGCCCAAGGCAAACTCCAAGGATCGGGACCTTCCCGGCAAATGCTCTAACTATATTTACAGAAATCCCAGCCTTTTCAGGGATTCCCGGACCGGGAGAAATCACGATTTTTTTCGGTTTGATCGCCTCAATTTTCTCTATTGATATTTTATTATTGCGAAAAACCTCTATATCCGCACCCAACTCTCCAAGATATTGTACCAGGTTGTACGTGAAGGAGTCATAATTGTCGATCATTAGTATTTTTTGTTTTGACGACATATTATTATTTTTTCAAGGGGAGTGTTCCAAATATTGATCGCAAAAATCGCAAAGTTGTTTTGTTTAAGTGCCAAGTATCTAAATCCATTGCTCCATTACCCAAATTTATATTTATTCTCCGCAGTCTCAGGGTGCTTTGCGGTTTCTTAATATCTACAATCCATTCTCTGCCATTTCTATTGCCTGTAACAATGCCTTTCCCTTATTTATAGTCTCTTCGTATTCCCTCTCCGGATCGGAATCAGCCACAATACCTGCTCCAACACCAAGGTAAGCCATATTATTTTTTATGACAAGGGTTCTGATTGCTATAGCAGTGTCCATATTTCCTGAAAAACTGAAATAACCTACGGCACCGGCATAAGGGCCTCTCCGGGTTGGCTCCAGTTCATCTATAATTTCCATAGCTCTGATTTTGGGAGCGCCTGAGACCGTTCCAGCCGGGAATGTAGCTCTTATCACGTCATAAGAGTCTTTCTCTTTTTTCAAAACCGCTCTGACATTGGAAACTATATGCATGACATGGGAGTACCTTTCAATTATCATCTGCTCATTAACATTTACCGAGCCTATACCAGCTATTCGTCCGAGATCGTTACGACCCAGATCTACAAGCATAATGTGTTCGGCCCGCTCTTTTTCATCTTTAAGCAATTCCTTTTCCAGAGCGAG
>DASCNB010000276.1:0-6165 GCA_036011265.1 Nitrospinota bacterium | reverse complement strand
GGTAGAAGGTAAAAAGGTAAGGCTTGAGTTTGACCAGAACCAGAGGGATAAGTATAAAAGGCTTCTGGCTTATGTTTATCTTGAAGATGGGACTTTTCTAAATGCAGAGATAATTAAGAAGGGATACGGTCATGCTTATGCTAAGTTTCTTTTTAAGTATATGAATGAGTTTAGGAACTATGAAAGAGAAGCAAGAATAAGGAAAAGAGGGTAGCGGAATTTTGCTGGTGCTTTAATAAATGGCCTGTTCTCCAGTTAGCCGGCTTCTCATCCCCATCCAGATGCCTATAGCGGGTGGGATTTCTTCTTGATTTCCCTTATTTCGGGGTCGTTCTGTAGTGTTTCGGAAGCGTAATCGAGCGCAAAACCGTCATTTTTTACGGCCTCGAGCACCACCTCGCGATCGTCCCTGAGCTTGTCGGAAGCGTACTGGAGCGCACCGCCGTTATTTTTTACGGCCTCGAGCACGAACTCGCGGTCGGCCTTAAGGTTGTGGGAAAACCAGCTGAGTAAAGTGCCGTCATTTTTTACGGCCTCTAGCATTATCTCCCGATCGTCCCTGAGGTTGTCGGAAGCGTACTGGAGCGCAGTGCCCCAATTTTTTACGGCCTCGAGCACCACCTCGCGGTCGTCCCTGAGGTTGGGGGCGGCGTATTTGAGTTTATCTCCATCTTCCTTAACTGCCTTCAATGCGCTTTTACGGTCTTTATATTTTATATATGACACTGGTCATCCCCCCTTTTTTTAATTAAATAATCACCTATTAACAAAAGACAAATGAAGCTGCCCTTTTTTTTATATTTTCTTCAGTCATCTTTTCAGATATTTGTGTCGCATCTTTTTTAGGAAATCTGATTTTTATCTAACATACAATATTGTTTCAGTATTTTCAGTGATTTATAAAGTTTTGTCAAGCTCCTATCATCAAAATTAGATGGACATACCCTCCCCAATCTAGGGGTACGACAGTCGGGAGATGGCTCTGGATGGTGTGCAAGTACTACCCAATCGGATGGAAATTATAAAAAGGAATTAATTGCTATCACAACGTTCTCTAGCTGCTGCTTGCTCTTATAAAAATGGCTGGACCCGATAAATCTGTTAATGCAGAGAGCTTTTAGAGGGAACTTGGTGGCGTGAAGTAAATGGATTTCCAGCCATTTGAGAACACTTTTCCCAGACAAATCTTATTTTGCATATAACTCACCCCTTAATATAAAAAAGGTTTTAGGTGACCCGTACTCAGAAAGTGTAGCCTACAGGCTCTAATCGCTATTTTAAAACAAAATAACCGTATTTTATGATTTTAGATAGGCTTCTGTTTTTGTGGGAAATTTATGCCAGTAACTTTCTAAAGTTCCTGGCACATTATAGTTTTCGGACACCCTGGAATTTTTTTGCGAAAAGGTGTCGGGGTTCAGGGAAAAAAATCAAAGAGGAGGTTCTAGCAGAATTTGTTAAACCCAACTATACTCTGTTTCCTTAAACCTCACACCAATAGATCCGAACGTGGGGCGGAGAATCTTTTAATTCCGGAAAATCAAATGGAGGTCGCAAGCTAATTACCTTGGCAAAACATTTAGCCAGTTCCTTAAAGTAATACTTTTCACTTCCTCCTCTATGGTTATTTACAAAAAGGGCAATTCCTTTATCAGATAAAATCTCCCGTATATTATTAGCCAGTCCGGGCCATTCTCTTTCTACTGAAAAGGACAGCCCCTTTCCTGAAGAAGCGAAGACAGGAGGGTCACAAATAACCAGGTCCCATTTTTCAAATGCTTTGGAATTTTCCTTTTTTTTTCTTATCTGTCGTGCTAACCACTTTTGAACGTCCTCTTTGATAAATTTTCCGCGACCGGATTCCGCAATATTATTATAGCTGAAATTGCTTTTTCCCCTCTTTAGCGTTCCAGAAGCTAAATCAACGGAAAAGACAACTTCCGCGTCCGATTTAACTGAAACAACGGAAAAGGAACAGGTAAAAGAAAATAAATTGGCTACCCGCTTTCCCTGGGATATTTTTCCTAACCGTCTTCTTGAGTCCCGTTGGTCTAAAAAAAATCCTACATGTTTCGATTCATTAAAAGTGACTTCAAAGAATAGCCCATGCTCTCTTACAAGGAATCTGTCCGGGGGTAATTCTCTCCAGGATATTATTTCGCTAAAGAGTTTATTTTGATGAGGATTTCGTCGATTAATCCTGACGACCCCTCCCCGGCAAGCGAAAACCTTTGAGAAATATTCCAGAATAGGAACAAGTTTTTTTCTCAGCTTTTCAGAAGACAGCTTTTCATCAAATCCTGTAACACATATCCATGAGTCAAATATATCTATCGCAAAATCCAGGTCCCGCACCTCCCCGCGATGAACAAGGCGAAAGGCATTAGTTGTAGAGAGTAGCCAGTCCAGGCGACGCTCATAAGCCACAATAACATCAACAATCATTAATTTTTTACCGGCAAGAAGCCATTCAAATGACTGAGGTAATTTAACGGTTATTCTTTTAGGTAGACCCGGCCAGGAGATTTCTCCACAATGGAGACAGAGTCTTGGGAATGACGTTCCACCATATTCCTCATCACCCAGAACCGGCAGACCGGACAGTGAGGCGTGACGTCTGATCTGGTGTTTTCTCCCTCGTGAGATCTCAGCGCGATATAGAAAATAGCCGTTCCCCTCTCTCTCCAGTTCAAAGGAGGTTTCGCATTCTTTCCCATCAAGACTTTTCCGGCATCTCCAGCTTTTCTCGACCGGAGGTTTTCTGTCCGATAAAAAATGATAATTCTTTTTCGATAAGTTATTCTTGTGGATATTTTCCGCAATGCCGCTTGCCTCTGGGGTCAAAGCAAAAACCAAAACTCCACTTGTCCCTTTATCCAACCTCGAGCAAATATAGACCTTAATGTTATGGTGCAATTCCATCCATTCGGCAATTCCCAAGTCGCCCTGATTAACAGCATGAGTCGATATGCCAGTAGGTTTATGGATAACTAACCATTTATTATCGCAATATAATAAAACTGTTTTGGAAATATCCGTTATCACTCTTACTCTACACAATAATAGTCTTCTGTTGACTTAACTTAAAACAAAATATTGACTGAATAATAACATAAGTTCTGCAGACCTTTGATCCCTATTCCAATTTAATACCCTTCCCCCGCTAACCCTAAATATGCTATCATAGGAGTTAATCCTCATAGGAACAGAAACCATGAAGTTCTTCCAACATTCTGGTAACTGTCATCTTAATAAAGTCCTGAAAACTTCTGCACACCCAAGCATATCTTTAGTTGTGCTCCTGCTTGTCACAATATTTATTCTACCTTCACATGCCTTTGCTGAAGTAGAAAAAGAATTTTATCATAGTGGAAACCCATGAAAACGACAGGAAAGAAGGAAGGACTTCAAAAGGAATATTATGATGATGGAGAGTTACAAGAAGAGAGAAACTGGAAAAATGGTAAACTGGAAGGGCTTGAAAAGCACTATTATCAAAGTGGTGAGTTAAAAATAGAGGGAAGCTATAAAAACCACAAAAGGGAAGGAATTTTAAAAATCTATCATGAAAATGGGGAACTAGGTTGGGAGGAAAGCTACATAAACAACGAACTGGAAGGACTTGCTAAGGAATACTATAAAAATGGTGAGTATCGGTATATTGACACTTATAAGGATGGAAAGAAAATTAACAGGAAAGCATATAGCACTAAAGGTAAGTTGGAGTTTGACCAAGACTATCCACAATAACTTTGTTCAGCAAGTAGAAAACAATATTGTGCTGATTGAAGTAGAATAAATAGAAACACAATCCTCTGCTTACACATTGTTGGCTATCCCAACAAAACAGGTAGTATTAGTGTTGGAAGGTCTGCATAAGGTGCACGATATGGTTAAAAAATAATCTATATCAAAAGGGGAAAAAATGTTTAGCGATTTGAGATATTTTTTAAAAAATTTTAAAAGACAGGTTAAATTCAAAAGAATGAAAATAGCAAAAGTTATGAGAACAGAGCCAAGATACAGAGGGATTGAAAAAATTAATTCAAAACAGCCTCTTATGGATTTCCAACCCGGTTCTGCGGATTATGCACATGTTTATAGATATGTTTTTGCCGCAGACCTGTTAAAAAGTTCAAAAAATCTCAAAATATTAAATATCGCTTCTGGGTCGGGATATGGTTCTAAATTACTATTTTTTAATGGGAATATAGTTGTGGGAGGAGACCTTTATATGGAACCACTTTCAAAATCCATGAAAAATTTTTCTAAAAACATTTTTTTAAAATTAAATGTAGAAAATATGTCCTGTTTTAAAAGTTCGAGTTTTGATGTGGTGGTAAGCTTTAAAACTATTGAACATGTTTTTCACCCTGAAAAAGCGGTGATAGAGATGAAAAATGTGGTAAAAAACCAGGGTCTTGTGATAGGAAGCATACCAATCGACATATATCATAATCCCGGAACAACTTTTTCCTTTAAGGATGCATTGAAGTTTATTGATCATAATTTTACTAACAGTGAATTATGGCTTCAAGATAATTGGAGGATGTATCCTTTTTCCAAGAGTAACTGGAAGACAGTTAGAATGCAGGGGGATAAGTATTTTATTTTTAAATATGAAGTGAAAAAGTAAACGATCCTCCTGAATCAGAGTAGAGTACGTTCTGCCACCAATTCCGCTGGAGTTGACTACAAAAAGATGTTAACTTCACTTGCCTAATTTACTTTTAAATCTCCTATCTATTCCTCAGGTTTTTCTAATGTTTTTTTGCATCTAAAAGCATACTTATTTAATAATATGGCATCCTCTGGGGACACTAATACAGCATCTAAATATATTGAAATGCAGGAGTCTGCTGTTTCTACTCCAATGCTCTTTGCAAAGCAAAGAAGAACTTTTAAAATGGCTTATGAAGTAACGAAATCAAGGATTGAAATGTATTCACAACAAATGAAAAAAGACGGCCAGAATAAGAATGAGAACATATCAATATTAATCAATAAATATATGTTATCTTGCAAAGAAGCTATAGAAAATCCCAATATATTTTAGTATAGAATTAGCAAGTAAATTAGAGAAGTGAAGTCAAGAAGATAAGAAAAAGAGGGTTGTGGAAGCATAGTAGTAAATCACATGATAGGAAAATACCAATGGTATAGGTAGATTCCTTTGGTATAGTCTTGTCAAGCTTCTTAAATCAAAGTCCTTTTCTCTGAAAAACAGTTTGTGAAAAAAAATCACATAATAAATTGCTAAAAGTTGGAATCATTGGAACTATTGTTGCCGCCCTTTGCTGTTTCACTCCAGTACTGGTCGTTCTCCTTGGAACATTGGGATTAGCATCCCTTGTAACTTATCTTGATTTTTTCTTAATTCCTACACTAATTATCTTTGCGGGAATGGCATTTTATGCTTTCGTAAATATGAACAAATAAATTTATGGATATTAATTTAAAATCTATCATTACGCCCCTGACCCTACCCCGAAAAACTGATCCACCCTTAAAATTAGTATTGTGATAAAACATTAACAGAAAGGGGCTAATTTTTTATGGGGAAAAAGCGTTTTAAAGCAGAACAAATAATCAGGATGCTTCGTGAAGCTGATGTGGAAGTGGCAAAGGGTCAGTCAATAGCCCATGTTTGCAGAAAACTGGAAGGTTGGGGGAGAAATTATTGTAAAGATATGATGAATATTGAACAGGATATTACCATTCAAAATAAGTAACTGCTTGAACAGAGAAACGGCAGGAGTGCTGACAGAAGCGCAGTAATTTATTTAAATCCTTCTCAAATAAGCAGAGTCAAACTTATTGCAGCGTGAATTATTTCCTTTTTTTAAATGCAAGGGTTACAGGCATAAGCAACCTGTAGCCCTTTTTTTATGTGGGAATTTGTTTATGGAAAGGGTAGGGGATAGATGGTATCCCTCCTGTTTTTGTCGGAAAAATTGTCGGAAATTGTGGAAAACTATTTGAAGGGTATTCTAACCCATTGAAAAAGAATCGGGGAGAGAGGATTTGAACCTCCGACCCCCTGCTCCCAAGGCAGGTTTAGGGGATTTTTTAACATTTTTATAACGACTTGATTTTAGGTAAGTTTGGCCGCTAGTCTTTACTTTACAAGATTTTATATCAGTTTGTCAATTACGGTGATTAAGG
>DASCNB010000275.1:0-2835 GCA_036011265.1 Nitrospinota bacterium | reverse complement strand
TTTCTTTTAATGACGCTGAATAAAACTCTTCTTCATCTATGATGCTTTGCGGATTGAGCGACCAGGCAATGATTGTATTTTTTATTCCTTTAAATTTTAAGAGGTTTTGAATTTTGTTGGTTTTAGTTTTTAATTCAAGAAAGAGATTTTTTCTTTCTTCAAAGAACGGGACAAGTATTTCTGAAAACCCTGTAATATGGTCCAGCACAAGGCTGTCTGTTAATTCCCCGGTCCCTATTCTAATAGGAACATTCTTGTTTTCCCGATATATTTTTTCAACCTGCTTTAAAGCATCTTTTATATTTACAAATATTTTCAAGACCGGGTTGTTTTCAAGATATTCCTGAAGAATGCAGTAAGTGCAATCCAGAGGGCAATTAGTTGTCAGGTTTAAAACATAATAATTACAGCATATAAACCCTTTTGTCCCGGGACATTTTTTTAGAAAATCTCCTTTGAAATTGGATAAAACAAGGACTTTTTTCCCCTCGAGAAACGGATCAATATATTTTTCAACAAGTTCGTTGTAAATAGGGGTGGGAGTACTGAAGGTTTCAGTCGGGGTCTCTGGAAATCTGCTTAGTACATTTTTAACAAGTTTTTTACTTATTACATTTTTGTCTATATAAATTTTTTTTATAGTGGGATCTTTCATCAGGGAATTTCAAAAGTCTTACTTTTCGTCCAAAGCAACATAAGTCCAACAATATCAATAAGTTGACCTTGTTTTCGTCTTGCAAATGTTTCACGTGAAACATTCTTTTATCTCCCTAAGATCAAGGCGGCAAGTCCGATAATCCAGCAATATGGCGCAAATATGTGTAATTGTCCCTTTTTTACAATATAAAGAAGCAGTTTCAAAGAAAAGTATCCTATTACAAAAGCTGAAACAGTGCCCATAATCGTTGCTGAAGTGGAAATCATCGGGCTAGACAAGTCTTTCATCACTAATATCTCAGCTCCAACGATTGCCGGGATTGACAAAAGAAACGAATAACGTGCCGCAATTTCACGGTTTAGTCCTAAGAATATTCCTACCGCAATGGTTGAACCGGACCTTGATATTCCAGGCATAACAGCCAATCCCTGTACTATTCCAATGAGCATAGCCCTTTTTATCGAGAAATCAACTGCTCCTTCTTTTTTAATACGGCGTGTACTCCATAATAGCAGACCGGTAATTACCAGCATGAAACCAGTGATCGAAACAGATGAAAAAATTTTATCTGCATTTTTACTTAACAGTAGCCCGATAAGCCCGGTGGGAATCGATCCTACCACTATCATCAAAGCAAGTTTTACTTCAGCATCTTCGTAGACGCCGGCAAGAGAAACCTCTTTTTTTAAAAAAGATGTAGAAATGCGAAACAGAGAGACGACAATCGAACGAATTTCCCTCCAAAAAAAGATGATAACCGCTGCTAATGTTCCTAAGTGAACGCTAACGTCAAAAAAGAGCTCAGGCTCTTTAATTCCAAACAGACGCTGAAAAATTACTAAATGCCCTGAACTGCTTATAGGCAAAAACTCTGTAATTCCCTGGATGATGCCGAGTATAATAGCTTGTATCGGTTCCATAATTTTTCTAAATGCATTTTTATCTCTTTTAGGTTGCAAACATGAACAAATTTTTCATATTCAAACATAACAAACCCGATAAGTCAAATGAATTGCAATTGCTTTTCTCTAGCAGGGAACTCTCTTAAATCAAATAAGACTCATAATATCATATATATAACTGAGACCTGGTTGTTTTAACCGTATAATGTTCCACGTGAAACATAAGTAAGATTATTTATCCAAATGATGCTATAACCATAGAGTAATGCTTCGGCAGGTCTGCCCTGAGCGAAGTCGAAGGTCTCATCATGACACATCCAAGTGCCACCCTGAGCCTCTGAAGGTTCTCATTTGAGATTAAATATTGAAATATCCATGCGTCTTTTTACTTTTATAGCAAGAAATTAAGCTCTTAAAAAATTCCCTTGCATTAGCAAATGTTTTAGTATAATTTCATAAATAGGATGGGAAAAATAATCTGTATCGCTAACCAAAAGGGGGGCGTTGGTAAAACCACCACCGCTATCAATCTTGCCGCCTCTCTTTCCATAGCAGATTTAAAAATATTGCTTGTTGATTCTGATCCACAGGGAAATGCTACCAGTGGAATGGGAATATCAATCAATGGAAGTCCTACAATTTATAGCTCTTTAATCGGCAATGAACCTCTTAGTAACATTATTACAGATACGGAACTGGACAATTTTTTTATCTGTCCGTCTAATATGGATTTAAGCGGGGCTGAAATTGAATTGGTTGGAATGGAAAAAAGAGAATTCAGGCTAAAAAATTCCATTTCGTCTGTGAGGGATAATTATGATTTCATTATCATTGATTGTCCGCCTTCATTAGGCTTGCTTACTTTAAATTCTCTGGTTGCGGCTGATTCTATAATCATTCCGCTCCAAAGCGAATATTATGCGCTTGAAGGCCTGGGTCACCTTTTAAAGACAATCCAATTGGTGAAGGACGATCTAAATAGGGATTTGTATATAGAAGGAATTCTTTTGACTATGTTTGATTCTCGAACCGCTCTTTCTTCAGATATCTCCAATGAAGTAAAAAAGCATTTTAGCAGCAATTTATTAAAAACTGTCATCCCTCGGAATGTCAGGCTCAGTGAAGCCCCAAGCCATGGCAAACCGATAATTTTTTATGACAATAAATCAAAAGGCGCTCACGCCTATTTAGATCTGGCAAAGGAAATTATTTTCAATGCAAAGAAAAGCTTTAGGGAGAGGGCTGGAAGCGCTCATTCCCAAAACAAAAAAGTTA
>DASCNB010000274.1:0-6216 GCA_036011265.1 Nitrospinota bacterium | reverse complement strand
CCTTCTGTCGCCTGCTTACCTCATTAGGAACAAAGATTAAAAAAGAAACTAAAAAAAGGCTATCAACAGATTCTTCTAATATCAACAACCACGAAGCGCCGTATGATCTTGTGAAAACAATGAGGGCTTCGTTCCTGGTGATGGGGCCGCTCTTGGCGCGTTTCGGGAAAGCAAAAGTCTCTTTACCGGGAGGGTGCGCTATCGGAGCGAGGCCTATTAATTTACACTTGAAGGGGTTTGAATTGATGGGTGCAAAAATAAAGATTAAGGACGGATACGTTATCGCAAATGCAAAACGACTGAAAGGAGCAAAAATATATTTTGATCAACCAACTGTTACAGGAACTGAAAACCTGATGCTGGCTGCTGTTCTAGCAAAAGGAACGTCATTAATAGAAAATGCCGCAAGAGAACCGGAAGTAGTTGACCTGGCAAAAGTTTTGAGTAAAATGGGCGCTAATATAAAAGGAGCAGGAACGGACACTATTAAAATTGATGGTGTGGCGCATTTAAAAGGATTTGATCATAATGTTATTCCCGATCGTATTGAAACAGGCACTTTCATGATTGCGGCCGCTCTGACAAAAGGTGAAATAAAAATACTAAACTGTGTTCCTGGAAATGTAAAAGCGCTTATCCTAAAGCTTCAATCTGCGGGTGTGGAAATTATTACAAAAGACCATTCTTTGTTTGTGAAAGGAAAGCGACCTATCAAGCCTGTAGATATTGTAACATCACCTCACCCTGGATTTCCAACTGACATGCAGGCCCAGTTTATGCTATTAATGACTATGGCAAAAGGTGCCAGCACAATTACAGAAACTATTTTTGAAAACCGCTTTATGCATATTGCTGAATTAAAAAGAATGGGTGCTGATATCAGTATAGAAGGTCATATGGCTATGGTAAAAGGGGTAAAAAAGCTTTCAGGGGCGCCTGTTATGGCGACAGACCTGCGCGCCAGCGCCTGTCTTATTTTAGCCGGTCTCGCGGCAAAAGGGAAAACCACTATTTCAAGGGTATATCACCTGGATCGCGGATATGAAAAAATAGAAGAAAAATTCTCAGCTTTAGGAGCTTCCATTAAAAGAGTATAATTGTCATTTATTAGGCAACATGGATCCCTTTTAGAAGGTTTATGCAAAAAACGCTTAAACTTCAATTATCTTTTTAAACAGATTTAACGTCATTATGCAATGGTGTGAACAGGATAGACGTGGCTTCGACGGCCATAGCCTGACATGTCACCCTGAGCTTGCCGAAGGGTCTCTATGAAAATTATTTCTCAAACAGATAAAGATTTCGATCAAATTATCGAATCTACTTTAAAAAAAAGATGTGGAGAAATTGATAATAAAGTAGAAGGAGCAGTAAGGAAAATTATTTTAGCAGTAAAACAGAAAGGAGATTTAGCCTTATTTGAATTTACAAATAAATTTGATCGAATAAATTTAAATTCCGCTAATATTCAAATATCCGCAAAGGAAATACAATCCGCTTACACTAAAGTCCCCAAAAAAAATATAAATGCCCTGAAAAGGGCGGCTTCTCGCATTAAGAATTTTCACCGTCTTCAAAAAGAAAAATCCTGGAAATTTAAGGAAGCTACAGGAACGGTTCTTGGTCAAATAATTAAACCTATATGTGCGGTGGGACTCTATGCGCCGGGAGGGAAAGCTGCCTACCCGTCATCAGTTTTGATGAATGCAATCCCCGCGAAAACAGCAGGAGTCAAAAAACTGATTCTATGTACACCAACTCCACGTGGCGCAATAAACCCATATGTATTAATTGCGGCAGATATTGCCGGTGTGGATGAAATATACAGAATAGGGGGCGCGCAAGCAGTTGCCGCAATGGCGTATGGGACAAAGTCTATTCCAAGGGTAGATAAAATTGTTGGGCCGGGAAATATTTATGTGGCCACAGCCAAAAAACTCGTTTTCGGTACTGTGGGCATTGACATGATAGCCGGTCCCAGTGAAATTTTTATTATTGCGGATGGTTCGGGAAATCCGGAATTTATTGCTGCCGACATGCTCTCACAGGCAGAACATGATGAGCAGGCTATTCCTGTATTGACAACAACTTCCAGGCAACTCGCGAATAAGGTGATATCAGAGTTGAAATCCCAAACAAAAAGGTCTGCTCGGTCTCAAATTATAAAAAATTCTTTGAAGAAGAATTGTAAAATATTTTTAGTAAAAAATTTAAAGGATGCAGCCCTAATATCCAATTCTTTTGCTCCGGAACATCTGGAATTGGCAGTAAAAAATCCATACCGTCTCTTAAAATTAATTGATGCCGCGGGAGCTGTTTTCTTGGGACATTTTACTCCCGAAGCAATAGGAGATTACGCTGCAGGTCCAAACCATGTTCTCCCCACAGGCGGGACTGCACGATTTTTTTCACCATTAGGTGTTTACGATTTTTATAAACGGACCAGTTTGATTTCATGCAATAAAGCCGGACTAAAAAATCTCGCCGAACCTGTAATAAACATTGCAGAGATAGAAGGCTTTCATGCTCATGCCGAGGCTGTCAGGGTTCGAGTTCAGGGGATTAAAAAGTTTTGATTTAGCTCATTGGACGAAAATCATCGCTCAAAAGTAATCTTTCCTGGCCCTTGTTCCCTGGGTCAAAATAAATTTGTTGAATTTGCTCGCGCAACTGTAATACATTATGTCTATTTATAAAATTATGGGTTGTGGGAAACTTTATTTTGTGGTAATTTATTTGCTAAATTGAACATAAACACGCGATTTATAGAACTATATAATCAACAAGGATTTTTTGAGAAACAACCCGGAGTTTGACAGAGAGGTGTGCTTATGGACATTAGCCAGCATCTGCAAAGCCAACAAAAAATAACCTTTCATTCTGATGCAAGCGGAAAAGCTCAAGATTATCCCTGTACCGTAAAAAAGCTCAAAAAGAATTTGATAGCAGTAATTTTAGAGTCTAGCCTGAAAGATTCCCCTGTTTGTGCTCTTGGAACACAAATAATTCTGAAGTGGACTACAGATAGCAAGCCTTTTTCGCTTCTCACTAAAATTGCGCAGAACAAGACATTCCCCTTAGTTATATTAAATAAACAGGGTGAAATCAGTGAACAGGCAGACCAGAAATTACAATCTCCAGCGGCTGCTCCCGCTGCTGCTGCTCCAACCCCTCCCGCAGCAGCTCCTCCAAAAGCTGCAGCGGAAAAACCCGGGGATGATAAAGCGGTTTCTCATTATTCTTTGGCTCAAAAAAAACCTCTAGATCCCGAAACATTTGAATATATTAGAGATTTGATTAATGAAGTCCCGCAATTATATAGCCTGGGACCGGATGAGGTAGTTACGTTAGTGCCATATGTAAGCCATAAATCTGCTGAAAAGGGCACTCTTGTTTTCAGAGAAGGAGACTCAGGTGATTCTTTGTTCTATATTGCGAGAGGTGCTGTTGATATTATTAAAGAATCCGTGGAAGGAAATCCGATAAAACTAGCTCAGTTTACCCAGGATAGCATGCTTGGTGAAATGGCTTTAATCGACAGTGCTCCCCGTTCTGCCACGGCAAAGGTCTTTGATGATGTGGAACTCATTATTTTAAGTCGGGACGCATTTGATGGACTTTTGAAGGACGTACCAGCTATTGGAATTAAGATATTTAAACAAATAGCCACAACCATGAGCCAGCGTGTCAGGTTCGCAAACGGCAGGTTAGCGGATGTTTTAGACCTGGCCCATCAACAAGGAATTACGCTTGAAGATGAAGAGGAAGAATGATTAAACCAAAGTGCTGAGCTTAAGCATACTTCGCCAACCTATAATCCACCATACCTTTATAAAAGTCTTTTCGACTACCCTTTAATGCCCTCACAATATAAAGAGCATTTCTTCAAAAAAAAACTCTTAGAGCATGGATTAATTTGACTTTATTAGCAACTCTTGTTTAAAATAGTAGTTTTTATTCAGCCTGCGAATAAACCACAAAACGCTTAATGAAATTTCTAATCTGTTATGAATAGTTCAGTAAATATGGAAAAACTGGTTTCGCTTTCTAAGCGCCGAGGATTTATCTTCCAGAGCAGTGAAATATACGGCGGTTTGAATAGTTGCTGGGATTATGGGTTTCTTGGAGTAGAGCTTAAAAAAAATGTAAAAGAGGCATGGTGGAAATCTGTAGTCCAGATGCGATCGGATGTTGTAGGCATAGATTCCAGTATTTTAATGCATCCTGATGTTTGGAAAGCGTCCGGGCATCTTGATTGCTTTTCCGATCCTATGGTGGACTGCAAAAAATGTAAGCACAGGTTCAGAGCGGATGATCTGAATTCCGAAAAATGCCCGGATTGTGGAGGTGAACTTACTGATGTCAGGCAATTTAACCTCATGTTCAAAACATTTATGGGCACTGTAGAAGATCAGCAGACAACTGTTTATCTCAGACCTGAAACCGCACAGGGAATTTTTACTAACTTTAAAAACATCCAATCCACTTCACGATTGAAAATCCCTTTTGGGATCGCTCAAATTGGAAAAGCCTTTAGAAACGAAATTACACCCGGGAACTTTACTTTTCGGACAAGAGAATTTGAACAAATGGAGATCGAATTTTTTGTCAAACCGGGTGAAGACATGGAATGGTTCGAGCATTGGAAGCAGGAGCGCTTTAACTGGTATCTCAATTACGGGATGAAAAAAGAAAATCTACGCTTCAGGGAGCATGAAAAAGACGAACTGGCTCATTATGCTAAAGCCTGCGTTGATGTGGATTATAAATTCCCTTTTGGATGGTCTGAGTTGGAGGGAGTGGCAAATCGCACGGACTATGACCTCAAAAAGCATATTGAAAAGAGTGGAAAAGACCTCCAGTATTTTGATGAAGAAACAAAGGAAAAATACATCCCTTATGTCATTGAACCTTCTGCCGGAGTTGACCGGTCCACCCTGGCGTTTCTGGTGGATTCCTATGAAGAGGAAGAGGATAGGGTAGTCCTCAAGCTCGACCCCAGGTTAGCCCCTTTTAAAGCAGCAATTTTTCCGCTGGTTAAAAAAGATGGACTGCGTGAGATTTCAATGGATATTGAAGAAAAGTTAAAGAAACACTTTACTGTATTTTATGATGAGAAAAGTTCTATAGGTAGAAGATATCGCCGCCAGGATGAAATTGGTACACCTTTTGGAATAACAGTTGACTACCAAACTAAAGATGACAATACCGTTACGTTACGCGAGAGAGACTCTATGAAGCAAGAGAGAAAATCAATAGAGCAATTAGCAAGCATCATTGGAAAAAAAATTGATCAATGAAATTTTTTATCTGAGACAATTTAAGTTTCTTTCCCATATTTATCCCATGCACCGAACAATATTTTCTTTTTTTGAGGAGCGATTTCATTGATGAGTTCTAACATGAATAATATATTGGGAGGGAAGGGCGCCAATACTAAAGCATCTTTAGCGTATTGTGATGACTATCAGAAATACCATGACGTTAGATATTAATAGTGGGATAAAGAATATTGTTGAAGGGCAGGGCGTTGACATAGCGATCACCGGTATGGTGATTGTTTTTATAGCACTTGGTCTCATAACCCTTTCTATAGCTTTTCTTCCTAAGATTTTGAAAATTATAGCAAAAGTATTCCCAGAGAGTGCAACAACCGGTGTATCGGGAGAGTTTGCCGCTGAGGAAGATAATGTTCTTGCAGCTATAGGATTTGCACTTCATAAAAGAATCACTAAAGATCCATATGCTAAATGAAGACTTTATAGAAATGTTCCAATTTTTAGAACTTTGATTTTTCGGGATTAGATATACGGATTTCGGACTCTTTTAAAATCACATATTAAAACCTTATGGATATTTTTTCAAGCTTTCTAACAACTACGGCAATGTCAACAATGACATGGGGCAATGCCATGATGATTGTTATAGGGATAATCTTTATTATGCTGGCTATTGTTAAGGATTATGAACCGCTGTTGCTTCTCCCCATTGGATTTGGAGTTGTCGTTGGGAATATCCCTTTCGTCCAGGGAATGTCACTAAGCGTCTATGATGAGGGGAGCGTCTTGAGTTACATTTACCTCGGCGTTAGCCACGGAGTCTATCCTCCCCTGATTTTTCTTGGTATTGGAGCTATGACCGACTTTTCTACCATGCTCTCAAATCCCAAGCTTGTTTTACTGGGAGCGGCGGCACAAATAGGCATCTTCCTGACTT
>DASCNB010000273.1:0-5754 GCA_036011265.1 Nitrospinota bacterium | reverse complement strand
TTGCTCAAAAACTATATTAAAAATTCAGCATAAGGAGATGTATGTCAAAAGAAATGGCAGCTGCTTTATTTAGTTTAGAAATGCCGATTCCCTCAATTACGGAGAGATACCAAAGTATTGTTACGGGAGCGTCTGGTAGTGATATAGAGGCAACTTATGAATCAAATGAACCAAGGGCTTTAAAAATTAAAGACGAATTTAAGAAAAATTTTATCAAGGAATTAAATAATTTATTTGTTATCCCTACGAGGGTTTCAATTTCCGATATTTCAGATTACATCAATTTAATAGAACTAGAGCATAATGTGAAAATTGGTGTTGTCGGGATTGACTATTTAGGATTAATGGACGGAAAGGGTCTTAACGAATACGAAATAATTTCAAAATTATCACGAGACATAAAAACAATGGCTAAACAGTTAAATTTACCGGTTATTTTATTAAGTCAGGTTAATCGTAAAGGAGGTGAAGGTCAAACAGAGATTACGCTTGATATGGCACGGGGAAGCGGTGCAATAGAAGAAGGGGCTGATTTTGTACTGGGGTTATATCAGGTAGAAAAGAAAGGAGGAACTGTTGAAGAACCAGAGAGTGAATATGATTTGATTTGTAAAGTTCTGAAGAACAGGAAGGGAGCAGCAAATTCACAATGGAAACTTGAGCTTGATGTGGACTGCTTCAGGATTGGGTCAAAGGCTGAGAAATACATACCAGTTAAGAAAAATAAAGGCATTGATTATTAACAACTTTTTTGAAAGGTTTCCCAATGGCAAAATTTAAGATGTATTCAAAAAGTATTGAATCTGCTTGTATATTTGAAATTTCTGTAGGCACGACAGGTTATTGTGGAGGTGATGCAGGACATGGAGGAGTCACTATAGTTGAACTTAAAACTACTGGAGATATGAAAACAAAGAATAGCGAAGATGGTGTTATGCACATTCTATGTGGAGATTCAGAATTAGATTCAATCATTGAAGCTATGGAGTTTGCTACGGATACGCTAAAACGAGAGCGTAATGCCAAAACGGTTGAACTTGTAAATGGCAACTTAAAACCAGAGAGAACTTTTACAGCGGGAAAAATTTGACTGTTTACCGGAAACCGTCATGCTCTCTTTTTTATGTTTGGAAAGGTTTGGACTAAAGATGGAGTATCTTTGGAATGAAAGGAGTAAAAATGATTAAAAGGTCAAAACCGATGCCATTAACTACGGCTGAAAAGGAGCAAATTAAGGTTTTTATAGCCAGCGGTAAATCATATCACGCTACCGGAAAAGAGCTAAAGCGTTGCCCTAAAACAATCAAGAGTTTTGTTATAAAGCCCGAACCACAAATGGCGGTTGCAAAAATCAAAGAAGAGTTGTCAGGGATGTTTGAAAATACTGCCAAAAGGATGATTGCCTCTATTACCAACGAGGACATAAATAAAATAAATGCTTACCAGCGGGTTATCTCCGCAGCAGCTGCAACGGATAAAATGCGGTTGCTCAAAAATCAATCCACTAACAACATTGACTTAATTTCTCAAACCGTAAAAGATTTAGAGGAATTTAAAAAACACGCTTTGAATCTGGCTGATAAATTAAGAGCCGTGCCGCAAGACGAACGACAAGATTAAACACAAAACTATGTAGGTAGCTATATGGTTTTGAACAATAACGGGGAATTAGGAACTGGTCATGGAGAAAAGAAAAACGCCTGTTAAGGCAATCAGAGCGAAATGCTTAGAATGTGAGGGAAATTCATACAAGGCTGTCAGGCGCTGCGAAAACACCGATTGCTCACTTTATCCGTATAGGTTAGGAAAAAGACCGCAACAATGATTACAATTGAAATTCCAATAAATAATGAGACTATAAAAATTAACGTTGATGATGCCAGACAGGCTGTTTCTTTCATCAAAGGACTTTATAAGGGTGATAACGGCGTAAGTTTTGAAACACCAAATATTTCCACATTAGCCACTCATAAGAAAAAGAAGTTTGTCCAAGATAAGGTTAAAAATATTTTTGACTCTCTTAAAAATTCTGAGCATAATTCAGGCGGGGATACTGGATCGAGTCAGGCTCGGAAAGGGGGAAAGAAATTATGAGTCTGATCCAAAGAGGTAAAAATAATATTTGGCATATTGACATAATGATTGATGGCCAGAGAATTAGGCAAAGTACAGATACTGGTGACAGGAAACTTGCGGAAAATATCCTTGCTAAAATTAGAACTAAAGTAATTGAACAAAAATACTATCCAAAACCATTGGGTGAAGATAAACTTTTCTGCGAAATGATGGAACGGTTTGTTAAAGAGCATAAGATAAATCTAAGCAGGCAAAGTCAAAAATCATTAAAAACTTCACTCAATCATCTTTTGCCTGTTTTCTCAGAAATATCTTTATCCAAAATTACACCGAGTAAAATAATTGCTTATCAACAAAAAAGGTTAAAAAAGGCTGCTCCAGCGAGTATAAATAAAGAGGTTTCTCATATGTCGAAGGCATTTAGTACAGCCATCAAGTGGGATTGGATAGAGAAGAATCCTTGTGCCAGAGTAGAGAGTTTGAAAACAGACAACCTAAGAGTCAGGTATTTAATGGAGGGGGAAGTTGAAAAACTTTATTCAGCATTGCCTGACTGGTTAAAACCCATTGTTACAACTGCAAGATATACTGGTCTTAGGTTATCAAACATAATAGGTTTAAAGTGGAGTGACGTTAACCTCTTTTCTAAAACTATCATTATTGGTAAAACCAAGAACGGTGAGCCACTTGGTTTGCCAATGAACGAAACGGTTTTTCATCTCTTTAAATCTTTAAGTAAAGTGAGGCACATTAATTCGTCCGAAATTTTTTTGGGAAAATCAAATCAGCGTCTCTCAGGATGTACGGTGTCGATTATGTTTAGCCGCGCTTGCAAAAAGGCGGGTATAAAGAACTTTCGTTTTCACGATCTGAGACATGATTTTTGTTCTCGGTTGGTACAGAGTGGAGTTGACATTTATACCGTAGCTGCTTTGGCTGGACACAAAAATGTAGGGACGACTCAGAGGTATGCACACCTTTCTCCAGAAAAACTAAGGCAAGATATTTCAGTCTTGGATTCTACGACACAAAATTCCCACACGAGAAAAAAAGGAATGGACGAAATTAGCACAAGCTATTGAATATAAAATCGTTACGATTGCAGCAGGTAATTAGTTAATATGCAGAAGTATTACATTGACCCTGTGTTTGGAGAGAAAAGTGAAAGCGTCTTCCGCGCTTTTCGCTTGAAAAACCGAATAATAACATCTCATCTCCAGGTAGAGAGTCTCCCTTGTGTATTTATCATCATCTACTATTAAAACTACAGATTTTTTATCAAACATTGCTTTCCTAATTTAAGGCAAAAAGAAAAAAATATTCTATGTTTCCTTTAGCCCCTGCAATAGGCGATTGAATATGTCCATGCACATCCAGCCCCGCGTCTTTAGCGAACCGGCTAATATCATTCAAGACTTTAATATGCTTTTTAGTATCCCTGACAATACCGCCTTTGCCAACTTCGCCTTTACCCACTTCAAACTGCGGTTTTATAAGCGCAATAATGCGTCCTCCCCTTTTAAGAACCGATATTATTGGATGAAGGACCCGTTTGACAGAGATAAAAGACAGATCAACTACTGCCAGATCAACAGCTTCTCCAAGGTCTGAGACCGTTAAGTAGCGGACATTTTTTTTTTCAATGGTAACTATCCTCGGATCATTTCTTATTTTCCAGGCTAATTGACCATAGCCGACGTCAACGGCAAAAACCTTTTTCACGCCATTTTGAAGCAGACAATCTGTAAAGCCCCCGGTTGAAGCACCTGCATCCAGGGAGGTTAAGCCTTTTACCTTTAGATTAAATTCTTTAAGAGCTCCAGCAAGTTTCAATCCACCGCGACTGACAAACGGATGCCCCTTTTCTTTTAATTGAATATCGGATTCTTCATTAATTAAGGAACCTGCTTTGGATAGAGCGACTCCATTGACAAGTGTTTTCCCAGCAAGGATCAGCCTTTTTGCCTCTTCTCTACTGTTGGTTAGCTGTTTTTCAACAAGAAGAGAATCCAATCGTTTTTTGACCATTAATCATCTTCTTTGTTTGGAGGGGAGAATAGTTCGGTAATAAATTCTCCTTTTTCACCTTTGATAAGGAGTTCGATTTTCTTTTCCGCTTCTTCCAATTTTTTAGCGCAAAGCCGTGATAATTTAACACCTTCTTCAAAAGCTTTTAATGATTTGTCTATGTCGAGGTCACTATTTTCTAAATTTTCAACAATTTCTTCAAGCCTTTCAAGGGCTTTTTCAAAGCTTAATCCTGCCATTTAATTTCCCCTGATAAAAAATTTTAATTAATATATCAATAAATAAAAAATATGCAACTATTTTAAATATATTATTCTTCTGTTTATTTTTCTTTTTCCCTGCCTGTCACATTGCATAACAATTTTCCTTTCGACAATTGCACCTTAACCAAGTCTCCGGTTGACACTTTTCCGGAGTCCTTCAAAACCTTTTCGTCAGGATAGGTACGGCAAATAGCATAGCCTCTTTCAAGAACGGACAAAGGACTTACAGAATTCAGGCGCTTCATAGCCGCATTAAGTGTATTACGCGAGATATTCAATGTAAAGTTCATTTGAGAGTTGATTTTTTTTTCTGCCTCTCTTAGCAATACCTTGTGTTGTTTTATCTTATTTAAAGGATTGAGGAGAAAAAGATGCTTTTTATTTGTCCGGTTTTTTTCTTTTTGAATTTGCAGAAAGCTCTTTATGGCCCTTTCCATTCTTAAAGTAATCTCGTCCAATCTCTGCTGCCTTTCGTGGATAGGAGTCAGCGGATCCTGAAGAACTTTTCGAGATACCAAATTTTTTAGCTCCGTTTTCGACTCATTTAAAGTACCACGGATATTTCCCAGGAGTCTTTTGTATAATGTAGCAATATTTTTGAAAAGAATATTTTTGTCCCTGACCACCAGTTCCGCAGCAGCCGAAGGGGTGGGCGCTCTTAAATCTGACACAAAGTCTGAAATAGTAAAATCAATTTCATGACCCACCGCGGAAACAACAGGAATCTTTGATTCAAAAATAGCTCTCGCAACTACCTCTTCATTAAAAGCCCAAAGATCTTCTATGGAACCCCCACCTCTTCCAACAATGATAGCGTCGACATCTTTAATCTTATTTAAGTCTTTAACAGCAGCAGCTATTTCCTGCGCGGCCCCTTCTCCCTGAACTTTTACGGGAGCAATCAATACATGCAGATTAGGAAAACGGCGGTCGATAATATTCAAAATATCACGTATAGCAGCCCCTGTTGGAGAAGTTACAATGCCTATTTTTTGCGGTAAAAGAGGAAGAGTTTTTTTCAATTCGTCATCAAATAATCCTTCTCTTGAAAGCTTTTCCTTCAATTGCTGAAACGCCAACTGAAGTGCGCCAATTCCTTTTGGCTCCATGCAATCGATAACAATTTGATATTCGCCCCTCGGTTCATAAACCGTTATTTTCCCTTTTACAATGACCTGGTCTCCGTCTTTTGGCTCAAACTTTAATTGAGATTTGCCGGATCTAAACATCACCACTTTTATCTGGCTTTCCTCGTCTTTAATTGTCAGGTACATGTGGCCTGATGATGGAATTCTAAGGTTGGAAATTTCTCCTTCAATCCAAACCAGGGGGAATTCAGTCTCAAGAGAAAACTTAATGGAGCGGGTTATTTCTGTAACAGTGTAGA
>DASCNB010000272.1:0-14515 GCA_036011265.1 Nitrospinota bacterium | reverse complement strand
AAGGCGTTTTTATAAAGAACAATGTCCTTTTTTCCTTTTTCCATTGTAATGGCTACTATATCAAATCGGCAGTCACGGTTTTCAATACAATGTTTTCCAAGATAGTGACAAGCGCTTCTCTTTATTTTACTCTGTTTATGTTTTGTCACTGCGAACTCGGGAGGAATGTGTTCCCTTGAACTCCGGGTTTTGATTTCAATGAACGTCAGGATGTCTCCCTCCAGTGCAATAATATCTATTTCTCCAAATTTACAATGGTAATTTCTATCTAATATCTTATATCCATTTTTTTTTAAATAATTAGCCGCAACCTTCTCACCCTTTTTTCCAGTGATCAAATGCGCGTTTTGGTGAGCACGGCCAATTCTTTTTTTTAGAATAAAATCACTGAGAGTTTTTAATAAGGGTTTACTTTTGGAGCTGGTACTGGAGGTAATAGTTTTTTTCCCCATTAGATAAAGACTTTTCCTCGTATTTTGTGGTGATTGGATAAGATTTTTTTTCAGAGTATTGTAATCGACCTGCCAGATTCTTAAAGCCGGGTTTGCCCTCAAAAGAGACAAACATCTCCATGAGATAGTCTTTCGAATCTGTGGCTAAATAAATTTTACCTTTATTTACCAGTTTTGAATAGAGTAATTGGGCAAAATTAACATTAACCAGTCGTCTCTTTTTGTGCCTTTTTTTAGGCCATGGATCAGGAAAGTTAATAAATACTTCAACCAACTCGTTATCCCGGATTGAATCAGCAAGGACTTTTTTTACATTCGCGTAAATAATAATGATATTTTTTGTGCTGGATTTTTTTATTCTATTTGCTAAAGAGCGTATTCCTTTGTGATATAGCTCAATACCGATAAAATCAGCATCAGGCTCCACCTGTGCTTTATCGAATATGAAAGTCCCGTTCCCAAAACCAATTTCAAGCTTCAGAGGTCTTTTTGAATCGGGGAATAATGACCTTATATCGATCTTCCCATTGCTTCCATCAAAAACAGGGTATTCAAAGATTATCATTAGTAATTATCTAAACTAGGAGGATTTTATTGCCTGCTCCAAGTTGGACCATTTGGGCAGCCTTTCTTTAGCTTTAAATGTTTGTAGCCGGAATAAAATTTTCTTTCTCTAAATATTCATTACTTATCAAATAGGACTCATTTAAACCAATTTTTTTGCAAATTTCATCAACTTTTCGTAAATTGCCCACTAATGCTCTAATTTTAACTTCAACACCTATCCGCTCGTTAAGTATAAAATCTATTTCTTCGCCATTTCTTTTTTGATAGTAGTTGACCTTGCCAAACTTTATTAAGTTATTGAGAACACAGTTTTTAAACAGACGCTCCTCAGGGTTTTTTGCAAGAAGATTTGCCATTCCATGATCACAGAAATAAACCTTTTTAGTTCCACTTATCTCTCGATTAACGTTGTGCGATAATGGTGAAACAAGTCTTATAAAATAGGTCTTTTTTAAAAATTCAAGATAACTATATATAGTTATTCTTGAGACACCAATTTCTGAGGAAAGTCCGGAGATGTCAAGTTTCTCTCCATTTCGGTGTGCAAGGAGCAGGATTAAATCCCTGAAAGAGTTAATTTTACTAAAATCAGCCAAATTTTTAACGTCTTTTTCAAAATAGGACTTGAAAATATCTTTTAATTTCAAAATTTTATCTTTGTTTTGCTCTGCTAAAACAACTTCAGGAAAGCCCCCATACTCAAGATATTCATCATAGAACTCTCTTGCACTTTCGTAAAAGATATGGTTCTTATTTTTATCCTGTTGACCTAAAGATGGTCCAAATTTTCCTTTTGTGTCTTTGAATAGTAGAAATTCTTCAAATACTAATGGGAAAAGCTCAAAAATAAATTTTTTTCCAATTAAATTTTCAGGAAAAAGGTTTTTTACATAAAAACTGCTCGAACCGCTGAGGAAAAATTTAATCTTGTAAAGATCATACAAATATTTTATAGCTCTTACCACTTCCGGTTTGGCCTGAATTCCATCCAGAAAAACATACATTTTACTTTTAATATTCAAGCCAGATTCTTTTAAATTTGCAAGAATATTGACGTATTTTTTTTCTTCAAAAATGCGCTGATCAAGTGGATTTTCAAGATCAATAAAGATTTTATTGCTGCTTGGAATTTTTTCAAAGAGAAGCAAAAAAAGAGTGGTTTTTCCTACACGTCGCATGCCCGTGAGGACAATAATTTCCCTGGTACTTAAATGTTTTTCCAATGTTTCCAAAAGTTTTCTGGGGTATAACATTCATGTAGTTTATTTCTTCGTGCCAAATATGTCAAGTAATAGTTTACAATATTTGTAGATAAAAAGACCATCTCCATAGGCAATTTTTTGACATGTTAATAAGTTTTTGCATGTTTGCATTGTAACATACTGATTATTAATGCTTTATAATGATTTTTTTTTATCGGTTTGTCAGGAATGTTCTGGGGTAGTTTTTTGATTTAGGGAAAGACTTTGGACAATCTCAAAATTTAACATTTGACTTCTATCTAAAAAGAACTGTAATCAGAGAATTAGGAGATTAAAAAGAATTAAGGATAAAATCCGTTACATCCATGACATGGCAAAAGATGACCGTCATTCTATTGGTACTCTGATTCAATTGTCAGCATCAATTGAGTGGAAGATATTCCATTGCGAGGAATCTTGATTTCTTTATCTCCTGCGCTACAAAAAGAGGCAAAAAAATGGATAAAAAATTGGACGAGATAAAGACTTCTCCGCCAAATTTAGAAGATAATAGTGCCTTTTTTATCCTGAGTATCCTCTAATCCAGTCTAATCTTTTATTAGGGGCTGTTAATAATGACGAAGTTATTATTTTTATAGCCTCTTATGCCGGTATTTTTAAAAGAGCATCCAAGATCATCTCTGGTTTTAAGTCATAAAGACAATTCAAATGTTCGAGAGGGCATTCGCGCTTAAAACATGGACTACAGGATAAACTTAAATATAAAATATGTGCTTTGTCGGTTAACGGTGGTGTGTTTTTTGGATCTGACGAACCATAGATAGCTATAGTATGCTTTCCTAATGCTGCTGCTATATGCATCAAACCGGAATCGTTGGAGACGACGGCTTTAGTTAAAGACATCATGTCAATAGATTCTGTAAGACTTGTTTTTCCGGCCAGGTCCAAGCAGTAATTTTGCGTCATTCTCTGTATTTCATCTGTGACAGCAATATCTTTTTCCGATCCGAACAACCAGACATGCCACCCATCTTTAAGTTTTTCATTAGCTACTTCAGCGAAATATTCAGCAGGCCAGCGTTTTGATGACCCGTATTCTGCACCCGGACAAAGTCCTAATATTGGTGACTTTGGGACTTGCTCACCCAACCGTGCAAGGATTGCAGAAATATTTTGAGGTTCAACCATGAGGGAAGGGAAGGGCACTTCAAATTGCATCCCCTCACCAGGTTCCAGAGCTAAGGAAATAAATCGATCTACCGTACGTGGCATTGTCTCTTTATTTAGTTTTCTAATATCATTTAACAGTCCCCAGCGCATTTCTCCCAAATAACCGGTCCTACGTTTGGCACGGGCAATAAATGGAATAATAGCGGACTTAAAAGAACGGGGTAATATGATGGCATGGTCGTATTGTTGTTTTCGCAAATCATAGCTGATACGCCTTCGAAAACCTAGCAATAATTTTCCATGTGCTGGCGGCAAAGGGATAGTGTTATTCACTTCAGGAATACGAGATAAGAGAGGAGCTGTCCAGTCAGGGGCAATGACATCAATCTCGGCACGCTGATTCCGTGTCTTAATAAATTTAAAAAGAGACTGGGCAATTACCATATCTCCGATCCATGATGGACCAACAACCAGGATTTTAATCGGATTATTAATCAATTTACAAAAATCTGTTTGATGTTTTGGGAAGTTTTCCGGACATAGTCAGATGACAGAGAGAAAAGTCAAACCTGACCGGATCTGCAGGATCAATTAGCTTCAGAGTGTCAGTAATTTCTCTCGCCATCTTCCATGACGGATTCTTTCTTTTTGATAATGAAAGATAATTTGCCGCTCTCGATATATGGATGTCTAGGGGGATGATGAGTTTGGAGGGGGGAATCTCATTCCAAATCCCAAAATCTACTTCGTCTCCATTTCTTACCATCCATCTTAGGAACAAGTTTAATCTTTTGCAGGGGCTTCCTTTTGCAGGAGACGGGAAAAGAAACAAATAGCTTCTGGGAAAAACCTTTTTGCCATAAACAGGTGTTGGATCTATAGAGCAAAAAAAATGGGACATCCGCGACAAAGTAATTTTAAGGTCACCCTGTGATTTTTGATAAAAGGAGTAAAACATTTGTTTTAAAGAACCATATTCCCTGCAAATTATGTGCATTCCATAGATCATGCAGGCAATGTCTATCCCACGAGTCATTCGGTAGTTCAGCTTTTTAAACTTGTGCCGTTCACGCTTCGGAGAAAATTTAATTACGTATTGGTATGGATTGCCTCCCATTGTTGCTAATATACTTTCTATAACCGGCTTAAAAAGATTAATTCGACCATAAGCGAGAGAGGAAGCAATTAATCCGACTACTTCAATGTCTCGCGGGTTTTTATATTTGTGGAGAAACTCAACGGGGTCCCGCGTAATGTATTTTTTGAAATCAACCTGATAATATAGTTTCTCTAAAGTATTTGTGAGTTTTATTTTATGAGTTTTTTTCATTCTATTTTACTTTATATTTTTTTGATATAATAATAGAATTTCAGAAAACATTACAAGATCTGTGTGAATGGATAAAGGACAAAAATTTAAAAAGCTGATTCAATCCCGCAGAGGAATCATATTTGATTTTGACGGTCTTCTTGTGGATTCAGAACCTTTTCATTATAAGGCTTACAATGCGATTTTTCAGGAACACGGACATACGATAAACCCTGATGAGTATTGGGTTGAGTTTACGTCCAAAGGAAAGGGCGCGCAAGGAGAAATCGACAGATATGAATTAAAAGGATTAGATCCCAGGGAAATTCGCAAAAAAAAATTCATTCTCTATTCTGAGTTTTGCAAAAATGGGGATATATGTTTTTTCCCTTTGGCAGAAAGACTTATTCGCTCGGCTGAATCAGCTGGATTCAAATTGGCCATTGCCTCCGGATCAAGAAATGAAGATATTAATACAATATTGGATTTAAACGGATACGGAAATACTTTTCACCTTATTATGGGAAAAGAATCCGCGCAGAGAGAGAAACCGGCTCCGGACATCTTTATAAAAACAGCAAAAATGCTTGAAATAGAGCCGGACAAACTCGTTGTTTTAGAAGATGCTGAAAAAGGGCTTAAAGCGAGCAAAGAAGCCGGCATTCCCTGCATAATTGTTCGGAATAAATTAAATCAAAACTTGGAATTTCAGGATGCGGATTTTGTGTGCGAAAACTTGGAAGAAGTGGCAGAGGCAATTGAAGGCGTATAGATTTCAAGCAGGCAGTTAATTAACGTCGAATGTAGAATTTAATATTTCAAAGTTCGATATTCAATCTTTGATGTCAAAAATTTTGACAGTTCCCTAATCGGAATTGTCTTTTTTCTCCGATCGAGGAGCCATATTTCCCAGCATGTCAGCCAATCGCCTGCCTAAAATGAAGCTGATGTTAAAATTGAGTTTGGCTATGATACGGGGAAAGAACTTGAGGTCTTTACTAAGCTTCTGGTAATCGAATCTCAGCGCTTCTACAGGCGTTAACGCTCGCACGTTGGCAGTTCTATTTGTAGCAGCAATATAACTGATTTCCCCAAAAATATCACCGGCCTTCAATATAGTAAGGCTCTTCTCATCACTTCCAATTTTCCGTGATATCTCCACTTTTCCGGATAGAATAAGGTACATGCTCCTTCCAACTGTTCCCTGCTCTACCAGCAAAGTCCCTTCCTTGAACTCGTGTGTTTCTGAGATAAGGATAGCCTTACGCATCTGGTAGTCAGTCATGCCCTGAAAAAGAGCGCTTTTTTTAAGGATCTCTTTCTGCATGGATAAGGCCAGTATTTGGTGCAGCCCAACCAAGCGGATCCGTGACATGATAATGGGTGTGATCAAAAGATTGGCGAAGAGCGCGAAAAGCATAGTGGCCGCGGACATAGCGCCAAATTGAGCAATTACAGTGAAATTGGATAAAATGAGAATACCGAACCCCAGTGACAGAGCCAGGCTGGTGGCTACCATTGGAGTGGCCTCTTCCTCAACTGTAGCATGAACCGCCTTTTCATAATTCGAGGTTCGCCTGCAAAGATCGTTGTAGTTGGAAAATAGATGAATGGTTCCGTCTATAGCGATTCCAATAGCGATAACCGCTACCATTGCAGTTCCAGGGTTTAAGGGTATCTCCAAAAGCCCCATGACGCCGAACATCAGAATGATAGGGATCATGTTAGGTATGAGAGCTATGAACCCGCCCTTAAACGAAGTAAACATGATCGACATTATCAAAAAAATCACGAAAAGCAAAATTCCCAGGGATTTGATCTGGGCTGCCAGGAGGCTTTCGGCGGCGGCATTGATCATTAGGTTTTCACCGACAACATAAGCCTTTATTTCGCTTCCAACAATTTCCGATACCACTCCCTTTAACTCATTCACGTATCGGTTTAGTGTATTGGAATCGCTAACGTTATGTCGAACAACGATATTGGCACGGCGAAAATCATGGCTTACGTAGCCATCCAGATCCTGGCGGTGAAAGAAGAGCAGGTATTGAGCTACGAGATCACGTTTTTCCGGTGGTTTAAAGTACTTTGGATCACCCCCGTGGAATTCACGGTTGACAAGAGACAGATGATCGGCCATGGATATACTTTGATCAAATATCTTCTGCTTCTCCAGGAACTTTTGGATAGCGACTAGCTTTTCGATGTTCTTCGGATATTGAAATGCCTTGTCCTTGGTAGATTCCAGGGTGATGAAGAATACCTTAATTCCGGACAGGTCCCTGTGAATCTTATTGGTGTCAAGGATGAGAGGTTGATCCTCCTGGAAGTATGACAAAGGATCGTTTGTCACGTAAAGTTTGGAGGCATGAAAAAGAAAGAAGGCGCATAGGATTGACGTTATTACGAGGATCGACTTGGGAAAGCGACGGTTAGTAAAACCGAACATACTAACGAACAACCCGGGCACTCCACCGATAGTCCCCTTTCTATCCCGAAAAATCCGGGCAGTACGTGGTCCCATTAAGGACAAAACCAAAGGAACAAACAGTATAGTGATTAAACCGTTTGCTATAATCGCAATAGTGGATGATATGGCAAAATCTTTGATGAGACCGATGTTGCTAAACATATTGCTTGCGAAACCTATCACAGTGGTGAGGATGGTCAGTAGCAGTGGTATCCCCATATGTTTCATCATGAAGCGTGTGGCAAAAGTGCGGTGATCCTTGTCCGCCCTGGATACTCCGGATAAATAGGAAGAGATCATATGAATGTCCTCAGTTGAGCCAATGACCACCACAAGGGAAGGTAACATAGCGCTAAGAATGTTAAGGGGAATACCGATCCAGCCCATTATTCCAAAAGTCCATGCGATGCTCAGTATCGATGTTGCAACGGGCACCATAGCGGCAAACAAGCTGCGAAGAAAAAAGATAATTGCTAGCACGAGCACAAATGCTGACAATGGCCCCAACAGTGTAAGATCATTGAAAAGAGTAGCTTTGAGGTCCGCATTGACTCGTGGAGATCCCACTTGAAAAACTTCCTGGAAAACTGATCGGGCTGGCGCAAGGACACGTTCCAGCGCTTCATTAACCTTGAGGTCGAAGTTCTTGTCGCTGTAGTCCTCACGTACCGAAACCAACAACGCCGTCACGGTACCATCCCGAGAAATAAAATTATTTAGAATTAGGGGATTGTAAAGCGCGTTGGCTCGGGCTTGATCAATCGTTGCCTGGTCATTTGGCGCTTCTGTCAATAAAACCCGGGAATCGATCTTTCCCTCAGTGCCGCGAATGCTACGCAAATTGAAAAGATCAACAACACGCTCGACAAAATCGAGCCCCTCCAGTGTGTAATGTAAATCCTCAAGGGCAGCCAACTTGCTCGGAGTCCAGAGTTTAGCATCACGAATGTATACGATGGTTCGGTTGTCCGAGCCGAACTCCTGTACTATTCGGTCATAGATAGGTACCTCAGGGTTGCTTTGGGGAATCAGGTTGTTGAAGCCGGTATCCACGCGGAGTTTGGGGATACCAAGTCCTGTGGCAAGCGTAATCAATACTAAAAATAAAAAAGTGATCAGGCGGTGATTCACACCAATCATAATAAATCGAAAAAACATAGTCGGTTCCATAAATTATTTTTTACTAAAATCTGCCTGCTGGTCTTGTCTGGGTTCCTTCTCAGGGGCAATCGGCAGATCGTCATCATTCTCCGTTGAAGGTCGGGAGATATCCTGCAATAAACGCTTTTTTTTACCCAGAATATGTCGGTTCTCCAGAAGCCAGGTAGAGGTAAACATTTCCGCCGGAACGTAATCATGGGAAAATATCCGTCGGTTAACTTTGATTAACGTTTTATGCCGCTCCTTCTGATTTTCCATCAGGATCATATTTGCACGCCACATGTCTCCATCTACTTTTTTAAGATCGTGTTTGGTTTCGCGCTTTAAAAATCGTCCACGACGGTCAAAATAATCAGTACGGACAATAAAAAAAATATCTGGTTGAATGAAATGTCGGCGCAGGCTATAGCCCGTAGTCTGCTCAATCTTCTTGTTCTGAGGAAAGGCTTCAACTACATAATAATCGATGTTGTTGATCTTCTGATCAGCTACACGGACATAACGAAAATCTGATAAAACCTCCACCGTTAGATCCTCGATGGCAAAGTCAGTACCCAGAAAAAAGCCGCCTTTGCTATTCTCAAAATTAAATTTCAACTCTTTCCCTAATGCAGGCAAATATATCCTGCTTTCTCCTTCAGTTGAGCTTTGATTAATTGCCAACAATGCGACTCCGTTAACTTCAAGCGGGTTGTCAAAGACCAAAAGATATTTGACTGTTTCATCCTTTTCCACCCGGGAGAATCGACGCATTTTCTTGACATCCCGGTTTCCAGCATTGTCCATGAGGATCATGGTCTGTTCTTCAAAAACGTAAGGGAACATTTCGTGGCGTTTAAAAACATCATTCATGATGTGACGTCCTGTTCTCTTTTCATCGGCCTGAACATATTTGGAAAAGGCTGGAAATGAAAGAAAAGCAAGGGCCAGGACGATTCCGGTCAAAAGGGTTTTCATCCACCTGGCCAAAATCAAAACCACCTTCTGTCTCGGTATCCTACAACAGTTCATGCATCAAGACCCCCCGTTAATGTTTTTTAAGATTTCCTTACTAATAATTTGACTTAACTCACCCATAAGCGAACTCATGACTGAAACGGTCTGTTCGAAGTCTGATTCAGTATGAATCTTCTCACTTGTCAGATCAGTAATTTGAATTGCCATGGGATTTCGATCCCTGCCTCGCGATAAACGCCACTGCGTGGAAAGTCGTACCTTATCATCGGAATCTCTCTCAAACTGCATGACCTCCAATTCAACACGAAAGTCAGAAGGGGTTGGGGGACGATGGGGTGATATCGCGACATGTGTAGTGGAAAGAAGTTGAGAAAAGTTATTGGCGAGAACCCGCATCATATTCTTCCGCAGGTTACCTCCCCATTGATGGAATTCCGCGAGTTTCAATTGGTTTCCACTGCTCCGGGTGACGATCTGTGGTCTTTCCAGATACTGTGGTAAGCGAATAGAAGCAACCTCCACGGACAAAGAGTCTTTCCGCTTGGTCTCGCTCACAAGGCTGGCGCCGGAATCAATTGGGTTAAGAATGTAGAACCTGGTGCTCGGGGTGTCCGTCGTAACACAGCCGGATAAGAAGTTCCCCGCGAGTATTAAAACTAAAAACAGACCTGTTTGTAAAAATGAATGTAGCATTATTTCTCTCCTGGGGGTTTTTTACCAAATATAATAGAGTTGGGATTTCGCTCTAACAAATCCACAAGTATACGGATCGAACGGGCTGTCTCAGCCAACTCCTCGGTCAACTGATTCAATTTAAACTGAAGGGGTGAATCGGGTTTGAGAACCTTGTCGACCAAACCAAGAGTGGCCCGGACATCTTCCAATGCTTGATGGCCCGACCCAAGGGCTTTTTCCAGGTTCACAGCAATCGGTTCTGAACGCTTATCAAATTGGTGCAAGATACCTGTCAATGAATGCAGCGATTTCTTCAGATTGCTTATCGATTCTTGGATTTCTTGAGAGTTAATCAGTTTATTTGCTCCTTTAATAGTATCCTTGACGTCCTGAGAGTTGATCAGTTCGTTTGCTCCTTTTATGGCCCCCTTAAGTTCCGGCCCACTTATTAGCCTGTTGGCATGCTGGAGAGAACCAAGGAGTTCCTCGCCGATCTTGTCCAAATCCACTTTTTCTACCTTGGCGAGAATACTTTTCACAGAGTTGGTTATCTGCTCAAAATTAGCCGGTGGAATAGTTGGCAACTCAGGGTAGGGTCCCTCTTCGTTTGATAGTTGGATAGGGGTATCAGGATGCATGCCTAACTCTATTAAAAGTTGTCCGGTCAGGAGGCTGCCTGTTTGTAAACGGGCTCGCAAGCCACGATCAACCAGATTTTTCAAGGTCTCGTATGGTGATGAGACTTCAATATCCTCTCGTTCAATTATTCGTTGGGGCTCTATCTCTATTAGTACTGGAATCCGGAATGAAGCGTCGCGTCTGTCAAATTCAAGTCTAACGTCCAGTACCGATCCGACTTTGATCCCCTTGAACTCAACAGGAGCACCCACGTTAAGGCCCCGAATGGAGTCCTTAAAAAAAAGAATGAAAATAATTTTTTTGATAAAGGACTTCTCCTGGATGTTCTCGAAACTGTCATGGAGAGTGAATACCAGACCTTCAACATCTTTCTTCACACGTTCCAGAGTAATTGGAGTATCAAAGGCGATCCCACCGAAGATAATAGATTGGAAAGATTCCGAGCGAACTTTGATCCCTTCTGTTCCCACCTCAACATCAACACCGCTAACATTCCAGAAACGTGTGTTACTCGAAACAAGTTCGTCGTATGGGGCCTTGATGAAGGCGTGGATAAAAACGCTCTTTCGGTCGGTTCCAAGTTCATAACCGACAACCTCACCGGCTAAGACGCCCTGATAGTAGACGGGTGAGCCAGTGTCGATAGAGCCAAGTTTCTTGGACAGAAGCACGATCTTCTTTCCCGGAACATCGGCCTTAAATACCGGCGCCACCTCCATTCCGACAAAATTTTTATGAGGTGCCCCGTGACCCGGCTCGATTTCTATATAAACACCTGAAAGCAAAGTGCTTAAGTTTGATACCCCTCGCAAGCTGAAGCGGGGCTTGACCACCCAAAAGCGGGTGTCCCGCCGAAGGAACAGCGCCGCCTCTTTGTCGATGCTGGCCTTCAGGATAACATTGGAGAAGTCCTTGCTGAAATGAACCGAGTCTACTACGCCAATCTCAATTTCCTTGTACTTGATCTTGGTCTTGCCAGCCTCGATTCCTTCCGCGGAATTGAAAGTGATAGTAATCACTGGTCCTTTTTCTGAAAGGGTCTTGACGATGAGCCAACCTCCAATAATGGCAGTGATCAGGGGAACCAGCCACACCATAGAAGGTCCGGATTTCGTTTTAATCTCCGGTGAGGCAGCTTCCGAGGTTAGCTCTGGATCAGTGGTATTCATTATTTAATTCTTCCAATATTGTCCCAAATTAGCCTGGGGTCAAAAGTATGCGCGGCAAGCATCGTGGCAACAACCACAGCGCCAAAAAATGTTGCTCCTATACCGGGCAGAATGGTTGTCAAAAAACCAAATTTGACCAATGCTATCAGCATGGCAAGCAGGTAGATATCTACCATCGACCAGGCGCCCACTACTTCGGTGACGCGATAGAGGACAGTCCGGTCTCGCGGTCGCCACGAAGATTTTTTCTTAACAGAAATCATGAGAAAGCTCAATACAACGAGCTTCATAATTGGGACTACAACGCTGGCAATGAAAACAATCATACCAAGTGGCCACATTCCCCCTTCAATCAGGTGAATAACTCCGCTCATAATGGTATTCGGATCTCCTTTGCCAAATCGCATTACTGTCATTACCGGGAATACGTTAGCCGGGATCATGAGCATGGAAGCAGTAAAGAGAAGCGCCCATGTCCGTATGAGGCTGTTGGTTTTACGGCTGTGGAGGGAGCTTTCGCAGCGGGGGCAGTCGGCATGACCGTGGCTGTCAAGGTTTTTTTTGGGAACAAGCAGGGCGCATGTATGGCAGCTAATCAGGTTCTGTTCGGCCGCAGTCGTTCCAAATCCGTTCCCCGATGGTCTGAACTTCATGCGTGGCCAGATCACAGAAACATCCAGGTTAGAGTTGGCTGCAGACGATACCACCAGAAGTACAGCAAATAAATACAGGGAAATACCCGGGATGACAGTCGCAAGATCACGCAACTTTATCATGGATAGCAAAAGCCCAAGCATAAAGACCCCGAGCAGGCTCCACGGCGTCAAATTCTGAACTAACCGATAAACCGAGGCCATTCTCCAAGGCCGATATCCAAACTTTAATGGAAGAAGGATATAAAGCATTCCGCCGAATGTCAGAAAGGGAAAAAGAAAGCTCGTTAGAAACACCAGGAGGCCCACCTCGCCCATACCCATATGGTAAAATGTCATGATACTGGAGGTAAAAAGGGTTTCTTCTATGCGTCCACTTGCTTTTAGAGAAATAAAGGGATAGACATTGACCATAATGAAGAGCATGAAAGTTGCCAGATTTAATGCCAGAGCTTTTTCAAGACTGTTTGGAATGTTTTGATACAGGAGCGCTCCACATCGGGAGCAAAGAGCTTTCCCATCGGCTGGAACAGGTTGGATATTATGGAGAAAATCGCATTCGTGGCAGGCAATCAATCCGCCTTCGCTCTTGTCAGACTGGCTGGAATATAGTGAGCTTTTTTTTAAATTCATCAAATGATTGTTTTAAAAATTTAAAATCAGAATTATAAACATTTGATAATTAAAAATCAATTCAAAACTAAGCTAATTCACCGTGCATAATTCTTCTTGATATTGGTACAAAAAATCTGCTATAAATTATTTGTTTGCGTTTCTCTAAAAAATTTTTTAAAAAAACCTAAATTTATGAAGACCATCTCTAAATGCAATAAATGTAAGGCACCGATTTTTTTTAACCGTGTCATTGATTCATTCGGCAATTCAGTTGTGTCCCTCAACTGCTGGAATGGCCATTACGAATGGATAGATATAGAAAATATAGAATTTGAAGAAGATCTAAAGGTTAAAAAGGCCAGCAAGGGTCTAATCCTTCATATAAGCTTTCGCAGTGCAACGAAATAAACTTTGTAACAAGTCTTTTGCTTCAACCCCCGCTCTGTCTATGGAAACTGAAAAAGGGACCGTCGAGGTCGGTACTTGTGCTTTAATGCTAAATTAAAAGGGGCGAATCCTGAAAGGAGACGGGGTGTGTTAAAAATGTTAAATATCTCAGTAGCACCTCGATCAATCGAGGTGCCTGAGAAAGGTCGCAATTATAACTGTTTTAAAAGTTTTTCTTTAATGGATTTCCAGAAATCCCACGCCTGCCGCAGCACCAAATCCTTTGGTAGCTTCCAGCGCTATAGGTTGTAAAGCGATATGATCGCTTCCACCACCTACAAGGGCGTCCACTCCGGCGCCTAAACCAATAGAAACGTTTACCTTTCCGCCAATATACTTTCCAGCAAGGGATTTGCTTCCAGCTTTAAGATTCCCAACAGCTAAAACAGCAAAATGCATTCTAGCTTTTTTCAACGACTCAAGATCTAAACCGAGCTCAATGCCGGTCTTACCTCTGTATTTTTCTTTACCCCCTGAAGCGTCCTTAAATATACATTTTATAGGGTATTGAGAATGGATAAGGATATTAACTTTTTTTCCACTTTTAATGCATTTTAGTATTCCTATTTTTACATATTCATCAGCGGCATGAGATACAGAAGACCATACAAAAACAGCTAAGCAAAAAGAAAACATTGTAACAATTTTTTTTAACATTAGATTTCTCCCTGACATGGATTTAAAATAATTTATTTAATCCCACTCTGTGGGTATAATTCCCCAAAGCTTGTTGTGAACATCTTAAGAAGGTTCTAATCTGATACTCCGACCGCTTGCTGTGGAGCAGTTAGTAAATTATTTGTTTACCGTTTTTTTCTTTTACCTCCTTCCTAATTTTTAAAGCGGTAAATTTTAACATTAAAAAATAAAAAAGAACAAGGGAAAAAATAGTATGTTGAAACGTAAAATCCAAAAAAAAATGAAAACCACACCTTCAGTAGCAATAAATTAGCTGAAGCATTCCTCTAAAGCTTTTTACTTGCTTTTATTCAATGAGTTCAATATATTGTTTGCTTGAAAGTATTTAGC
>DASCNB010000271.1:0-6640 GCA_036011265.1 Nitrospinota bacterium | reverse complement strand
CCTTTCTTATCCAAGTTTATAACAATACTCTCTATAAAAGTGGATCAACTTTCGGGGGGCAGGTCAATGCTGCCATTGTGTGCAAATGCTCTACAACAAAGACAGGGATAAAGCCATGGCTGAAATAAAAGCATTGCTTAAAAGCACTAAAGCCTATAACGCCAAAAAGCTGTCTATTGTAATGAGTTTTTATGGCCTAACACAAACTGATGTAAAGGAGGTGAGAAAAGATGAAAAGAATCATAAGTTCAACAGAGTTAATAGAATTTTTAGATATAAAGCAGGAGCAACTTGCAAGTTTGAGAGAGAAAGGGCTTAAGGGGATGAGAACGGGACATGGTAAGTGGGCATTTTTAGTAGAGGATGTGGTTAATTTTTTAAGAGCAAACATAGAAGAGTTTAGCAGGGTTTGAGACATTAAAAAACACCCATGCTAACCGTTAAAAAGGGGTCTGCAGGTGCTAAAAAGTGGCCTGCAGACAACATTTCTTATTTACCCATAGCCTGCTGAAATCGAAGTTTTTTCTCAATTTTGATGCGATTTTAGAGGTCTGTAGCAACACAAAATAATAAAGGGGGTGAGAACATGAAAATAATGAATCCGAAACACAAACTATGGGATGAGTTCATTGAAAGACTTGAAGGCATGGTGAATAATTGTAAGTGTGGGAGAAGTAAAAATAACGCAAAGCTTATACTTAAGACTATGCCTAATATAGATATTAGGGGATCAATGCAATATTTTAATAAAAATGGTGGTTGCTGTGATTGTGAGATTTATCTTAATGTCTAATAATTAGGGGATCAATAATCATTGCATCCATGTATGCCGTGTCAGGGAAATAAATGGTTGTATCTATATAATAATTAGCAGTTAAGCAAGGGTGCACAGTAAATACCCCCAACATACCCTTATTTCTTATAGTAGGAAATTATAGCAATAATGCAAACGCAACAACATTTCACATTAGATCAGATAAAGGCATTAGTTAAGGTTGGATTATTAAAAAATCCATCCAACAATGATCTTGCGTCTAGTCCAGAAATGCCTTATCCTTCCGACATTAGTAACCATAATTCGGGAGGGTTATGTATGGAGGGAAAAGTTGTTTTTAATAAAGGGCGATGGAAAATTGATTTTAGAAGGCGACAAATTGGAGGCTATATCACGAGAGATAAGAGGGGGGGGTTATTTTGGAGCAAGGAACATGCTGGACAGGCTCTAAACGCGATTAGATATGAAATAACTAATCACACTTTTGATATTGAGCGTTATAAAAAATCGAGCATTACAGACTGGCAATTTGATAACAGGTGGAAAGCATTTCTTCAAGCAGGATGTGACAGGAAAAAAACACCCTGGAGTCCCTCATACAAGCAAAAACTGAAAGAATATTATAACCAACATTTCCATGAATATTTTAGCACGATAGATATAAGAGATATTGAAGACATAAATATAGATCAGTTCTACCACTCCTTACCAAAGAACCTATCACTTCAAACCAAAAAGAACATAATTATTTCTCTTAGATCATTTCTCTATCGACATAAAGAAATACGAAAAAAACAATTAGAATTTCCTAATCCTAAAATTAATGAACCTGTTATTAAATGGATAGGGCAGAGTGAACAAGACCGAATTTTTGAGCATATTCCTGAAGTTCATAAACCGATATTTTACTTTCTAAGGTGGCACGGTGCTCGACCAGGTGAGGCAAGAGCCTTAAAATGGGATTGCGTTGATCTTCAAAAAAGGGAAGTCATTATTAAACGAACATTTAGTTATCACAAATTGATGGACATAACGAAAGGTAAAAAAGACAGAATAATACCACTATTTTCTGAATTCATTCCTATGTTGAAAGAGCAACCAAAGGGGTTTGGCAATAATTTTGTATTCAGAAATCAGAAGGGTGGCCACTATGGAACTAATATACTTCCTAGGCTTTGGAGAGAGGCAATGGTTAAGGCTGGTTTAGCTCCTATTAGGCTTTATGATGGAACTAGACATTCATGTGCCAGTCAACTTGAAGAAGCAGGAGCTCCATTAGATTATATTCAGGCCCTGCTTGGTCACTCAGATAGAAAAATGACAAAAAGATATGCCCATGGCGAAAGGGTAAGATTAGCTAAAATTATTGAACTGCATAAAAGGTAATTTTTCAGCACACAGAAGCACATATTATGTTAACTTGAGCGTTGTAACTAATTGATATTTAAGGATAAAAAATCTGCCGAAGCGGGGATTCGAACCCCGACATCCTTGCGGACACTAGGTCCTGAACCTAGCGCGTCTACCAATTCCGCCACTTCGGCTTTATTTCTGCTTTCAAATGGATGCTTCCTGTTAACTTCCAATTCCATTCAACACTTTTTCGTATTTACTGTAAGCGTCTGATCCGAATAAAACAAAACGCACAAGATTAATTTCCTGATGAGTTTTCAAGTAATCAATTACTGTAGTCAGAGCTATTTTTGCTGCTTCTTTAATAGGATATCCATAAACACCGGTACTGATAGAAGGAAACGCAACACTCTTAACAGCATTTTTTGAAGCAAGATTTAAGCAGGACAAATAAGCATTTTTTAATAGTTCAGGTTCTCCATGAGTGCCGCCTCTATATATCGGTCCTACTGCGTGAAACACATACTTTGCCAAAAGATTTCCCCCGGAAGTTAGTCTTGCTTCTCCTGTTGGACAACCTCCTATTTTTCCACACTCATCCATAATCGAGGGACCGCCAGCCCTGTGTATAGCGCCATCCACACCCCCGCCGCCTGCCAGATTTGAATTGGCTGCGTTTGCGATGGCTTCCGTATCCTGCTTCGTAATATCCCCTTCTACCAGTTCAAGCAAAGATGAATCTATCTTAATTTGCATCTAAAAACACCTCTATTTAGATTTTTTGATAGAATCTGTAATATGCAATGTGTATCTAAAATCTAAAATAATTAACTGCTTTCTTCTTCTACGAACTTTTTATAGTCCGTTGCAGATAATAGGGTCTTTATTTCCTCTTTATTTTTTATCTCCAATTTAAGCATCCAGCCCTTTTCAAAAGGGGAGGCGTTAAGCAACTCGGGTTCCGCCTCAAGTGAAGTGTTAACTTCTGTAACTTTTCCACTTAAAGGAGAAAACAAATCTGATACAGTTTTAACCGATTCCACTACACCGAACCTTTTTGATTGCTCCAGTTCTTCATTAATAGCCGGAAGCTCTGCAAAGACAATGTCACCAAGTTCTTTTTGAGCGTAGTCGGTTATTCCTACTCTTGCTTCATTCGCTTCTACTTTGACCCACTCATGCTCTTTAGTGTATAAAAGACTTTCCGGAAACTCCATTTTTCCTCCTAAAAAAAAGCAGTTAACATGGATCAGAGTTCAGTTCTCAGGGTTTGTAAAAGAGAAAAAACCTTAAGAGTTTTTTTTCTGACTCCTGACTGATGACTTCTGACCTCTGTAAAAAGGGGTTTTTACTATTTTTCCTTTTCTATTTTTGCCATGAATATTAATCTCGATTTCTTCGTTGACATTGGAATGCTCAATTGCGATATATCCTGTGCCAATAGATTCTTTCAATGAGGGAGAGAAAGTTCCTGAAACTACTTCTCCTATTTCCTTACTGTTTTTAAAAATTTTGTACCCGGTTCTTGGAATTCCCCGGTCTACCAATTCAAAACCTACCAGTTTTCTATTTAGACCTTTTTTCTTTATCTTTATTAAAGCTTCTTTTCCTATGAAATCTCCTTTATCAAATTTTACTATCCATCCTAAATTTGCTTCAAGCGGGTTATGATTTCCGTCAATTTCCTTCCCGTAAAGAGCATAACCCATTTCTAATCGCAGGGTATCTCGCGCACCCAAACCAACCGGCATTATCCCATTTTTTTTTCCAGCATCCAAAATATTTCTAAAAAGATATTGAGCGCAATCCTCTTTAAAATAGATTTCAAAACCATCTTCGCCCGTATATCCTGTCCGGGCAACAAGAACTTCTACACGTTTTGCCTTTCCAGTTTTGAAGTTGTAATTTTGCAAAACACTCAGATCAATATCCACAATCTGCTGCAAAATTTTTTCCGTAGCCGGCCCCTGCAGAGCTAACTGTGCGGTGTCACTACTTGTGTTTATGACCTGGGTACCAGTAATTTGATTTTCTAAAAGCCATTGAAAATCCTTCTGTGTGTTAGAAGCATTCACACAAAGCATATAACGGTCGTCTGCAACTTTATGCACTAAGAAATCATCTATTATCCCGCCGTTTTCATAGCACATCACAGTATAAAGTATCCTACCGACCGTGAGTTTTTTGATATCGTTAGTAATAACATGCTGTAAAAACTCTTCCGCTCTTGGGCCAAAAACATCTATTTCTCCCATGTGGCTCACATCAAACAGTCCCGCAGCCTTTCTTACAGCCTGATGTTCTTCAATAACGCTGCTATATTGGATCGGCATTTCCCAACCGCCGAAGTCTACCATCCGGGCCTTTAGTTCTTTATGAACTTCATTTAGAGGAGTTTTTTTTAGCATGTAGATTTGATTATAGAGATTTCAATGGGAATGAAAATTATGCACAAAAAAATAAAATTAGGCAAGTATAGAAAAACTTCTGAGGATTAAGGTTTGCAGTCAGAAACTCAATTTAATCTTGATAACAAAAAATATGTCTTTATAATAAATTTAGGTTTACGTTTGTTTTGAAATACTTCTTTTTATGAGTAATTATGAATAAAAGCGAGGACAGAATTGCAATAGCCAGCGATCACGGTGGTTTCAATATCAAGAATATATTATCAGAATACCTGGTTCAAAAGGGACATAAAATAGATGACCTTGGTACTTATTCTTCGGATTCCGTGGATTACCCTGATTTTGCCCATACAATAGCAGAGAGGATAGCGAATGGCATAGATAAGCGGGCAATACTTATTTGCGGTACCGGAATCGGGATGAGTATTACCGCAAACCGTTACCCCGGAGTGCGAGCCGCTCTGGGAAATGATATTTATTCTGCCCGTATGAGCAGGCTGCATAATGACTCAAATGTATTGGTATTAGGCGGGAGAATTGTGGGATCTGAACTGGCAACAGAAATAGTTTCCACATGGTTGAGTACGGAGTTTGAAGGTGGACGCCATAACCTGCGTATAGAAAAAATCGATCATGACCGATTAGAAACAATAGTTTACAAGGTAGTTTCCAAATATTTCGATAAAATTAATAATGTAGATGTTGCTCAAGTAGAGCAGTTGCTTGAGGAAGCTCTTGAAATGACCTTGAAAAAGCTAACTAAAAACAAAAAGGAAAAATAATGTCTAAACTTTTAGAAACCGACCCGGAAATTCATGAAGCGATTTTGAATGAAACGCGGCGTCAAGCTTTTACTTTAGAAATGATAGCATCGGAAAATTTTGTTGAAGAGGCAGTGCTGGATGCCCAGGGTTCTGTGCTCACCAACAAATATGCAGAAGGATACCCGGGGAGACGCTATTATGGTGGGTGCGAATTTGTGGATATAGCGGAATCCCTTGCCATAGAACGGGCTATGAAGCTGTTTGGAGCGGAACATGCTAATGTTCAGCCGCATTCGGGAACACAGGCCAATACGGCTGTATATGCAGCTATGCTCAAGCCGGGCGATACGATACTAGGTATGAATTTGAACCACGGGGGGCACCTTACCCATGGCCATCCGCTAAATATTTCCGGCAAATTATACAATGTTGCAGCTTATGGAGTGAACCGGGAAACAGAAAGAGTGGATTTTGGTGATTTAATGAAAATAGCCAAAGAGTCGAAACCAAAACTCATTATTGCCGGCTGGTCTGCATATCCTCGAATTCTGGATTTTACCGAATTTCGTAAAGTAGCTGACGAGGTCGGTGCCGTTCTTATGACTGATATGGCGCATTTTGCCGGCTTAGTAGCTACCGGACTTCACCCCAGTCCTGTGCCTCATTCTGAATTTGTGACTACTACCACTCACAAAACTCTAAGGGGACCGCGGGGAGGGATGGTCCTTTGCCGCAAGGATTACGCGAAGCCTCTGAATTCCGCCCTTTTTCCGGGAATTCAAGGTGGGCCGCTCATGCACATAATCGCTGCGAAAGCAGTGGCGCTTAAACTTGCAATGAGAGACGAATTCAAGGATTACCAGAATCAAATCCTGAAAAACGCAAAAAAACTTGCTGAAGGACTTATGGAAGTCGGATTCAGGCTGGTCAGTGGTGGTACGGATGTACATCTTGTGCTGCTTGACCTCACACCGAAAAAGCTGACCGGGAAAATAGCAGAGGCTGCTCTGGAAAGAGCAGGAATAACAGTAAATAAAAATACTATTCCTTTTGATATACAAAAGCCTATGATTACAAGCGGTATTAGAATCGGTACACCCGCCCTCACTAGCCGTGGGATGAAAGAAGATCAAATGCGATTAATCGCGGGATGGATTGCGGAAGTACTGGATGATCCTGATAATGAGACGATTGCAGCAGATGTCCGCAAAAAAGTGGAAAGGTTGTGCCGCGATTTTCCTTTGTATGGAAGTCGTTTAGGCGGTTAATTATTTATGAATGATATGTTATGCTTTCTCGAACTTCTTTCGGAGAAGCAATTTTTACTTCCTCTTTAGTAT
>DASCNB010000270.1:0-6504 GCA_036011265.1 Nitrospinota bacterium | reverse complement strand
GGTCACCTCATACTGTGTTTTTGTTAGTTTTTCTTTGATCACTTCTTTTGGCGGTTTGGTATAAGATTTTATAACACCATCAGCTAAGACTGGCCTTATTCCCCGTATTTTTATTTCTTGATTACTTTCGTCTATTATGACAGTAATGCGTTTATATGCGAACAAACCTAATGCAAACAATACTACTGCAACTATTAACATATCTTTCATTCGATTTCCTTTTCTCCAGTCCCTAAAGCCCTTTTTTATCTTTGCGATAAACCTTTACTGCAAAAGGGACAACTGTTATTACAAATTAAAATAAGACCAAAAGAACCCGCTCCCTCTCAGTTAAATATATAAAATCAAAATCTTGCTTCAGCTATAACGAAAATATTAACCTACGCCAAACAAATTGCTGAACATATTTTATCATAAAACCTTGATAGCCTATTATCGTTTGGACGGAGACTCACTGTTTAGCGTTAGGTTGAATAAATGGTTAGGTTTAAATTGTTCTTTGGTAGCTTGGACTATTTTCTATTCATAAAATACTTTCAATGTAGTTAAAAAGATTTGACCCCTTTCATCAGCAGAACTTAAAACAGGACTACTTAATAGCAAGGCTATCGTGATAATTAATAGAATTTTTACTTTGGTCATAGATTCTGCTCCTATGACGATTAATGCGTAATGATAGCATATTCAGGTTTGTGGATAGCTTTAGTAGGGGGTAGGTCTCTCGGGTTCCCATTCTTTCTTTGGCTTCTTTGATGCTGGCACCATTGGAGGCGGGTAAACACTTTGCATTACCGAATTTAAAAGAATCAGGACACCGTGAATAATTTGGAATCCTACGTATAGGCAAATTAATTTAATTCCCACCCCAAATAATAAATCTACATCCATGATTAAAGAAAGTTATAATCCTCTGTTATTAACAATAGGCTATGTCTAACATAATTGGGTATACCAACTAATATATAACCCTTTCATGGATATTCAACAAGTACTCAATTTTCTATATATTATTGTTTTGGGAATTTTGAATTATAGAAGCGGCAGGAACTGGAGTCCATGCAGTACATCGCTAACAATATTGGTTATTTGATTATTTAATCCTGAATATTTTTCGGCCTCCTCCCCATCCAGTTCGGTTATAAAGGACACTTATCCATGGGACTTACCCGTAAATTACATAGGCAACTTTCCGATTTTTTCGGACAGTTCAGTAAAGTTTTTTCTAGCGGATAAGCATTTGTTTTAATGAATATTTTTATTTAGCTATCTTTTAGCCATCCAATTAGGTTACCGAAAAAAGAACCGTTACACAGGAGTTTTAAACACCTTCAGCGTTGCTGTATATGGTTATTCATCGTCCTTCGTCATTTTCTGAGAAGTCTCTTGTTTAGTATTAGCTTTTAAAAAATCTATCACATCTTCTACTAGGAATATCCACTTACCATGTCCTGCTCTCGCTCCCTTTAGCCCTTTGTGTCTTAACCCTGAAAGTTGCTGCGGGTTTATGTCTAAAATTTCCATTAAATCTTTTGAACTTATGATTCTTTGCATTTACTCTCACCTCCTCTATGTCATTTTGTGTTATGCCGTAAAAACTCATGATAATTGAGAGCTTTTCAGCCTTATAAGTTTTATTGCTCTTATGTAATGCCTTAATTTCTTCTATTGCTACATCCCGGTCTTTGTCGTAGAGCATCTGCACACAATGGCTACATATTAAAATGTTGGTATCTTTACTTGGCGTGCATTCCGCATCCTTGCCACAAAGACTAGAAATAAAAATCTTCTTAGTCATTAAATTCTCCTCTTAATTCTTGTGTCAAAATGTGTCAAAAAGCCAAGAATCAATTTGTAACTTATTGATATATTGTGTTATAATTTAGTCTGTCGTGGGTGTTAAACTCACGGCCTTTTTTTTTGAGGTTTTTTAGAATGAAAAAAATAGCCGCGTCGGGATACTTTCTCGTATTGTTAGCGACATTAGGTTTCTCCTTTAAAGCAGTACTTGTAAAAATTGCTTTCAGGTATGGTGTGGACGCGATGACCCTCATGCTGATGAGGATATTTATTTCCATGCCATTTTTTCTGGCAACACTTTACCTTATGGAGGGGAAAAGATCATTAAAGGTAGCACCCGTGAATCTGGCAATATTCGCTTTTATGGGCATTGGGGGTATCGGGTGCGCTATGTTTTTCTCTTTTTGTTCAATAGAACTGATAGACGCTTCTCTTTCTACACTGGTGGTGTTTACCTATCCGGCTATTACTTTACTGATGTTGATTATATTTTTGAATGAGAAAGCAACAGCGCCAAAGCTTTTCTCAGCGCTAATGACCTTCTTAGGGCTTATTCTGGTTGTAAGGGTAGATAAAGCAGAGCTGCTCGCTGTTAATGGAAAGGGTATTTTGTTTGGATTGATCGCGGCTTTTAGTTTTGCCTCATACAATGTTTTGAGTGAGCGAGCATTGAAAAATATTTCCCCTGTAAAGGTTGTTACTTACTGTATGATTTTTTTGGTTGTGTTTTTCGGAACTTTCTTTGGGGATAGAACCTATCCCAGGGCTCCCGAAGTATGGTTCATTGCGACTGTCCTTGGGATTTTTAGCGGATACATCCCTTTTCTTTTTTATAATTACGGAGTTAAAAAAATTGGCGCGGGAAAATCCGTTATTGTAAGCTCTCTTGGACCCGTATTCACCGTGCTGTTGGCCTTTATTTTTTTGAATGAGCGCTTGGATATGGTGCAGATAGCGGGGATGACTATGATTGTGCTTGGTGTCATGGCTTTGAAATTTCAAAATCCAAAAATTGTCGCGGAATCAGAAGGAGAATTGAATATCCCCGCAGCAAGCTGCAGGAAATCTTAAGCTTACAGTTTATACACTTTGCAACCTAAAAAAAAATATGCAGCCATTTATCTGTTTTGACTGAAAAAGAGGGACTAAAAAAATGACTGTGGTTTAGATGTTACATCAAGCAGATGGGGTAGCGTCTGTTTTTGTGATGAAATATTGCAGTTTTTCTTTTTTACGAAGCTTTTTGGCATAGAGGATTGCTTTACTCTTACTTTTAAATTGATCAACTTGAACTTTATACCACATTTTTTTACCAATTCTTGCCATGGCGATAAATGAGTCATACCCTTTTCTCTTAAGTTTTTCTATTAACACATTGGCAGAGTTCCGGCTCTGGAAAGCCCCAACCTGTATGGTATAGATATTTTTTTTCTCTGGGATAGTTTTAGATGGTTTAGAGATAGGCGCTTTTTTATCAGCTGATCCTGCAGTTTTTAAAGAAGCTGATTTTATATCGTTTGTAGGAGGTCTCTGTACTTTAAATCTATATAATTTTGTTTTCTTAGCTATATTTTTTTTAGGCAATTGGGCGGTAGTCCCAATTGATTTCGGCCGTTCCTGCTCTAAACCCGTCGGACGGTTTTCCTGCCGAATTGTGGTTGTGGTCTCTCCACTCTCTGAAGTCACTGAAGAACGCTTCGGTATTGACGCAACATCATTTCTTTCCTCAACTTCAGATGGTTTCTCCGGATTAGATAAGAATACATCTTTCTCTTCTGCTTTCGCGGTTTTTATAAAGTCAGGGCTAGTACTTTCCGGAGATGGAAGATTGTCATCAACCAATGCTTCTTCAACAGGATATATCTCTTTGACAACATGATTTTCTTCCATTTTTTTAATATATTCGTCTGCTGATGCTATTACTATTGTTTGTTCCAATTTATCCACTTCTTTTATTGCATACGGTTTTCTCAAGGACTCTGTAATATTTCTGGCCACTTTGCTTGCCAGAGCGTCCAGGTTGCTTTTTTCACCAATAAAAAATAGGGGGTTTACCATCGCGGAGATAATACCTGTTGGAATCTTTACCAATCCTTCAAACTCCCTCTCCACCTGTTGTCCTCTCCACAGCAGTTCCCCGGTACGTGCGTCGACCAATTTAAGTTCAAGCCCTACAACAAGTGTTGAATGGATTATCGCGTAATATTTATTCCACCTGGTTACTTTCCCATATAGCAAAGCATCGGCTCCAAACGCTTCTCCCAGTTTTTGAGGTGGTATTGCAAAAAGTTTCTCCGGAGTGTTCCATTCTTTCTTTTTAATAATTCCATCAACCACAAACTTTTCAGATATATTTAATCCCGTATCCATAAGGGCGGCATGAAGTGCCTCGCGAAAGAATTTTGCTCCATCCATTTTTCCATTAAGAGGGAGTATAGCTACTTTTAAGGATGGCAATCTGTCATTTGCGGCAAATTTATTTGAAACCTGTACCTTCTTCATTGGGGAGGCGCAGGCAAATAAAACTAACAAAAGAGAACTCAAAAGAGTTGTTCGTAACATTTGTCTTTTCATTGTTCCTCTACTTTCCAAAATACTCTCCTCTTTAAAAAACAGAGCTAAACTCAACCATGCCCTTTTCATAAATTTTCTTGTTTGTAAGCCCGTTGCTGTTTTCCAGCTTTCCGATTATTAACGCTTTTTTTAAATGGTCTTCATTTCGCACTTTGTAGTATCCGGTATATTCTCCAGGACTTTGTTCCTTCATGGGAATGTTCGTTTTCCAATCTCCTATATCAAAAGATGCTTCCATCCCTTTTTCCCCGTTGAGATAAACCTCAAGAATAAATGCCTTGTCAGTAGCCTTGTTTTTTATATTTGCCTTCAGAGTGTATATCTCCGGTAAATGTATATTTTCAGCGGTTAAAGGGGCTGGGTCAGGAATCGTATTCACAACCTTTTTGGAAAACCTCTCGGCAATTCTTATCAGCGATTCCCGCTTCTTTGAATTATCAATCTGCTTTTGAATCATGGTGACTAGAGAGCTTGGCGAAAGAATGCCGTTAATATCAATTTCTTTTGACTCCGCTTCCCATATAAAGGAGCCGGTACGAGTGTCAAGCATTTTCAACTCCGCCTCGATGGATGTTTCAGCATAAATCCCTGCTGTTAAATTTGAAACCTTTCTTATAGTACAGTAGATCAAAGCGTCAGCGCCTAATAGTTCTCCAAGGTAATCATAAGAATGAAGGTAAATATCTTCTGTGGAAGTGAGCCTGTTATCGGCTAAAGTTTGATCTATTTTATCGATATCAATATCAATATACCCGAGATAGGAAAAATGACCATAAAAAATTCTTCTGAAAATGGTTGCTATCTCCTGATCTTCAGGATTAAGAGTATCTAAATCAAAAGGTAAGACTGCAACGCGAACAGGGGCATTTTCTAATTTAAAATTATCAGAAACTCTCTTTTCAATGGTGGAACAGCCAAAAATCATGAAAAAAAGTCCGAGTAAAATAGCTGTATTGATTATCGATATTAAATATTTCATATTGAGGATAATAAAGTATACATAATTATTATTATTTGTCAATAATTATCTATTAATTTATGTAAATTAATTTTTATAGGGCTTTCCACTATTATTGATAATCAAAATTTTGACTGTTTTTATTGTAGCTTATTGATATTTTGCACATTTCATGCCCGGTTGAGAATAAAAAACTGGAAAAAAGCCTGTAGAAAGTGTATTATATATCTATGTTTTTAAGGCTTTTCATCTTATTTGCACTTGTTCCGATGATCGAATTAGCCATACTCATAGAGATTGGCAGCAGGGTAGGGACTTTTCATACCATAATGCTTATCATTACAACCGGGCTTGTAGGGGCATTGCTTGCCCAAAGTCAGGGTCTGGCAGTGATTCGCAAAATACAGGAAGAGTTAAGCTTTGGCCGACCCCCTGCCGGGGAGCTTTTTGATGGGTTATTTGTTTTGGTTGGTGGAGTACTCCTTATAACACCGGGCATTCTTACTGACGTAATAGGTTTCACATTGCTCCTGCCTGTCACGAGAAACCTTATAAAACAATGGCTTATATTGAAAATCCAAAACAACATTTCCAGGGGAGAAACCAACTTTACCAGTATTAATTTTTTTAGATAACTATTATCACAATGAGCTCAGAATGGTAGAGCTTGAAGCACAATCCTCTTTGCCCCCTCCTTTGGTAAAACCTGTCCTGAGTTTATCGAAGGACTCAGGACAAGTTTTGGTAAGGGGGAATTAGAGTGGTGACATGGTGAGCCTTTCGACAGGCTCAAGACAGACTCTGCCAAACCATCTATATCTGACGTTAAATACTTATGAAAAACTTAGTTTTTATACTGTTGTTTTTTTTCATCTCACTAATCTCCTCTCCCGTATGGAGTGTTCAGCTTCCTGGTGGTTATAAAAAAGCGAAGTGGGGAATGACTGTCGAAGAGTTAGGGAAGGTTATGGACATAACCGATGTTGTCTCCCTGGGAAAGTTTTATGCGGAGCATTTTGAATGGAAACCGGACGTTTATGTTTCCTACCTGCCACCGGATTATCAGAAAATCGAATATTATTTTTATAATAATAAACTGTACAAAATATTTATTATGTATAAGTTAAAAAAATCAAAATTCAAAAATCCGCTTAAATATTTTGAAAGTATCGTAA
>DASCNB010000269.1:0-11576 GCA_036011265.1 Nitrospinota bacterium | reverse complement strand
CAATTTTATCTTTATGACAATCATGGAGATATTTCTCATTCCTGTCTTTGTTGTTTTCTTTAATCTTTCATTTCAATACATAATTGAAATATGCTTGATAACCTTTATGGGTACGCTTGGATTTGTTGCTCTGGGAACTCTGATGTCTGCCATGTCTGCTTCATTTAAAACCAGGGAAATCATGCTTCCCATCCTTTTGTATCCGTTAATTGTTCCGGTTGTCATTGCTTCTGTAAAAGCTACAGGGGCTTTGCTGCATGGTAGATCTTTAGAGTCGGTAATGACATGGTTGAAACTACTCATGGTATTTGATATCATATTTTTAATTGCTTCTTTTATAATTTTTGAATATATCATTGAGGAGTAAGCATATTGCGGCGGAGCCGCAACCAGGTTTGATAAAGGAATGAATTTATGAATAACATAGGCTATCTTTTTGCCGCTAATATAATATTCTGGATTGCTCTGTTTTCCTATATTTATAAACTTGTACGCAAAAATGCCAGTCTATGCAAAGAGATAGAATCTCTTAAAGAAAATATATCAAGCGTCAGTAAATAAATGAAAAGTGAAGAGCCTTCATATAGTATTTTTAGCTGGTTGACATTTATAGCTGTTAGCGCGGCGCTTTTTTGTATATTTCTTTATGCCCCAACAGTTAAACATGAAGGCATTGTCCAGCGCATCATGTACTTTCATGTCCCTTCAGCCTGGATTGCTTTCTTAGCCTTTTTTATTGTCTTTATCACTTCTATATTATTTCTATGGAAAAAAGAAAGAGAGTGGGATATTATTGCCCACTCTTCAGCGGAGGTTGGTGTTGTTTTCTGTTCCCTCGTTCTACTTACAGGTCCTATCTGGGCAAAACCAATATGGGGCGCATGGTGGGTCTGGGATGCTCGATTAACTTCCACGTTGATTTTATGGATGATCTATGTAGCATACCTTATGATAAAGTCTCAAGCGGGCCCCGGCTCACAAGGAGCCCGGTATGCTGCCGTCCTAGGAATTGTAGGATTTCTGGATATTCCAATCATTCACTTTTCCGTCCTGTGGTGGAGGACTTTTCATCCACAACCCAAGATGCTTACAATGGAAAAAGTGGGATCCGGCCTGGAACCTTCTATGATAATAACTCTCATGGTTTCCTTAACAGCTTTTACTTTTCTCTATTTCCTTTTTATGGGTCAAAGAATTAAATTAGAAAAAATGAAGGACTCTATTGAAGAACTAAAAAAAATGAAGAGATAAATTATGTTAAATCCCCGATATAAAGTTGCTTTTTATTCATTTGGCGCTTTTACATTATTATTACTTGTTAGTGGTTTCTTTATGAAGCACGAAAATGTGTTTGCTTTCTTTTCTAAATATGAATCAGGAAAGAACCAGTCGAGCAAGAACAATAATATAAAACAAGCAAAATCACTATCTGAAGAAATTGCTCCTCAAGATGGATTTATGGCTCCTGATTTTTCTTTTCCTGATATGAATGGCAAATCTGTTTCCCTTTCTCAGTTCAGAGGCAAAATAGTGTTTCTGAATATATGGGCAACATGGTGTGGTCCGTGTCGAATTGAAATGCCGGATATGGAAAAGCTTTATCGCAAATTTAAAAAAGAAGATCTTGTCATACTTGCAGTTAGTATTGATCGACAGGGAGAACCGGTTGTTAAGCCATTTATAAAAGAACTGGGACTTACTTTTCCGATTCTTCTTTCACCGGATGGAAGTATCCAGAGGATTTATATGGTTAACGCGCTTCCATCTTCTTTTATTATCGATAAGTCAGGCCGTATAGTAACTCGAGTTGTAGGTGCCCGTAATTGGTTCGGCGCTGAAACACTTGAAACCTTCGAGTATTTAATCCGCAAGACTTAAACTTTCTAAAAGTTTAATAATGTGCATTGCCGGAAGTTCCACTCTTCAAAAAACAAAATCCACATACCGCTCTTCTTGACTTTTTGCTAATGAATGCTATATTTTTATTCTATGGTGAATGCAGCTTTTTCTTTTATATTTTTCATAATATTTTCCTTTTCTCTATCATATTTTCCATCCTTAGCCTATGCAAAAGATACGGCGGAATCTTTATACAATAATGCCAAAAACGACTATTACTCTTTAAAAGGATCTAAGAAAAAACAAGCGATTAAATCCAACTGGACAAAAAATATAAATAAGTTTCTCTCGCTTTCCCGACGTTTCCCCGGTAGTTCATTTGCTGATGACGCTCTTTTCACTGCTGGAATGCTTTACTATGATTCCTTTAAAAAGTTTGGTGGGACAAAAGACCTGAAATCGTCTATCCAGCACTACAGTATGGTCGTTAAAAAACATTCAAGCAGCAGCCTGGCAGATGATGCATTATTCCGTACGGGTGATATATATTTTTATGATTTAAAGAAATATTCTAAAGCCAAAAAAGCTTATACAAAGATAACTAAGAAATTTTCAAAGGGAGATATGTATAAGCCGGCTCTTGAAAGACTTAATGAGCTATCTTCATTCGATAACCCACGGACACCCAAAAGGATAATAGCAAAAAAGATCATTGTTATTGATCCCGGTCATGGGGGTAAGGATCGTGGCGCAAAAGGAATAAGAGGACTTTTAGAAAAAGATGTGGTTCTTGATATTGCCCTTAAATTAAAAAAATTGATTAAAATAAAATACGGCTATAAAGTCATTCTTACCCGTAGTAAGGATATATTCATTCCATTGGAGGAGAGAACAAATATTGCAAACGCTAATAAGGCCGATATTTTTATTTCAATCCATGCAAATGCAAGCGAACGTAAAGGTGCTTCAGGGATAGAAACATACTATCTTGATTTTGCTAAAAGCAACCGAGCGTTAGAAACCGCCGCGAGGGAAAATAAAGTACCCCTTTCAAATATTAGAGATGATGTCCAATATATTCTGGCAGACATGGTAGCCAATACAAAAATGAATGAATCAAGCCAATTGGCTGGAATTGTTCAAAATAACTTAATCCAAGGTATGAGAAAAAAGTTCAAGAATGTAAAAGATTTACGCGCAAAGGGTGGACCTTTTTACGTGCTGTACGGAGCCAATATGCCCAGTGTTTTAGTAGAAACATCATTTATTAGTAACCCAATGGAAGGAAAGAGGCTCAGGTCAAGCAAGTACAGGGAAAGACTTGCCCATTTCATTTTGCAAGGGATTGAAAAATATTTTAGAGAAACACAGGTTGCTTTTATAACAAAATAATAGTAAAAATAATAATAGTATTTGGTATCTAAGTTTTATTTATAATTGGTAGTTTGAGATTTTTTAAAGGAGATTTTTTAAAAATGGGTATGCGGAGGTGCTCCGAATGTGGTGCCATGTATCAACCTCTTGTGGGTGGGGCTACCATGAATTTATGTGGAGATTGTATTTCTGCCGGCTTAAATGACGGTCTATATAATGAAATAGCTTACGAAGAAGAATTTTTAGACAAAAAAGAAGATGAAGATATTATTCCCGATGACGTTTTAGATGAAGCTGTTCCTGATGAACCGGATGATTTAGATTAAAGTTAAGTATTGTCGAGGACGTTATTTTCAAATCTTTTTTTATATAACCCCCAGCACCCTGTAAAGAACAACCTCTTTTTGTTTCCCTTTTACATAGCGCGGTATTAACTTTTTTACAGCTATTTTATTTCTGACCTTCCTGTATGTGGAGTCGGAAATAAGAATTTCTCCAGCTTTAGACTGAGACTGGACGCGGTCCGCAAAATTGACAACATCTCCGATAACAGTATAGTCCATCCTTTTTTTTGAACCAATATTACCTGCAACAACTTCACCGGTATTAATACCAACGCCTATTTCTAATGGCCCTTCATTTTTTGATTGTCTGTTGCTATTGAAAATTTTAATTTTTTCCTGCATTTCAAGTGCCGCAAAAACAGCCCTTTCAGTATCATTGGATCGGCTTACCGGAGCGCCAAAAACTGCCATAATATTATCTCCAATAAACTTGTCGAGAGTTCCTTCATATTTAAATATAACATCAACCATTAAGCTGAAAAATTTGTTTAACATAAAGACCACCTTTTCCGGATCGCGCCTTTCTGACAACGAGGTAAATCCCCTTATGTCAGCAAATAAAACCGTTACCTCCTTTCGAACACCATTTAAACAGACCTTCTCTGTTCCATTTAAAATTCTTTCCACAACCTGATGGGCAACATACCGGCTAAAAGATTCTTTTATGATTTCATTCTCCGTAACATCGTCAATGATTATCATAATGCCTATGCTGTTACCTTCACTGTCATAAAGAGCATCAGCTTTAATGAATCGGTACACATCTTCACCGGAGTCACGGTGTAGTTTAAGCTTTGTTCGTTTAATTTTACCTTTAGCTTTCATTTCACTATAAAAATGTTCAAAGGGGATGCCCTGGATATAGCTGAATGCTTTTTCAAGACTTTTCCCTAATGCTGCGCTTGCAGGAAGACCGGTAATCATTTCCATTGATTTATTGAATTTTTGAATAATGTAGTTTTGGTTGTCCACAACTAATAAACCGGAAGTCATACTTTGAAGGATATTTTCATTGAACTGTTCCAGCCTTTCCAGATGTTTTTCTAATGAATCTGGTGTAATATTGCTCATATGTTCACGAAGCCCGCGAAAAGTTTGATTTTTTATATTGAATATATTATCAATATTCTAATAAATTGTAAATAAAAATATGAACAAAATTGATATGAGGGGAATAACAGATGCAGAACTCATTGAATATTTGAAGATAATGGGTTCTAAACCCTATCGGGCCAAACAGGTTTTGAATTGGATATACAATAAAAAATCCAAAAGCATAGAGGAAATGACTGACCTGTCAAAAAAACTAAGAGAAGATCTTCAAAATGAGTTTTATGTTTCAGGTCTTATTTTACTAAAAGAAATGGTTTCCAAGGATGGAACCAGGAAATATCTTTTTGAACTGGAAGATAAACAAAAAATTGAATCCGTGCTCATGCCGGATGACAAAAGATTAACCTTATGCGTTTCAACCCAGGTGGGTTGCAAGTTTAATTGTTCTTTTTGTTACACCGGCAAAATGGGGTTTACCCGGAATTTAACCACAGGTGAGATTATCAACCAAATCATGTTAGTCAGCAGAAATGAAAAAAGAATTACAAATATTGTTTTTATGGGGATGGGAGAACCTCTTGATAATTATGAAAACGTCATTAAAGCAGTTAAAATTATCTTTTCTCCCTGGGGACTTGGGATTGGCGCCTCGAAAATCACGCTCTCAACCTGCGGTTTGGTCCCGGGCATAAAAAGGCTTAAAGATGAAAAACTCAGTATTAACCTTGCTATTTCATTAAACGCGTCCAATGACAATGTTAGAAACCGGTTAATGCCTGTTAATAAGAAATATCCTTTAAAAGAACTGTTAAAAACATGCCGGGAATTCCCGATTAAACCAAAAAATCGGATTACTTTTGAATATGTTTTAATTAAAGATCTCAATGACTCGGAAAAAGACGCGAAACAATTGGCCGATCTTTTAAACGGGATAAAATGCAAAATTAATCTTTTGCCATTTAATAAGAGAAATGACTCCAAGAGTCAATATGAGACACCTGATAAGGATAAGGTTGACAAATTTCATGAGTATCTCCTTTCCCGTAAATTTTCTGTTTTTACGAGAAAACAGAGAGGAATAGACATATCTGCTTCCTGCGGACAATTAACTGCATCATGCAACAAATAAAAGCAAATTCGAATATCGAATATCGAAATCCGAAACAAATCCGAATAAGTAAAATTCTAATGTTCAAAACTATGGAGCTTAGATTTTTGTTGGTTTTGGATTTTGAGTATTTAAGTTTCGATATTGTTTCGGATTTCGTGCTTCGAATTTCTGATTTTTACAAAGGATATTGTGTATTGGTACCTTTGTGGTTATGAATATCGTGTTTACGGCAAAGGCCATGTTATGCACTTTAGTGGTTTAAAACATTAAAAAAAATATGGTAGAATCCAGTACTTTGTATTAGTGTTTTACGAATAATCGAATAAAAAAATGAAAAAAAGCATAGCAATTTATCCAGGGACTTTTGATCCTGTAACAAACGGTCATGTTGATATTATAAAAAGGGCCCTTCAGCTTTTTGATAAATTAGTTGTCGCTGTCGCCCATAATCCTCAAAAAAATCCCATGTTTACAGTAGAAGAGAGAGTTGATTTCATAAAAAGCGCTACCACAGGCTGGGAAAATTTAGAGATAGATTCTTTTAATGATCTGCTTACTAATTACGCGCGAAAAAGAGAAGCCAATGTAATAATTAAAGGTTTAAGAGCTATTTCAGATTTTGATTTTGAACTTCAGATGGGATTAATGAACAGGACCTTTCATAAATCATTAGAAACAATATTTATGATCCCAAGTGAAGAATACTCTTTTCTCAGTTCCAAAATCATCAAAGAAATCGCATGTTTTCATGGCGATGTAAGCAATCATGTCCCTTCATCCGTTGCAAAAGTCCTGAAAAATAAATTCAAATAACCTCTTTCTATTTCATAAAATGTAGGAATTCCAAAACATTGATCTATCGTAGATTTGGGAAAACTGAAATCAAAATGCCGGTGTTGACCTGCGGCGGGATGCGATTTCAATTCTCATGGAACAGATCTGATTCTCCAACTCAGGAAAGTAAAAAACGAGTAAAATCCGTCATTCTCAGTGCACTTGAGTTAGGCATAACCCATATCGAGACCGCTTATGGCTATGGAACAAGTGAGGAGGAGGTTGGCGCTGTCATTAAAAATCTGCCTAGAAATTCTTTTATTTTACAGACAAAAGCATCCCCCAGAAAAGATGTTAATGAATTTTTAAAACGAATTGAAGAAAGTCTAAAACTGTTGAACGTGGATTACGTCGATCTTTTTGCAATCCATGGAATTAATAATGAAGAACTACTTAACTACTCTCTAAATAAAAATGGCTGTCTCGACGCTCTTCTTAAACTGAAAACAGAAGGGGTGATTCGGAATATTGGTTTTTCCACTCATGGTTCTACTGAGATAATTTTGAAAGCTCTAAAATCCGGTGGTTTTGATTACATTAACCTTCACTGGTATTATATTTTCCAGGACAACTGGCTGGCTATTATGGAAGCCAACAAACAAGACATGGGCGTACTCATTATCAGTCCTAATGATAAAGGAGGAAAGCTATACGACCCACCGGAAAAATTAAGAAAATTAACGTCTCCGCTTTCGCCGATGATTTTTAATGATCTCTTTTGTCTTTTACGCCATGAAGTTTCCACTCTTTCCACAGGCGCTGCCAAACCCACGGATTTCGATGAGCATATTAAAGCCCTGGATATCTATGAACAGCGAGAAAATATAATTCCTCCAATCGTTGAACGGTTAAATCAGGAGTTTAAAAATATTGTTGGTGAAGAGTGGGCAGCAACATGGAAAGAAGGATTACCTCAATGGAATGAAACCCCGGGGAATATTAATATCCCGGTGGTCCTGCATCTCTGGAATTTAGCCAAGGCATACGATATGACGGAGTATGGGAAAATGCGATTCAACTTAATGGGAAATGGGGACCACTGGTTTCCCGGGAACAAGCCGGATTTTCCGGATAAATTTGATTTTTCCAAATGCCTTAAAAACTCTCCTCACGCTCAACTGATACCGTCTATTCTAAAAGAAGCTTATTCCCTTTTGTCCGGCACAGAGGTCAAACGTCTCGGTGGGAAAAGTACATAAAGATCAGTATTTAATAACCAAACGATTTGCTATAGAATAAAAACACCGCGACACTACAAGAAAGAACATCTAAATCTTTCATATATGAAAAAAGTCTATATCGTTATAAGCATTATTTGGTTAATGGTTCTTCAAGCAGGCTGCAACTTTGACCATCCGCTCAATAACCCTTATGATCGTGAAGAAAGCAGTCAAAACATCCTCTATTCTTCTTTTACCGAGCGGCCTAAACATCTGGACCCTGTCCGGTCTTACAGTTCAAACGAATACGCGATAATAGGACAAACATATGAACCGCCGTTTCAATACCATTATTTAAAGCGGCCATACGAATTAATCCCCCTCACCGCTGTTGAGATTCCTAAACCGATATATTTTGACAAGGGTGGAGAACGCCTCCCTTCCGATGCTCCTGATGAGCTTGTGGCAAGCGCGGTTTATGAAATTAAAATAAAGCCCGGCATAAAATACCAGGAACACCCTGCTTTTGCGAAAGATAGTCAGGGAAATTATCTGTATCATAACCTTTCGGACAAAGATATGGAATTCATCTTTGAACTAAAGGACTTCAAACAAACCGGCAGCAGGGAATTAGTAGCAGCAGATTATATATATCAGATTAAACGGATGGCAAACCCTCTATTGCACTGTCCGATTTACCCGATTATGGCTTCTTATATAGATGGTTTTGCCGGGTACTCGAAGGACATTGGTCAGCAATTAAAAAATATCAGGGAGGAAAGAAAAACTCTTGCAGGCGCATCATATAACCAGGAACTGGACGAACAGAAAAACCCGATACTCCTCGATCTGAGCGCTAACCAACTCAAGGGAGTTGAAGAAGTTGACCGGTATACTTTTCGCGTAACTCTTAAGACCAAATATCCTCAATTCATCTACTGGATGGCCATGCCCTTTTTTGCTCCCATCCCGGCAGAAGCAGATCTGTTCTACGCGCAGGGACCGGTGCTTAACCGTCAGATTTCTCTCGACTGGTATCCGGTCGGCACAGGGCCATACAGGTTGGCAGTCCATGATCCCAATAAAGAAATGATTCTCGTCCGAAACGAAAATTTTCATAAAGAGCTTTATCCATCAGAAGGGTTTAACGAAGCTCAAGAAAAAGGACTTCTAAAAGATGCGGGGAAACAGCTCCCGTTTGTAGAAAAAGTAGTTTATAAACTGGAAAAAGAAAATATTCCGTATTGGACCAAATTTCTGCAGGGATATTATGATACTTCAGGAATTTCCTCGGATAGTTTTGATCAGGCTATTCGTATCCAGTCCGAAGGTGACGTTGGCCTAACTGACAGTATGAAAGCAAAAAATATCCGTCTTTCCACAGCGGTTCAAACCAGTACTTTTTATATAGGTTTCAATATGCTGGACGATGTGGTGGGCGGTTATAGCGAGGAGAAGAAAAAATTAAGACAGGCGATTTCTATTGCTATTGATTATGAAGAATACATTAAGATTTTTTTGAATGGACGGGGAATACCGGCACAGAACCCTTTGCCGCCGGGAATTTTTGGATACATTGAAGGGGAAGCAGGCATTAACCCTTTTGTCTTTAATTGGGAAAATGGGCAGCCAACGCGGAAACCAATTGCTGAAGCAAAACAATTATTGGCAGAAGCTGGCTACCCGGGTGGAAAAGATTTAAAAACTGGCAAACCCTTGCTGCTTTATTTTGATACTGCCGCTTCAGGTCCTGATGCTAAATCTTTCCTTGATTGGCTCAGAAAACAGTTTAAAAAAATTGATATCCAACTGATAATCCGCTCTACAGATTACAATCGCTTTCAGGACAAGATATCCAAAGGGAGCGAGCAGATTTTCCAGTGGGGCTGGAATGCCGATTATCCTGATCCTGAAAATTTTTTATTTCTTCTTTACGGTCCTAACAAAAGAGTTGGAAAGCATGGAGAAAATACAGCTAATTATGAAAACCCGCAATTCGACGCGCTTTTCATAAAAATGGCTAATATGGAAAACAACACGGATCGTCTTAAAATCATTCAAGAGATGACAAAAATCCTTCAGGAAGACGCGCCATGGGTTTCGGCGTTTCACCCTATAGGTTTTGGTCTTTATCACGAGTGGTATCTTAACGCCTATCCCAACTTAATGGCAAACAACACGCTTAAATATAAACGAATTGACCAGGAGTTACGAATGAAAAGCAGGAATGAATGGAACCAGCCAATTCTCTGGCCTTTGTTCTTAATATCTATCATTGCCATAATCAGTATAGTACCTGTTGCTTTTAAAATTTACCGTAAAGATTCTTCTTGACGGTATGAAGAAGATGAACTGGATAAATCTTAGAAATAACAATACTTAAATTTTTTTGAGCTTGTAGCTTTGTGTTTTCTGCTTTTGTTACTATGTGCCTGAATAGTTCATTTGTGATTTCAAAATTTTAGCTCATTTATTTTTATGCTCAACTACATCATTCGCCGAAGTTTATATGCTATTCCCATTCTTCTCGGGGTAAACATAATTACCTTTGCCTTGTTCTTTGTTGTTAATACACCGGATCAGATGGCACGACTACACCTGGGGATGAAACGGGTAACTCCGGAAGCTATTGAAAAATGGAAAAGAGATCATAATTATCACCTTCCCCGGTTTTGGAACGGAGCAGAGTCAGGATTTAAAAAAATTACCCAGTCTATTTTTTATCAGAAGTCGGTCGGTCTTTTTGCTTTTCGCTTTGGAAAATCAGATGAAGGACGGGATATTACGCATGAAATAGGGAAACGCATGTGGCCAAGCCTTGCGATCGCTTTACCCACCTTTCTTCTTGGAATTCTTGTAAATATAACAGTCTCCATGTTTATTGCCTTCGTTCGTGGAAGTTACATGGATATCAGCGCCATGATTTTATGCGTTATTATAATGTCCATATCCGGACTCTTTTATATCATTGGCGGGCAGTTCCTCTTCGGCAAAATGCTGCGCCTGGTGCCGATTTCCGGCTTCGAGTCCGGTGTTTCTGCAGTCAAATTTGTCATTTTGCCTGTTGTAATAGGCGTCATTGGCGGTATAGGTGGTGGAGTGCGCTGGTATCGTACCCTGTTCCTCGAAGAAATAGGAAAAGACTATATCCGCACTGCCAGAGCCAAAGGTCTGGAGGAAACAACTGTGCTTTTCAAACATGGACTAAAAAACACTTTGATTCCGATATTAACAGGGGTTGTTGTGATCATTCCATTGCTGTTTATGGGTTCTCTTGTGATGGAAGCCTTTTTCGGCATTCCCGGACTTGGAAGTTTTACTATCGACGCTATTCAGTCGCAGGACTTCAATATTGTTCGCGCAATGGTCTACCTGGGTTCTGTTCTTTACATTGTGGGTCTCATATTAACGGATATCTGCTATAGCTGGGTAGATCCAAGGATAAGGTTTGAGTGAGGAGTGGTTACACTGATTGTTTTTATGATTACGCAGATTTTAGAAATCAGTGTAATCAAGTATTAATAATCGGTGTAATCATATAAATTATGACTTTTAAATTTGTATTTCTCACAACGGACATTTTAATTTACCTTCTGTTTTTCATCGCGGTTAGTTTTGCCGTATACAGTTCCAGGTTCGAGCACCTTCGCGCTCCCTGGCGGCAGGTAGTGCATAACAGATTAGCGATGACAGCGGCCTTTGTCCTTTCCGGTTACCTCGTGATTGCTCTATGCGATTCCATCCACTTCCAGCAGCAGGCATTAGATGAAAACAGTCAACCTGTTCATGACAATCAAGGCAATATTGTTTACCAACCTGAAGTGCTTTCTCTTTTTGATCTGTTTGTGACAAACATCAGGG
>DASCNB010000268.1:0-4327 GCA_036011265.1 Nitrospinota bacterium | reverse complement strand
ACCGTCACGTTTTTTTTCGATTCCCTCGCCTCCAAACTTATATTCAAAAAAAGGATAAAAAAAAGGGTAAGGACAAAAGGTTTATTCATTCTTTGATATTAGAGATAGATCGTAATCATGTCAAGAAACCGCTTCATCTGGTAGTGGATCAGTTTCAATTTACTGACATAAAAAATGTTGTTGGCAAAATAATAACCTCCCCTTAATCCCCTCCTTGGCAAGGAGGGGAAGCACAAAGCCACTTTTAATGAGGCTTTGTGCAGGGGTGGTCAAAAAACAATTTAACCTGTTACAGTTATATAGCATCCAATCAAAATGACTCAATACTGCTTTATCTATCTGCTTGGAGCAAGCGAATAAAATGGTTATAATTAAAAAATTCATTATGAAAAATTCAGGCATTAAATATGACGCACTACTTATGGTAGCGGATAGTGAAACCAACGCAAACATGTTATATGCCACCCGTTTTTTTGTTCCTGATCCGGTAATCTATTTTCAAATCAAAAATAAATCGACTATGGTCCTTTCCGATCTGGAAATAGACCGTGCAAAAAAAACAGTTTCAGTGAACCATGTCCTCTCTTTAACTAAAATTACAAATCAGTTAAAGAAAAAAAGGATAAAAAAACCAGGAACAGTAGAAATAATCAATCATATTTTCAAAGAACGGAAAATCGCCTCTGTTCTTGTTCCGGCAAACTTTCCCATTGAAATAGCTGACGGATTAAGAAAAAAGAAGCTCAAAGTACATTTTAAACCGGACGCTTTTTTTGAATGCCGTCAGTTTAAATCCTCGCGGGAAGTGAGGAATATAAAAGAATCATTAAAGGCGGCGGAAAAAGGGATGGCGACTGGAATTAATTTGATTGAAAAATCGACTATTGGTAAAGATGGTTTTCTTTATTTCGATAAAATTAAACTTACATCCGAGCTGCTAAAGGCAGAGGTTAATTCCACAATCATGAGTTTGGGTTATCTTCCGAGCCATACCATTGTTTCCTGCGGAAACCAGTGTTGTGATCCGCATAACGAAGGTTCAGGAGCATTAAAGGCCAATAGCTCCATTATATTTGATATATTCCCCCGCTCTCAAAAGACAGGGTATTTCGGGGATTTGTCAAGGACAGTAGTAAAAGGAAAAGCTTCATCCCGGCTTAAAAAGGCATATCAAACTGTTTTAGAAGGACAGCAGATCGCATACAAAAAAATCAAACACGGAGTTGATGGCAAGGAAGTCCATAATGCAATCAATGATTTTTTTAAACAAAAAGGATTTATCACCCGCAAGGGAAAAAAACGGATGGAAGGTTTTTTTCACGGCACCGGACACGGACTCGGGTTGGATGTCCATGAACACCCTCGTATCAGCACAACATCCTGCATTTTAAAAACAGGGCATGTGGTCACCGTGGAACCGGGCCTTTATTATCCCGGCATGGGAGGAGTCCGTATAGAAGATGTGGTGCTGGTCACTAAAACAGGGATTAAAAAGCTGACGCAATATCCTAAATTTTTAGAGATTTCCTGACAATGTCACGTCTTTAGTTGGAAAATTTAGTTCCAAAAATATCTCCTTCTTCTTATTAGCCCCTCTGAAAACGTCCAATGTTTTTGGAATATTTTTTTTAATATCTTCTAATAAATATTTTGCATTCGGAAGCGTTAAGCCCCATTCCGGATGATATATTCCAATCATTAACTTTTGATCGGGTAGTACCTGAACGACAATAAATTTTTTTATAGCGTATTTCTTTTGAACTTCCAGGGGCATCATGTATGTGGTATTTTCTCCCTTTGGCCCAAACCTCATTACGGCTTTTCCGGATTCGACAGGCTCAAAATCTAAGGACTTTATATAGTTGTCCAGTTCGGGAGAGGAGATATGCTTTGGAAATACTACAATGCCGTAGTTTTCATAATTTTTATGGAGCTGATATTCAATGTCGTTTTCCGCAAAACAGGGACTAACAGAAAACAAAACTATTAGAAGGGAAAAAAAGAAAAAACTCTTGTTTTTCATAAACCACCGGTTGAATGAGGAAATGCAGCACTACGAAATGGAGTCTATTCCTTCGTTTCACTCAGAATAAGCTCTGAGGCAATTCTGGAGATTCTTCGCTTTGCTCAGAATGACAAGAGGTGCACGACACTTCCTCTCCTTGCAAAAAAATGTATTGAGCTTGAAGGGAAAGATGTGGTATCTGATCACCTATTTAAGGTATTTTCTTTTATTATCGGTGGCATAAAATCCAGGACCATTGAGGTGAAAAGTCATTTTACTATAGGTTTTTTGCATCTCTCCACCGCATTTTTCGCATTTTTCTAAAGGTTCGTCGTGAATACTTTGCAATACCTCCGTAGTGGTTTTGCACTTTTTACATTCATACTCATGCATTGGCATAAAAAACCTCCTCCTTATCGTTATATTTTAAATTGTACCTTCTCGCACGGCACAGCACCGACTTTTTGCGCTCGCCGGGAAAACAAACTCTTGAAAGTTATCAAAAGATTTAATTCTTCTGATCAATGCCTCTAAAAACATCCAATGTTTTTGGAATATTATCTACAATTTCTTTTAATAAATATTTTGTTTCCGGTAGCGTTAAGCCCCATTCCGGATCATATATTCCAATCATCAACTCATCATCTTTGGGTAATAGCCGGATAATAATAAATTTTTTTATGTTGTATTTTTCCTGGATCTCCTGGGGCATCATGTGTGTTTCTTCTTTCCCCTTGGTTCCTTGTCGTTTTACGGCTTTTCCTGATTCAACAGGTTCAAAATTCATGCCCTTTGCATAACTGTCCAGGTCAGAAGATATAATATTCTTTGGAAATACCACAATCCCAAAGTTTTCAGAATTTTTATAAAGCTGGTATTCAATATCGCTCATGGCTTAGCAGGCACAAGGGCTAACATAAAACAAGAATATCAATAAAAAGTATTACTCTTTTCAGATAACAAGGTTATCGTAAATCTGAACTCAAAGCAAGAGAGATGTTGATAAAACAAAAAGATAACGATGCGCTTTAGAGGATAAAACAAGGGTCACCCATTATAAGAAGGATTTGCTCGTTTCATTAATGACCCCACTCCTGCTCTGATTCCCAAACACAAAGCTCCAATTTTTTTACAGGATTCCTCTCATAACCTCTCTTATGTTTCATTTCCACCTTGTTAAATTTTACCTGATTTATCGCCTCGCGCAATGCCTGTCGCGTGAATGCGGATCGTGTCGTCTTAAGTTTTTTTACAACCTTATCAACAGCATCTACCAATTCATCGTCTAAAGTCATTTGAACTGTTTTCATAGTGACCTCCTTTTTATGTGGATTTCTATAGCTATAATAATCCACATATCATGCAACACCAAGAATGATTGAGGGAAGAATGCAAGGATTTTCGGATAGCCTGAGACAGCTTCAAAGGAAGTGACGCAAAAACGGGTTAAGTCAATCCGATCACACATACACAAAAATATAATTTTACTCCTCTCTTTTTGCCTTGTACAGAAAAATTGTGTCGCCCTTACAGGGTTTTTATTGAATAAGGCTAACGAAACACACCCCGTCCGCTATGCGTCCACCCCTCTTTTTAGAGGGGAATTATTTAAATAAAGAAATGTCCAGTTTGTCCTGTTCACCCTATTCGGAATTCTTTATCGCTTGACTACTATTGCGTCAATAATTATAGTGAATCTCATGAAAACCAGTATCGAAGGCGAATTGGAGAAGGTTGTTTATACGAACGAGGACAACGCCTTTACTGTCGCCCGGTTAAAGCTCAAGGGAGAAGTAGCTCCGGTGACAATTGTAGGGACCCTCGTTTCCCCCAAGGCAGGGGAATTGCTAAAAATCGAAGGGGAATGGACAAAACATAAGGTTTACGGTCGCCAGTTTAAAATCGATTCGGTTCTTCCTTCGGAACCCACCACTTTAACAGGTATCAAAAAATACCTGTCTTCCGGAATGATTAAGGGTATCGGCCCGGTTACGGCTAAAAGACTTGTCGATAAGTTCGGTAAAGATACGCTGAATGTTATGGACAAAAACCTGCCCCGCTTGAATGAAGTGGAAGGAATAGGGGCAAAAAGGATTGAAATGATCCAAAGCGCGTGGGACGAGCAACGCGGCGTCCGGTCTATTATGATCTTCCTGCAGGGACATGGTATCAGCGCAACATACGCCATGAAGATTTACAAGCAGTATAAGAAGAAAGCGATTCAGGTGGTTAAGAAAAATCCTTATCAATTGACTTCGGATATTTTTGGTATCGGGTTTAAGGTTGCGGACAGTATCGCGTTCAATCTTGGGATTGACCCCA
>DASCNB010000267.1:0-3466 GCA_036011265.1 Nitrospinota bacterium | reverse complement strand
TGGCCAATTTCTCTTTTGCTTTTTTTGTGCTGTTTAGAACAGAGCTGTCTGATTTTAAGACTCCGGAATAAGTTCTAAATAGAGTCAATTGACCCGCGTAAGGATCAGCAATAGTTTTGAAAACCAGGGCGGACAAAGGCTCGTCGGGAGAATTTTTCCTGTCGACCTCTTTTTCTGAATCATCTTTTCCTTTGATTGACGGTCTGGTATCCGGCGAAGGGAAGTACTCAACAATAATATCCATTAATGACGAAACACCTTGATTATTAAGGGCTGATCCGCACAACACCGGTATAACTGAAGCATTATTTATACCTGCTATTAATCCTTTTTTTATATCTTCATCTGTTAGACTGCCTTCCTCCAGATATTTTTCCGTCAACTCATCAATTGCCTCAGCGGCCGCTTCTATAAGTTCTTCGCGATATAGGTCTGCCTCATCCTTTAAATCAGAAGGAATTTCTCCTTCCGTTACATTTCCGCTTTGATCACCGGCAAATGAGTAGCTTTTCATCTTTATTAAATCAATTACGCCTTTAAAATTTGTACCGGTATCGACAGGCATCTGGAATTTGACAGGTTTCTTTTTTAAAATTTTCTCAACACCATCAACTACATTTATAAAGTTGGCCCGCTCATGGTCCATTTTATTGATAAAAATTGCACGGGGAAGGGCGTCTTCGTCCGCCCATTTCCATACTTTTTCAGTAATGATCTGAATTCCTTCATTAGCAGAAATGACTACGATAGCGGCATCTAAAACACGCATAGAACCCTGGGTTTCCGCGATAAAATTTACATACCCCGGTGTATCGACTATATTAATCTTATGATTGTCCCACTCACAGAAGGCAAGAGATGCATTAATAGTAATGCTCCGCTTAACTTCATCGGGGTCAAAGTCCATTACGCAGGACACATCTCCCACTTTTCCCAGCCTGTCTGAGGCTCCGGATGTAAAGAGCATTGCCTCTGCCAGAGAGGTTTTGCCCGCGTCCCCGTGAGCCACTAACCCGATATTTCTTAATTGATCAATATTGTATTGTTTCACTTGGATTCCCTCTTATAGGAGATTTTTTGTATCACTTTTTGAGTATCTTTGTCAAGATAGGCTAGTAAAGCGTTTTTTAGAAAGTTATGTAAACGAATCAATCCTTTTCAGAGTTTAATCCAGTTTGCATTTTAAAACGATGTGGTTTAAGGAAATGATGCCGACTAATTTATCATTTTCCATAACGATAGCCCGGGAAATATCAAAGTTTGTGAGAAAACGGGCTGCGTACATTACCGACATGTTTGCATTAACCGTTAAAACAGGCTTAGACATGATTTCATAAGCATGGACTTCATCCGATTTTTTACCTAATGCGATAACCTTTCTTGCTATGTCTCTTAATGTTACCAGGCCATAGACATCTTCATCATTTCGTGGTTTTACCAGGACCGTCTGAAGTTCGGTTTGCTTTTTTTTAAAAATTTCCATTATTTCTGAAACTTTAGTAAGCCCTTGAACCGTAATGGTATCTCTCAGCATAATGTCTTTTACTCGTTGCGTCATTTTTTACCCCTCCTTAATTATAGTCACATTCTAAAATCTTTGCTTGCCCCTTTTATTTACACCTGACAAAGAGTGATAAAAGAGGTAGACCTGTTTTTTAGTTGCGGCCCCGCTTGATCAAATTAAATATACTTTTCTTGAGCTTCTACTTCAAGAACCCTCATCTGGCTTTCTGTGCCGACAACCCGGTCGACCGACCATGAAAAAGCTATACCATGCCCTTTTTCATGAAAATCACCAGCTTTGTAAATGGCGTCCAGGATCTCGTTGCCGTGAAAATCCTCTACTATAAAGAGGAGAACATCCCGCTGTTGCTCCATATGTAACCCAAAAAAAGATTTGTGTTCACGTAAGCCCTCTCCCCTGGCATTAAGGATTGTAACTCCGGTGGCACCGGCAGATTTTGCCGCCGCGATAACACCTTCCTGGTGGTCTTCCTCTACCATTGCTATTATTACTTTAAAGCGCATAACACCTTCCTCCCAAAATGAACATCATTATTTTACACCAAACATAAAATAAATTATGGACTTTTTTTCAGTTGCCCATATAAATTTCTATCTTAAAAAAACTTCACAAGATCATGATGCCTTTTCTGTTTTCCTCCTTTTTGCCAGCCATTCCGCCACTGTACCAAAGAAAAGTACCGTGATAATAGGGAACAAAGAAGCAAATGCTATAAGGCCAAAAGCGTCAATAAGAACAGATCGTCCCGGTACATTGGATGCCAGCCCTATTCCCAATGCGGTAACTAATGGAACAGTAACAGTGGACGTAGTAACTCCTCCTGAATCATAAGCTAAAGGAATAATCATTTTTGGGGCATAGTATGTCTGGCAAATAACTAAAATATATCCAACAATAATATACCAGTGAAGAGGAGTTCCAGAAATTATTCTAAAACAGCCGAGAGAAATCCCGATTGCTACCCCGAAAGCTACAGCAATGCGAAGTCCCCAGGATGAAATACCACCTATCGTAACTTCCTGCGCTTTTAAAGCGACTGCAATGAGGGCGGGCTCCGCTATTGTAGTGGAAAAGCCTATTAAAAAAGCAAAGACATATGTCCAAAAATACAAAGAAGAATGAATAATGCCAGTTTTTTCAATGTGTTCCAGCAGCACAGCATTTCCTTTTGCTAAAAAATGAATGTTTGTTAATTGTTTGGACATAGATTCTCCAAGAGGAAATAATCCTTCTTCAAGTCCGATTAAAAAAACAGCTAAACCGATGACCACCAGCACAGACCCATATATTAACCTGCCCAGGTTTTCAATTTTTTTCTTTATAACCACCAACTGAAAAAAAACAACAACACCAATAATCGGTAAAATATCTTTTACTGTACCAAGTAATACCTTAGCTGAATGATAAATTAATTCCATTTTTTTTATAAATTATGGCTATGTAAAATATTATTAAGGAATTTTTTTCACCGCTGAGTACGCAGAGAAAAACTTTTCCCTTTGAACTGCGAACTAATAAAAATATTTTTCTTTAGCACAATTTTTTTAGCAGATTGGGCTTTAGCCCTTCTGGTTGCGGCTGTGCCGCATTATGATGTTGCTAATAAATAATCATCCCATACACCATTACAAAAAGTATGGGTGTTAAGCTTGCGAAAGCGATCAGTCCGAAGCCATCGGCTATCGGGCTTCTTCCTCTTATGGAGGAAGCCAATCCAATGCCTAAGGCCGCTACTAATGGCACGGTGATAGTTGAAGTTGTGATGCCGCCTGAATCATAGGCTATTCCAATAATTTCTTTCGGCGCGTAAGCAGTAAGCACGGTAACAAAAAAATATCCGATAATGATAAACCAGTGCATTGGCCAGCCCTTGATAATGCGGACGACTCCAACGGAAATAGCTATTCCCACTGATAAAGCCACAGTTATTCGGAGCCCGAA
>DASCNB010000266.1:0-8099 GCA_036011265.1 Nitrospinota bacterium | reverse complement strand
AACTGGTTATGTGCCTGTACTAATTCAGGCTGGAATTTGACCGCGTTTTTAAACTCAACAAACGCATGATCAAAATTCTCAAGTCCCAAAAGGGATAACCCTAAATTATAATGTGCAACGGCATAATTTTTCTTAAGTTTCACTGCTTTTTTTAATTCTTCAATTGATTTTTTAAATTCATTTTTTTCGTAATAGGCCCATCCAATGGCATTATAAACGTAGTGAGGGGCTGTTATGTTGGGGTAGTTGAGAATCATCCTGAAGCTTTGAATAGCATTATTCCAGTCTTTTAAAGCCATATAGGTATAACCCAGGTTGGAATATGCCACCACATAATTTTTATCCAATTCGAGCGCTTTTTTAAATGTTTCAATTGCTTCCCGGTAGTCATTTTTTCTAAAATATATTTGCCCGATGGCAACAAATATTTTAGGATCATTGGGATTGAGTTTCTTTGCGGAATTTAGTTCATTCATGGCCAGGGAAGGATTTGAATCCATTAATAATACTGCTCGGTCATAATTTGCATCTGCAAGTGCAATATCATTTTTTTCTGCAAAACCCTTAGATAGAACGGGTCCCCATAGAAAAAGGACAATAAAAGAAATAACAAACCGCAGGTATATTTTTTTTGTCATATTTTGATCAATAATATTGAAATATTACGATAATTTTATATCAAGTGCGATTGAAAAAACAATAGAAAAAATCTAGTGCAGTAAGAAATTGTACATTTAATGATCGATAATCAATTGGTTTATAACAGTTTTGTGTGATAATTTATTCCAGAGTTGGTGAAATTTTTTTTAAACAGATGATGAGTCAAACTCAAAAAAAAGTATTGAGAATAATTGAAGATCTGAAAGAGCACTTGAACTACCTAAAGTTGTTCGGATTTCAGGAAATACCGGTTAATATCCCATCGTTTGAAAATTTTAAAAAAAACGATGTTCCAAAAAAGCCGTTAACAAATAAATCTTTGACTCTTTCCGAAATAAAAAAAGAGCTGGGTGATTGCCGTAGATGCAAATTATTTTCTACCAGGACCCATATTGTTTTTGGAGTTGGAAATGAAAACGCGGACATTGTTTTTGTCGGAGAGGGCCCCGGACAAGAAGAGGACAAGCAGGGAATTCCTTTTGTGGGAAGGGCTGGTCAAAAGTTGACGGAAATTATTGAGAAAGGGATGGGGCTGAAGCGCAGGGATGTTTATATTTGTAATATAGTGAAATGCAGACCTCCTAACAATAGAGACCCGGAAAAAGACGAGATAGAAGCTTGCCGTTCTTTTTTAGAAAAACAGATCAAGGCCATCAACCCGAAAGTTATTGTGGCATTAGGTAAACCGGCTTCTTCGACCCTGCTTGGAAGAAATGTTGCTATCACAAGAGAGCGTGGCACATGGCATTCGTTTCAGGGATATCAAGTGATGCTTACTTTTCACCCCGCGTACCTTTTACGCTTTTACACTAATGAAAACCGCAGGCTTGTTTGGGAAGATATGAAGAAAGCGTTATCAGCAATATTAACAATTTCGAATCAATCCAAGAAAAAATAAAAGGGATATCCGGCTCAAGGGGTATTAGGAAGATTCTTTTTATCTGCCTGGGAAATTTGTGCCGCAGTCCGATGGCAGAATACCTGTCGCGTAATCGACTGGAAAACAAGGGGAAGAGAGATATTAAAATCTCTTCGGCTGGTTTTTTAGATCAGACAGGATCGCTGTCTCCCGGGGAAATCCATGTGGTGATGAATGAAGCAGGGCTCGATGTTTCGCAACATCGTTCAAGCCCTATAACGGAGGGAAAAATCACAGATGCTGATTTAATTATAGTGATGGAAAAAAGACAAAGGGAAGATCTTTGTCGTCAATTTCCTGATGAGGCATACCGGATTTTTTTGTTGAGTCAGTTTGACGGTCAAAACCCGGAAGAAAGAGATGTGACTGATCCCATGGGGCAGGGATTACCTTTTTATAGAAACTGTTGCAATGAAATAAAGACTTTGGTAGATGGTTTGACCGAGCATATTCTTAGCATTAATTGATAGAGTCTTCTGGCAGATTATCTTCATTGCCTACTGGATTACTTTCCGGTTTGGTTGGCGGTTCTTGTTTGGTTTTAGATTCGGATTTTGCTTTAATAGAATTTTCTTCTTCTGCCATAGCGGCTTCTTTGGCTTTTTCTTCTTTTTTAGCTATTTCATCTGCTTTGAATTTACCAAAGACAATGACATCAACTTCGTGGCCGCCAAGGGATTCTCTTTCCAACAAAGCTTCAGCTAATTTATCAAGGGTTTTTTTATTTTCCTGGACGAGTTTTTTTGCCCGCTCATAGCTTTTGGCTATCAGCTCTTTGACTTCTTTGTCGATTGCAATTGCCGTAGCTTCACTGTAGTCCTTGTGCTGGGATATTTCTCGTCCGAGGAATATCTGCTCCTCTTTTTTACCATAGGCTAACGGACCCATAGATTTGCTCATACCCCATTCACAGACCATTTTTCTGGCAAGGTCCGTACCCTGTTCAATATCATTTCCCGCACCGGTGGTGATTTGATTTAAAGCTATTTCCTCCGCTACCCTGCCTCCAAATAAAACAGCAAGCCTATCCATAAGATACTTTACAGGGTAGGTATGTCTTTCGTCTACCGGGAGTTGTTGAGTTAAGCCGAGCGCTCTCCCCCTTGGAATAATTGTTACTTTATGAATGGGGTCCGTACCAGGGATTAGTTTTGCTACCAGGACATGGCCTGCCTCATGAAACGCTGTATTTCTTTTTTCCTCGTCACTGATGATCATGCTCCTTCTTTCCACACCCATCATTACTTTATCTTTAGCATTTTCAAAATCCTCCATCGCGACAAGATCTTTCTCCTGCCTTGCTGCCATAAGGGCCGCTTCATTAACCATATTTTCTAAATCCGCTCCGGAAAAACCCGGGGTCCCTCTCGAGAGAAGCGGTAATTTAACATCCTCCGCAACAGGTATATTCATGGTATGAACTTTTAAAATTCCTTCCCTGCCTCTTATGTCAGGGCGGGGAACGACGACCTGACGGTCAAACCTTCCCGGTCTCATTAGAGCGGGATCGAGCACATCCGGCCTGTTGGTTGCGGCGATCAGGATAACTCCTTCATTGGATGCAAATCCGTCCATTTCTACTAAAAGCTGGTTAAGGGTTTGTTCCCTTTCGTCATGTCCTCCTCCCAACCCGGCACCGCGGTGCCGTCCGACAGCATCAATTTCATCAATAAAAATAATACAGGGAGCGTTTTTCTTCCCCTGCTCAAAGAGGTCTCTGACTCTTGAAGCACCAACCCCGACAAACATTTCAACAAATTCCGATCCGCTTATATTGAAAAACGGAACATTGGCCTCTCCGGCAATCGCCCGTGCCAGCAGGGTTTTTCCCGTTCCCGGAGGTCCCATTATTAGTACGCCTTTAGGGATTTTTCCACCCAGCTTTTGAAATTTCTGTGGTTCTTTTAAAAATTCTATAATTTCCTGCAATTCATCTTTTGCTTCATCTACACCGGCTACGTCTTTAAAAGTAGCCTTCTTTTTTTGTTGAGACAATAATTTTGCCCTGCTTTTGCCAAAAGAAAGGGCCTTGCCGCCGCCGCTCTGCATCTGGCGCATAAAAAATATCCAGACACCCAGCAAGAGCAGCATAGGAAACCACGATATCAGGAGATTGGTATACCAGGACGTTCCCTCGGGTGGCATAACCTGAATACGGACATTTTTTTCTCGTAAAAATTTGACTAAGTCAGGATCATTGACAATATTTGTTCTGAACATTTTGCCATCCTGGAGCTTCCCTTTTATGTAATCTCCCTGAATGACCACTTCTTCAACATTACCGCTGGATACCTGGTTCATGAAATCGCTGAAAATAATTTCCTTGAATGGTGTGAGCGGCTGATTAAAAAGGTTGAAAAGGGCAATCATGATCAATCCGATTACCAGCCATAATGCGATATTTTTGTAAAATTGATTCATAGGAACTCCCTCATCAGGGTAATCTTTTTGTAGAAATGAAAAACTTTTTCTTTAATCCACACACTGTGTGTTAAATTCCACGAAGCTTGCGGTGAAACCGTTCATTTATAATTACATCATAATCTGCCAGATTTCAACACAAAAGAAATAAAAGTTTAGCAGATTTCCAGCTTAAGAACGTCTTTAGTATCTTCTTTAAGCCTTGCTAATTCAGATATCTGGTATCCAATAATCCAAAAAATTGATTCTTTGTTCATTATCAGTGGGATAAAATCTCTTTCTTCCCGAGGTACTTTCTTGTCAATAAAGTAATCTTTTATTTTTTTATGCCCTTTAATTCCTAATGGACAAAACTTATCTCCCTTTTGGCGGGAGCGGACAAAAAGTTCTTTTCCTGACACATTGCAATCTATAAAGGCAGTGAAAGATGCTGTTTTTTTTAAGTTTTTTGGAACTTCCTTTTTGGTTATTATAGTTGAAACCACTTCTTTGCCAATCTCCTCTATTATTGTTTTTCCCGGAATTAACAACTTTTTCTGTTTTATCAGGTTTCCACCGATATTTTTCTTTTGGAGCTCAAAAATAATCTGGTTGTACTGGTATTTAAATATCAAATTATTGAAAACAGATAAAGATTTTCCTGATACCTTAGACCCTATAACATGCAAGATGCTTTCAATTATATTTTGTGAAACCTGCCTCCCTGAACCGGAAAATTGATAAATAGCTTCTAAAATAATTCTTCTTTTTAAAGCTTCATGTAATGTTTGAAAATGAGTCGAGTTTAAAATTAGTATCGTGTCATGGTTTTTTAACAGTAATTTATTAAGCTCATTGTGCGCTACTTCTGAAACAAAATTATCATCCGTTCGGAATATTTGTGAAGATCTGCATAATGCATCAATAATAGAAGGATTAAATTCTTCCTTTAAAAAAGGGATTAGTTTATTTCTTACCTGATTTCTGAGGTAGTTATTTTTCAGGTTTGTTGAATCCATTACAAACTTGACTTTATTTTGTTTTAAAAATTGTTCAATCTCTTCACGGGTAACTTCCAGCATAGGTCTTATATATTTATTGTCTCTTATTGGCGAAATACCTGAAATTCCTTTTAAGCCGGAGCCCTTTAATACTCTCATTAAAACCGTTTCAGCCTGATCGCCAGCTGTATGGCCTGTAGCGATCTTTGAGATGAAATAATGGTCAGCGAGTTGATTCAGGTGAAAATACCGCATCTCTCTCGCGGCAACTTGAACGGAACATTTATGCTTTTTTTGATACTCGGCAACATCCGCTTTTGCAAAGTAAAAAGGAAGACCAAGACTTTCTGTCAGGTTTTTTACAAATAATTCGTCTCTGTCGGATTCTTTACCCCTCAGCATGTGGTTAATATGAAATACGAACAACTCGAACCCGATATCTTTTTTTAAATCATTAAGGCAGAAAAGCATGGCTACAGAATCAGGTCCACCGGATACTGCAGCCGCTAATTTTTCACCGGGTTTAACCAGGTTTTGCTTAATCAAAAAATCTTTAACTTTAAATACCAGATTGCTCATAGCAATAAATTAATTATAAAAAAAGTAGTTCGCGTTTTTGTGTCTTAGTGACTAAAAAGGTTATAAAAAAATTTTGCTTCAAAATTCCGCGTTGTTTGGGACCCGCGGAAAGGGGATCACATCCCTGATGTTGCTCATTCCGGTAGCAAATTGAAGCACTCTTTCAAAACCAAGACCAAACCCGGCGTGGGGAACCGTCCCAAATCTACGGATGTCTAAATACCACCAATAATCGTTTTCATTGAGTCCCATTTCTTTTATTCTATCCTGTAAATAATCCAGCCTTTCTTCACGCTGACTGCCTCCTATAATCTCACCAATACCTGGAAGCAATATGTCCATAGCCCTCATGGTCTTTTCGTCATCATTGAGCCGCATATAAAAAGCCTTTATTTCTTTTGGAAAGTCGGTAACAACCACAGGTCCATGAAATTTTTCTTCAGCCAAATATCGTTCATGTTCCGTCTGCAAGTCCTTGCCCCAATCGCAGGGGTATTCAAAAGACTTGCCTGAATTTTTCAGTAAATCTACAACTTCAGTATAGGTAACTTTATTAAACTGAGAATCCACAACCTTTTTTAATTGTCCAAAAATATCAACCTCATTCCTTTTTCCAAGAAAAAGCAAATCTTCTTCACAACTTTCTAAAACATAGTTAAAAATATATTTTAAAAAGTCTTCCGCCAATGTTATATTTTCCTCCAAATCGCAGAAAGCCATTTCCGGTTCAACCATCCAGAATTCCGCAAGATGCCTTGGTGTTTGTGAATTCTCCGCCCTGAAGGTTGGACCGAAAGTATAGATATCAGTTAAAGCAGTGGCAAAAAGTTCGCCTTCTAATTGCCCGCTTACAGTTAATTTTGCCGATTTTCCAAAAAAATCCTTTGAAAAATCAACAGTGCCGTCTTTAACTGGTAGGTTGGCATAATCAAGTGTTGAGACCTGAAACAGCTCCGCTCCTCCTTCGCAGTCGCTGGTAGTTATAATTGGTGTGTGTACATAAACAAAACCTCTGTCTTGAAAAAACTTGTGGACCGCGTAAGCCAGGATATTTCTCACCCGGAAAACAGCTCCAAACGTATTTGTGCGAGGTCTGAGATGGGCAATCTGTCTCAAGAATTCACGGCTTGTGGCTTTTTTCTGCAACGGATATTTTTCCGGGTCGGACCATCCGTAAACAGATATTTTATCAGCCTGGACTTCAACATTCTGGCCTTTGGCGGGAGATTTTACCAGCTTTCCATCCACGCGGATACTGCATCCTACGGTAAGTTTTTCTACATCAGAATAATTAGATAAATTGCCGTCCACAATTACCTGTATGCTTTGTAACGTCGAGCCGTCATTGACTTCAATAAAAGAAAATTTTTTGGAGCCTCTCCGGGTTTTGACCCATCCTTTAAGGGTTACCGGGATTTCATATTTGTTCGAACTTAAAAGGTCTCTAATTCTAATTTTCCATTTGACAGGTTTCTCCATAAGAACTTCCTCCTTTAATCGGCAGATTGTTTAACAATGGAATATTCAATATTGAGCACAGTGCGACAAGCTGCCGCAATCAAATGGGTTACCGCCCAAAGTTACCAACAAAAAATTTGATAAAAAAACGAAGTTTTTTACGTCAGTACAAACTACAAGTTAGATTTCTTTCTTCGCTCAAAATAACACTTCCGACAACCTGTAAATCCAAGGGCGCGGAGCGACTAGGAATCTTAACATTGAAATTCCTATAAATTGAATTATAAGAATATTCACTCATTCTTTTCAAATTTTTATACTGCAAAATTATGAGATTTGCTTAAAAAAGGTAGATAAAGTATTTAAAAATTTTAGATATTTGATGGGGCACTTTATGAAGCTCGAAAAATTTTTTGAATGGCATGAGAACAGGTTTCAAGATTCAGGTTATATTATTGGTCCTTATAAGAGAAATCAGGATTAATGTCTATTAACAATTTATCTAAGAAAACCGATTGGAGTTATTTATCAAAAAGTAACCCTTTTTGTAAAAGTAAGATTGGAATTTAGACTTGAAAAAACTTCGAAGAACTTATGAAAAGGATAATTTAATCCCACTCTGTGTGGTTTAATTCGCCGATGATCTGCGTCGGGGAGTATGAAATTGACGCAGAATATCAAAAAGAATTTACGTATTCGCAGGCTTGCTTTTTGAGGGCGAATATGCGGAACAAATTGAAGCTCCCTGCGACAAGGCCGCAGGAAATCTTCATCCTTATTCTCTTGGAGAGGAGTCTTTATTTCTTACCCATCAGCTTTAATTGCCTCTGTTATTTTGCTAAAGGCTTTTTCCCATTGGTCCACAGGCACCTGGCAGGTACCAACAGCTTCATGACCTCCTCCGCCATATTTCAGCATAAGAGATCCGACATTTGTCTTGGAAGTTTTGTTGAATATGCTGTGACCAACGGTAAAAACCACGTTTTGTTTCTTGAATCCCCAGAGTATACGGAGGGAAATATTTTGTTCCGGGAAAAGGACATATTCCTTAAACCTGTTACCACTTGAAATTTCAGGTACTT
>DASCNB010000265.1:0-5006 GCA_036011265.1 Nitrospinota bacterium | reverse complement strand
TTACCAGGCCATCTACAATTTCTACATCAAAAATTTTCCAAACACCCTGCGAGAATTTCAATCCGGGTTTTGTGATAACCTTCATATAGGCTTCGCCGAAATGCTTATCGAACCATTCCACAGGGCAGCGGGCAAACTTAAGGAATAGCATACCGCCTTTTCTATAAAACCAATCGGTGTCAAGATATATCTTTCTCAATTCTTCAGGATATATCCCCTTGTTCATAAGAAATACACAAGCAGCGGCAGCGAACAAAAGGAGTTCTAACTTGGTAATTACATGGGCTACCGTGTAGGGTACATAATCTACAGGAAATGGAAGAATACTATAAAGAGTAGATGGTACAACACCAATAAAAAAACATAAAAAAGCTGTAATTCCCATCGCTATAAGCATATTTTTAGGTGCTTCTGAAGCGGTAACATTTGATTCTTTGCCGAAAAATGCTAAATAAGGTACCTTTATGCCCGGAATAATTATGGCGCTTGCCGAAGCAAACATGAGGGCAAGCCACGCAAAATTGTGATGCTCCGTGCCTGTTGCGTCTATAATCATTGTTTTGCTTATAAAACCGTTAAAAAATGGGAGTCCCGCTATAGACGCGGCTCCCACTATGCAGAATATAGATGTTAACGGCATATATTTAGACAACCCACCAAGTTCGGTTGCTTTAATCTTTCCTGTCATATGAAGAACGGAACCCATGGACATAAAAAGCAATGCCTTATATAGAATGTGGCAAAAGGCATGGGCCGCTACACCGTTAAGAGCAAGTTCCGTCCCTATTCCGATGCCGACAACCATGAATCCCACCTGGTCAATCAAGCTGTATGAAAGTACTTTCCTTAAATCGTTTTCAACAAGAGCATAAAAGATGGGAAAGACCGTCATAGTAGCGCCTATCAATATGAGGACATCGGCTCCCGGGAAAGCCCTTGCTAAAACATAGACCGCTGTTTTTGTCGTAAACGTACTTAAAACTACGGCTCCGGAAAAAGTGGCTTCCGGATACGCGTCAGGGAGCCATGCATGGAGAATAGGCCAGGCGCAATTCACGCCGAACCCGATGAAAATGAGCCAGGCTCCCGGACTGTCCAATCCTAAAAATTTAAATTCTATAGAGCCTGTAGTACTGATATGAATAATAATGCCGGCCAGAAGAATCAATCCACCGGCGACGTGAACTAAAGTATATCTGAAAGCTGCTTCGTATGCTCTTTGAGTTCTACGCGCCAGGATGAGACATGCGGACCCGATGGTCATCAACTCCCAGAAGCAGAAGAGAGAAATAAGGTCTCCGGAAAAAACAACCCCCAGGGCGCTTCCTGCGTAAAGAAACGTTGCCCAATATTCTAAATCGTTTTTAATATGAATGGCATACAGTATCGATAGAAAGGCTATAATATGGAAGATATAACCCCAGACAAGGCTGAGTTTATCTACCTGGCCAAAGATAAGATCAGAATCTAAAAAATTGACAACCCAATGGGTTCCTACAGGTATATTTAAGAGATTGATAAATCCAATGACCGGCAACAGTAGTAAATAGATTGACTTTGCCTTCCCTTTTATGAAAGGGATAAAAAAAGCTCCGATAACAAAAATCAATGCCGGTGGTACTGTACTAGTCATAATAAGCCTCGTCTCTTTTTAGCAATGGAAGCAGCAAGTTTTTTGCTCCCAAAACAAGAACTAAACAGGAAATTATTCCATATACTGCAGAAAAGCCGAACCAATCATCCCATCCGAAATGACCATGCTTATGAATAAAAATATCAAACACCAAAAGCACTGCGCATAGAGCATATAAAACCTTTTGTGGTGTTTTCATAGTTCATCTCCTCCTATCATTTTTTCACCTATTATCCGCTGTTTAAAACCAACCTTGCCATTTCAAGTAAATCTGAAGAATTAAAGAATAAAAGTAAAGTCCCTATCGCGGTAAGCGTAAGAGGCACTACCATAGTCATAGGAGCTTCATGTTTTTCCGTACTTTCACCTTCCGGTAGTTCTTTAAAATATGCCGCGTAAATAATTGGGAGAAAATAACAAGCGTTAAGGATAGAGCTGACAATCAATACAATGAGCAACGAGCTATGTTTAGATTCGATGGAACCTAGAGCAAGATACCATTTTGAGACAAAGCCGGCAAAGAGAGGCATACCAATCATGTTCATTGCTCCGATTGAGAATGCGGCCATGGTCCATGGCATTTTCCTGGCGATTCCGTTCAACTCGCTGATTTTTGTTTTATGGGCTGCCACATAAATAGCCCCGGCACAAAAGAATAACGTAATTTTTGAAAATGCGTGATTGGTTATATGAATCATCCCTCCGGTCATGCCGCTGGCTGACAGCATAGCCATTCCTAAAACTATATAAGAGAGCTGGCTTATTGTGGAATAAGCGAGCCTGGCCTTCAGGTTGTCTTTGGTGAGGGCAATAATGGAGGAGGTTATAATTGTAAATGAAGCAATATAGGCTGTTGTGATTCCTAACTCCAGGCTTTGCAGGGTTTCCGGTCCAAAGATGAAGTAAATCATTCGTACAATTGAGAAGACTCCTACTTTCACAACGGCGACGGCGTGTAAAAGCGCGCTTACGGGTGTTGGAGCAACCATTGCGGAAGGGAGCCAATTGTGGAAAGGCATAATAGCAGCCTTGGCAAAACCAAAAAGAAAGAGGAAAAAAACCACCTTGAGTACAGTTTGCTCCTGGCTCACGATCTCTCCCGGGAAAATTCCACCGGCTTTAAAATCGAGAGTACCGGCAAAAACGAAAGTTAAAATAACAGCGGGCAATAAAAATACCTTGGAAGTTCCGATTAAATACCAGAGATACTTACCGCTTCCTTCGTAAGCCTCAGGGGTTTCCTTGTGCGCAACGAGGGGATAAGTAACTAATGTAATAATTTCATAGAACAAAAATAATGTGAATAAATTGGCCGCGAACGCGGCCCCTATGGTAGCGGAAAGTGTTATCGCGAAACAGGTGTAATACCTTGTTTGCGCGTGCTCCTTGAGAGTGCGCATGTAGCCTATAGAATAAAAAGATGTCAGAATCCAGAGAAAAGAAGCCGTCAACGCGAACATCAGTCCCAGAGCGTCAACTCTGAATTCGATTGATAAGCCGGGCAAAAGGGTGACAAGTAGAAGTTCAATTTTTTTTCCGGCAAAAACCGCGGGAGCCATGGAAAGAATGATTAAAAATTTTATTACGGCCGCTCCTATAGTGCAGGATTCCCTTCTATTAGGGTTATCTTTAGTCACGACGATCAGAACGGCCGCAACCAGAGACACAAGAACCGCCAGCAAAGGTTTTATTGAAGTAATAGTTTCCATATTTTAAAGTTTCATTAAATTTATCTCATCCACATTCGCTGTGGGTTTGTTTCTAAAAATAGCAATAACAATCGCCAGTCCCACCGCTGCTTCGGCTGCCGCTACAGTCATGACCATAAAAGTAAAAATATGACCGTCTAAATTATTCAGAAATTTAGAAAAGGCAATAAAAGTCAAATTTACGGAGTTCAGCATAAGCTCGATGGACATAAAAATCATAATGACATTCCGGCGGAGCAGAACACCAGCCACTCCGAGAGAGAATAGAATCGCGCTTAATAACAGGTAATGAGTTAAAGGAACCATAAGCAATTAACAATTAGCATTTATCAATTATCAATAAATAATTAATAGATATTAGCCCAATGCCATAAGCTATAAGCCATTAATCAATTTTACTCTTTGCAAGCATTACCGCGCCGACAATAGCAACCAAAAGAAGAATAGAAGCTACTTCAAAAGGAAGCAGATAATCTGTAAACAAAATTTTCCCTACCAGGGCAGTGGTGCCGAAACCTTCTCCAACCTGCATTGTTTTATTCAGTCCACTGGCCTTTAATGTTCCTGATAGTTTACAGAAAGCGCCGACAGCCAATAAAAATCCAATGAAGCTCAACACTATATTCCGGTCTCTTGATTTCCAGATAGGTTCATTGCCGCGCAGGTTCAGCAACATAATGATAAACATAAACAGCACCATGATGGCGCCCGCATAAACCAGAATCTGGATAGCCGCGATAAAATGCGCGTTTAGTAAAACAAAAAGCCCTGCTAAACAAAACATGACCAGAATCATGTTTAAAACAGCGGCAACCGGGTTCCAGCTTATAATCATTAAAAAAGCCGCCAGTACAGCCACACCGCCAAATATATAAAACATTAATAATTCCATTTGCCGTAAATCTCTTTTATATAATCAAGTCGTTTTTGTAATTTATTAGCCGACACGAGTAACCGGTCTTTTTCATAAAGCATGTTGTTTCTATCAAGGTCAGCGATTTCACATTCATCACTCATCAGAATAGCTTCTTTAGGGCAGACTTCTTCACAGAACCCACAGAATATGCATCGAGCCATATTAATGCTGAAAGAGTCGGGAAACCTTTCCTTTTCCAGTTCTGTTTCAGCCGGCTCAATCTCTATACATTTAGCCGGACAAATTGTTTCACACAATCCGCAAGCCACACACCGCTCTATACCATTTTCATCAAGAACCAGAACAGGATGGCCCCTGTATGCGGGAGGGAATTCTGCTCTTTCATCCGGATAGTAAACAGTGAATATTTTTCTTTTTTTATCTTTGTTTAAAAGCGCTGGAATAAATCCAATCAAATTTTTGAAGAAGTGATTGGAAGTCACGGATATCCCCCGGAAGATTTCCGGAAGATAAATCCTTTCCCACCAGGTCATAGTGATATTACGATTTACTCGCATAATAATTTACTGTAAAAGCAAAATTACAACTCCCGTTATCAAAATATTTGCCAGAGATAATGGCAAAAGAATTTTCCAACCTAATTTCATGATCTGATCATACCTAAATCTCGGTAATGTCCAGCGTATTGTCATCTGAAACCATATAAAAAAGAATACTTTGATCCAGAATACGGATATATGGATCAGCATTAAAATAACAGTAGCCAATGTCTCATTAATTAGAGAAA
>DASCNB010000264.1:0-4581 GCA_036011265.1 Nitrospinota bacterium | reverse complement strand
TAAAAGTTTTTCCGCAAAAGTCGGCGTAAGCTTCATCAACCACTACAAGAGAAGAGGTCTTTTCGATAATATCCAGAATCTTGATTTCCGAGAAACAATTTCCTGTCGGGTTATTTGGAGTACTGAGAAATGTTATTTTGGGCAGGTCCTTATCATAAGATTTCTTTATTTCTGCTAAATCAATATCCCATTCTGAATCTAAAGGGATTTCTATTGTGCCTACTCCAAAAGACTTCGCAATTATCCCGAACATGGAGAAAGTCGGAACGGGAAATAAAACTTTGTCCTCTTTCTCGCAAAACGCTGCGATCAGCATCTGGATGAGTTCATCTGAACCGTTCCCGACAATGATATTTTCCGGTTTTATGCCAGATTTTCTTGAGATCAGCTCCCTCAGATCAGTGGCTAAAGAATCCGGATACCGGTTTAAAGAAATTTTTGAGATAGATTCCAAAACCCGTTCTTTTAATGTGGAATTTATTGTGAATGGATTCTCATTGGCTTCCATCCGAATTGGACAAAGAATCTCTTCGGGTTTATAAGCCTTTAGTTCTCTGATATTCTTTTTTACCATTTCCTGAATATTGATTTTCATTTTTTACCTAAAAACATTAACCACGAAGCCACGCTCAGCGGGGCGAAGGACACGAAGATCGCGAAGGAAAAACCTAGACAGGATTACAGGATAAACATGATCACTATAAAAAAAGTCTCGCGGAGTTTATCCTGAGCTTGCTAAGATTCTTCGCGGAGCCTGTCCTGAGTGAGATTCTTCAGTCGCTTCGCTCTTTCAGAATGACAAGCGAAGGGCTCAGAATGACAAGGTTAAGGGCTCCTCTTTTACCTTAAAAAGGAATCCAGTTCATCTTGTTCATCCCGCAAAGCTGAGCTTAGCTCACGTCAAAAAATTATTCGACTTTAAACTGCCGGAGTTTTATATCCACTTCTTTATAAAGATTCAAGGCCGTATCGTTTAACGGATAATCGATGTTATAAACAACCTCTTTTATTCCCGCGTTAATAATCATTTTCGTACACATCAGGCAGGGCGCAAAGGTTGTATAAAGGGAGGCGTCTTTTATGCTAATACCATGGTACGACGCCTGGACAATAGCATTTTCTTCTCCATGGGAACAAAGGCATTCATCGAGGCGCGTACCTCCTTCCGCAAACTGATTACACCGCGGACAGCCCCCCTCGCTGCAGTTCGTTACGCCCCTTGGAGTTCCGTTATAGCCGGTAGAAATAATTCTCTTGTCTTTAACGATTACAGCAGCAACATGGCGTTTCATGCAGTTGCTCCTTAAAGCTACCACTTTGGCAATATTCATGAAATACTCATCCCAGTCCGGTCGTTTTTTTTTTGTTTCACCCTGCAGTTCCTGTAAAAGTTGATCGGCCTTTTTATACAAGATTTCAGGTTGATCATCATTAACGATGGTTTTATCCGCCAGTTTCATGCAGGCAGTGACCTGCTGCTTCGCGCCATCATGATTAGATGCTTCGAGTTTTTCAATGCGCAAAAATTCGTCTAAAGTTTCAGGATCGCCTTCTCTTTTTCTCTCTTTCATTCTCTCAAACCTGTTTTCTGGAGAAGCCATAACCTTTAGAAGAACAAATCTGGTTAATTTTTTTAATTCCTCTACTTCCGCGGGATTGCGTATCGAATCGATGACATAATTTTTATCCGCCTGAAGTTTTGCGGCTGTTTTGACCGCAAGAACCGAAGGACCATATTTCTGCCTTAAATCATTTCCTGCTTTTATTAAAGCGTCTCTCGTAATTTCCGTGCCCTTTGAAGCTAACTCTTCCCGGATAACATCGGACAAAGAATAAAAGTAGAAAGACTTCTTTTGAAGATAATCCGCTACCACCCCTTTGCCGGAACAATTTTCACCTGTCAACCCAATAATCATAAAGTGTTACCTTATTAAGTAAAAGCCAATGTGGAACTGAACTTTAAAATATAACATATTGATGTTTTGTGGCAAATAAATTATTGTTTTTAGTAATGAAATAATAAAAACTATCAAGTATAATCGTTACTTTTCAATTTTCTAAATTCTTTTATGCTCTCAGGATACCATGTATAGAGAAAAGCATAGTCGCAGTATTGTAAAAACTCTTTCCTGGCGGATTACTGCTACCGTTACTACTATTATACTGATCTGGATTTTTACAGGACAGCTGGCGGCTGCTTTTGTGGTAGGCGGCATCGAGGTTTTTCTGAAAATGTTTCTCTATTATTTTCATGAACGATACTGGAATAAATTAAGTTTTGGCAGGGTCGAGGTCGCACCTTTTGTCTTATGGTTTACAGGCTTGCCTGGCTCAGGGAAATCAACAATTGCCGACGCGGTTTATGAAGAGTTAAAAAAAGAAAATCGTAAAATGGAAAGGTTGGATGGTGAAAATGTTCGGCAACTATTTCCGAGAACAGGTTTTTCCAGGAAAGAGCGTATTGAGCATATTGAGCGTGTCGGCCACCTCTCCGGCATTTTAGTTAAAAAGAACATAACGGTTATCGCGTCTTTCATTTCTCCATATAGAGAGTCCCGTCAATTTGTACGCAGGCTTTCAACTAATTTCATTGAGATATATCTTGATACCCCACTTGAAGTTTGTGAACAGCGAGATCCCAAAGGATTGTATGCAAAAGCGCGTAAAGGTGAAATAAAACAGTTTACCGGAATTGACGATCCATACGAAAAACCGGAAAATCCCAACCTGACGTTAGATACGGTCAATGTATCTGTAGAAGAAAATGTTAAATTAATAACGAAGTATTTAAAAGAGAGGAATTTGATTTAGAAACGATTACAAAGACATTCTATACTAATAGACGCCAATGTCCAGGTAGGTTCTTGACATCTTCTCAATGGCTATAACGAACGCCGCTGTTCTGAGATCTTTTATTTTTTTATTACTTAACATTTTTTCACGCATCTCCTGGTAAGCGAGACGCATCGTATCATCCAAACCTGAGCGTACCAGGTCGATTTCAATGGCGCCGCGTATTATTTTTTCCCTTTTCTCCTGGGAAAGCTTCTTATCTGTTACTTCTTCAAGCATATCGGCGTACTGACGACCCTGCAGTTCATCGTAACGCCTTTCCATACGACCAAACCGGATATGCGATAGATTACGAATCCATTCAAAATAGGAAACCGTAACACCACCCGCGTTAACATAGGTATCCGGCATCGTTACAACTCCACGTTTGTTAAGGATCGTATCAGCATCAAAGGTTAACGGACCGTTTGCCGCTTCTACAATTAGTTTTGCCTTAATACGGTTGGCATTCTCTCCCGTGATCTGACTTTCCAAAGCAGCCGGAATCAAAATGTCACATTCCATCTCAAGCGCCTTGGCACCGTTCTTATCAAATTTACCATCGGGAAAGCCTTTAATTGTTTTGTTTTTGTATATAAATTGTGCGACTTTTTCTACCGGAAGTCCCTTTTTGTTAGCTATCACGCCATCTCTTTCTATAATGGCGATAATCTTCGCATCGTCTTCTTCCGACAAAAATTTTGCCGCGTGATAACCGACGTTGCCCAGACCCTGGATAACAATACGCTTTCCACCGAGACCGCCAGACATGTTGGCACCTTTAATATCTTCCTTGTGCCGGAAGAATTCTCTCAATGCGTACTGTACACCACGGCCCGTGGCTTCAGTGCGACCTCGTATGCCACCGTGCTGCACAGGCTTGCCGGTAACACACCCAAGATAATTGACGTCTTCCGGATGCAGTTGTTTATAGGTGTCTGCCATCCAGGCCATCTCACGTGCTCCGGTACCAACATCAGGCGCCGGGACATTGGTAGCTGGACTCAGAAAGCCTTTTCTTGAAAGTTCGAGCGTATAGCGTCGCGTGATGCGCTGCATTTCATCTCTGTTATATTTATTGGGATCAATCAGGAGAGCCCCCTTGGATCCGCCAAAAGGCACATCTACAAGAGCGCATTTATAACTCATTAATGCGGCCAATGCTTCCACTTCGTCCTGGTTGGCATACGGCGCATAACGTATTCCACCTTTGGCTGGAAGCCGATGGGTACTGTGAACAGCTCGCCAGCCTGTAAACGTCTCTACCTTGCCGTTTATCATCGCAGGAAATTTAACCTGCAGTACGGAATTGCAGGACTTAATCGCTTCAGCCAGGCCAGCCTCAAGCCCAAGAACTTTTATGGCACGGTCTACCATAAGGTCTACATTCTGACGGAAACTCAGCTTTTCAGGTTTTTTACTTGTCATAATAAATCTCTGTTATTAGTTATCAGTTGCAACACAATATAACCGACCCAATAGGATAAATCAACTATAAAACTGAATAAAACAATATACTAGAACACAGATTCGATATTGATAAGATTACAATGATTCAGATATCTTTCTGGGCCACAAGGCTTGCTACAGCCCTTTCTTCAGTTAAAAACCCTTCTTTATGATAAATGACGCGGAAGTCCTCGAAGAAGCGAAGGAGTTCGTTGTGTTCGAAACAATATTCTTTATGTTTCGGTTTCCCGAACTTGATGTGCTGATCAATCAGGAAAGTCTGAAAAAGGATAACGCCTC
>DASCNB010000263.1:0-4844 GCA_036011265.1 Nitrospinota bacterium | reverse complement strand
CGGAGCCTACAATAGCTTTTCAGAGGACAATTCAAAGGGCAGCTATTCATCTTCGGAGTTCGGAAAAAGATGGACAAATAACGGGTGCTGATTTAATTGTCTCACTTTTTGACGAACCTGATTCTTTCGCGGCATATTCACTGAAAAAATTAGGCATTACCCGGTACCATATTGTCAATTACCTTGCCCATGGAATCCCAGGGACTGGAGAACCTGGAGAAATTTTACCCGACATTGAAAAAGAAGAAGACGGTATTCCTAAAGAGGGTAAGCGGCCTGGAAAAAGTCCGCTTGATCTTTTTACTGTTAACCTTATTGAAAAAGCAGCAAAAGGAGAGATCGATCCAATTATAGGACGTACAGCAGAGTTAACCAGAACAATACATACTCTTTGCCGCAGGCGAAAAAACAACCCGCTCTTTGTAGGAGATTCCGGCGTTGGCAAAACAGCAATTGCCGAAGGCCTCGCTTTAAGAATATTTGAAGGGAACGTACCTGATATTCTCAAAGATGCAGTTATTTTTTCGCTGGATATGGGCTCATTGTTGGCCGGTACAAAATATCGTGGTGATTTTGAAACACGTTTAAAAGGGGTCCTTAAATCTCTTAAGAAGCTGAAAAACACCGTTCTATTTATTGATGAAATTCATACGATTGTTGGTGGAGGCGCGACATCAGGCGGAGCTATGGATGCTTCCAATCTGCTAAAACCATCATTGGCTTCGGGAGAATTGAAGTGCATCGGGTCCACGACTTATAATGATTACCGTAATTATTTTGAGAAAGATAGGGCCCTTGCACGGCGCTTCCAAAAAATTGAGGTCAATGAACCTTCCATAGATGAATCTGTAAAAATTCTCAAAGGGCTGAAATCTCATTATGAGAAATTCCATAATGTCAGATTTACTATGTCGGCTCTGCGAACTGCTGTAGAGCTTTCCGCTAAATATATTAATGACCGGAAACTTCCGGATAAGGCAATAGATGTAATCGACGAGGTAGGCGCGTCTATGAAGATATTGCCTCCGCACAAGCAGAAAACAACCATAGGGACTAGAGAAATTGAACAGATAGTAGCTAACATTGCAAGGATTCCCGCGAAAACAGTATCCACCAGCGATAAAAAACACCTTAAAACCCTGGAGCGTGATCTCAAACTTCAAATCTTTGGACAGGATAAAGCTATTGAGGCTTTAGCTAGCGCGATTAAATTATCAAGAGCCGGGCTTTCACACCCTGAAAAACCGATCGGTTCTTATTTATTTACAGGACCGACAGGTGTCGGCAAGACCGAGGTCGCCAAACAATTAGCTCATATCATGGGTGTTAAATTTTTACGTTTTGACATGAGTGAATATTCAGAACGACATACCGTTTCCAGGTTGATAGGCGCTCCGCCCGGTTATGTGGGGTTTGATCAGGGGGGCCTTTTAACCGAGGCTATCAACCAATCTCCCTATTCCGTTCTGTTGCTGGATGAAATGGAAAAGGCCCATCCGGACCTGTTCAACATTTTATTGCAGGTGATGGACCATGCCACATTAACAGACAACAATGGGAAAAAAGCTGATTTCCGGAATGTGATTTTAATTATGACCAGTAACGTGGGCGCCCGTGAACTGGCTAAAGGAGCAATGGGATTTGGGCATGTTGATTCTGCTAAAAAAAGCGGTTCTGATAAGCCGTTGAAAGAAACCTTCAATCCTGAATTTCGTAATCGTCTTGATGCTATTATTACATTCAGCCAGTTAGGCCTCGATATTATTGAGAGAATAGTTGATAAATTCATAATTGAACTTGAAACTCAACTTGTAGATAAGAAAGTATTGTTGAGGTTGACGCCGGAATCACGCGCCTGGCTGGCTAAGAAAGGATATGATCCTATCTATGGAGCGCGTCCGTTAGCTCGTCTTATTCATCAGGAAATAAAACAGTCTCTCGGCAATGAAATCCTGTTCGGCAAACTTGAGAAAGGTGGAACTGTAAAAATCGGACTCAAGGATGAGAAGCTTACCTTTTCATACAATTCCAGAAGTTAATTTCAAGCAAGATAATATTAATCATATTTTCTTATGTTAATCGGTCTTACTGACAACATTCCATTTCCTGATGTTAAAAGAGCTACCCCTGAAGGGCTGGTTGCTGTTGGGGGTAACCTCTCTCCGGAGAGGCTTCTTACAGCATATAAAAATGGGATTTTCCCCTGGTACAGCGAAAATCAGCCGATACTCTGGTGGTCGCTCGATCCACGGGGAATTATTCCATTAGATGGTTTTCACATTGGTGCAACCTTAACTAAAGTTTTAAAGCGAAAGATTTTTGAAATTAGAATTAATACCGCTTTTGAAGATGTTATGAGGGCGTGCGCTGTTCGGGATGACGGTAGTGATTCAGGGTGGATAACTGAAGAGATGATTTCAGCCTATACGGAACTTCATCGGCTTGGACACGCGCATAGTGTGGAATCATGGCGGAATGGGAAGCTGGTAGGAGGAGTATATGGCATTGCTATAGGCGGTTTATTTGCCGCGGAATCTATGTTTTACCGGGAATCTAATGCGTCAAAAATAGCTCTGACAGCTCTGGTTGAGCGCATGAAAGAAAGGGAATTTTCTCTGTTCGACTCCCAGATGGTGACCAATGTGACAAAAAGAATGGGCGCCATTGAAATCAGTCGTGAAGAATATTTAAAACGTCTTGAGAAAGCTTTATTGCAAAATTGCAAATTTGCTTGAGGCAGTAGTTTTTTTTAGGAGATAAGAATGACGTTTCCAATCACTCGCCTGAGGCGGTTGAGAAAAAATAAAAACTTACGAAGGATGATCAGGGAAACCAGGCTGTCGGTTGATAACCTTATCTATCCCCTGTTTGTAACATTTGGAAAAGGCATCAAAGATGAAATTTCATCTATGCCGGGGAATTACAGGTTTTCCGTCGACAAAATAACGGAGGAAGTAAAAGAGGCCCAAGACCTTGGGATTCCGGCAATTATACTATTCGGCATCCCGGAACATAAAGATGAAGTAGGTTCGGAAGCCTATAACAAATGTGGTGTTGTACAGGAAGCAGTTAGAGCTATTAAGTCCGCTACACCTGAAATGATTATCATCACCGATGTCTGTATCGATGAATACACCTCTCACGGACATTGCGGACTTGTAAAGGGAGATGAAATTCTGAATGACCCGACCCTTGAGCTTCTTTCAAAGATGGCTTTAACGCATGTGGAAGCAGGAGCGGATATGGTGGCGCCATCCGATATGATGGACGGCAGGGTGGGCGCAATCAGGAAATCTCTTGATGATCATGGATTTCAGGATATTCCGATAATGGCATATTCCGCCAAATATGCCTCGGCGTTTTACGGTCCGTTCAGGGAAGCGGCTGATTCAGAGCCGAAGTTCGGAGACCGCAAGTCATATCAGATGGACCCTCCCAACAGCGATGAATCCATAAGAGAAGTTCTTCTTGATATTGAAGAAGGAGCGGATATCGTTATGGTAAAACCAGCCTTGTCCTACCTTGATATAATCTACAGGGTAAAAAACGAATTTGATCTACCCGTTGCAGCATACAACGTGAGTGGAGAGTTTTCCTTAATAAAAGCCGCAGGCCAAAAAGGCTGGATTGATGAAGAACGGGTGATGATGGAAGCGCTCATCAGCATCAAGCGCGCCGGCGCGGACATGATTCTCACCTATTTTGCCAAACAAGCCGCTCGGATTCTTGGAAAATAATTTTAACCACTAAGTCCACAGCGCGGCCTTTGGCCGCAACTAATTACAACCCCCTCTTTCCCCCTTTGCTAAGGGGGAGTAACCTTCTCCTATAGTCCCCCTTTTTTAGGGGAAATTTTTTTGGGATTCCCCCTTAATAAAACTTATCCTGAACTCATCGAAGAAGGGGGCCAGAGGGTTGTTATTCATTTTGGATGTGGCCCCTGGCCACGAAGAGATTTTCAGTAATCTTTTGATTTGAGAATTAATATGGAAAGATAAAAGAAGACTATGGCAAAGAGAAGGGAACTGTACAGGGGAAACCAGTTTTCGACGGGTTTGTTCAAAGCAAGGTTAAATATAATGCCGGAAGTTTCTGAAGTTTTCGGAAGGATGTAATAAAGAATTTTAAGGGTCTCTTTAAATATTGATGGACCAAATTCATGCTTCATTGAATAAAACCAGCTCAAAAAATATTGGAGAAGCCAGGTTATAAATACAGTCATTATGCTGAACACGGCTGAACGAAATATTATCCCGATAAAAACAGTAATGCTAAGCCAGATAAATAGACTGAGAATGGGGAACAATAAAATATAAAGGGCCCTCCATTCAAAGAAGTTGAATTTTATAAATGCGATGCTGGTTATTAACAGAGCGGCAAGGAGAATATAACCCCCGTATGAGAATATTATTCCAGCGGTCTTTCCTATAATAAGTTGCTGCTTTGAAAGAGGTTTAGAAAAATAAAACTCCACGCTGCTTTTTTGCAATATGGAGGGAAAGTGTCCGGCCGTTGCTATTACGGACAAGGCAATAAGCAGCGAGGTAAAAAGACAGATGGAATAAATTAAGGGATTCCCTATCAAATTAGTAATGTCCCCGATAGTGAAATTTCTCATGTTGATGCGGATTTCCATAGACGAGAAGAATAAGACGATAAGCGCCATTATAGCTGTAATAATGGATGTTAAATAAATGGATTTTCCGTGAAGCATTTCATCCAGACTATCCAGAACAAGGGCTTTCATTTATCACCATCCTTTATATTATTACACTGCAAAAGCTTCTTTTTTTTTAGGCGCTGTTAGTTCTTGTTTTTTTAGTCGCAGTTTGGTTTTTCCTTTT
>DASCNB010000262.1:0-9252 GCA_036011265.1 Nitrospinota bacterium | reverse complement strand
CCGTAACTGATGACTTTAATTTCAGCTATAAATAAGAAAATACCGAATAGAATCAAAAGTAGGCCCGCGAAATTAATCGGAAGTGTTTGAAAGGCGTAAAAGGCGAGAATCAGGCTAATCGCTCCTACCACGCCTGGTAAAATAAGCCCGGGGTTCGAGAGTTCAAAATAGAGACCGGCCATTCCCATGAGCATCAGGATGTACGCGACATTCGGGTTCGACAGCGCATCGAGGATTCTCTGCCTGAGTTTCATATCGTCATATTTTAAACTTGCTCCCTTTAAATCAAGTTTTATTGTCCCGGATTCAGTAGTTACTTCTTTTCCATCTATAGCCATGATTAAGGCATCAATATCATTCGCTATGAGGTCAATGACCCCGAGCTTTTTAGCTTCTGTTTCTGAAATTGAAACAGATTTTCTCACCGCGAGTTCCGCCCATACGGCATTTCGTTTCCTTTTTTCCGCAATGGACTTAATATAAGCAACTGCGTCATTTTCTACTTTTGCCATCATATGTTCATCGCCTTTGCCTCCGCCCATTAAATTTACAGGGTGGGCCGCGCCGATATTCGTTCCCGGGGCCATTGCCGCGATATGACCTGCGTAAGTAATAAAAGTTCCGGCTGAAGCAGCGCGCGAACCGCTTGGAGAAACATAAACAGCAACAGGAACTTTTGAATTCAAGATTTCCTTGATTATAATGCGCATGGAAGTATCGAGTCCACCGGGAGTGTCCATTTTAATAATTGCCAATTTTTCATTATTCTTAACGGTTTCCCGGATTCCTTTAACCAGGTATTCGGCAGAAGCAGGGTTTATAACACCGTTGACGGTTAAAACTACAATGTTGTCTTGCGCGGATAGGTGGACAGGAAAAAAAGATGAAAATAAAAATATGAGGGGAAAAATTATATTTTTTTTCATTAAATACATAATGATTTCTCCGTCAGTATAATGTAACATAAAATGAATAGCATTAAAATATGAGTATAAACCACTATTACTATATGATGTTGCTGTAAACTGACCCCTGAATTATATGTACGAAATAAGTATAAAGACATTGTTTAGTTCCGCTCATCAGCTAATTGGATACAACGGCGTATGTGAAAACCTTCATGGCCATAATTGGTCGGCAGAAGTGTTTGTGAAAACGGAAAAATTAGATGAAATTGGGTTGGGAATCGATTATAAAATTCTAAAGGACCATACTGACAGCATATTGAGCAATCTAGACCATGAAAATATAAACAAAGTCGCGCCATTTAACAAAATCAATCCTTCTTCGGAAAACATTGCCAGGTGGCTTTTTCAAGAATTATCCGCTGTGATAAATACGAATAGCTTGAAAGTTTTTCGAGTCAATATAAAAGAAACCGAAAACTTCTCCGCTACTTATTCTGAATAATAACGTTTCCATTAACTTAAAAATATCAACGAAAGATATTGTACATGCCGTGCGCAAAACGCGGGAGAGACATTAAAATAAATTACCGCACAAAGCATTTTCGTCTTGTGATGAGGTAGATTACGTAAGGAGTGAGCAGGGATATGAAAATAGTTCTGATCAGCCCGTAACCATGTATTATGAAACTGGAAATAGAACTGGTCAGGACGTCAGCAGCGTAAAACAGGGCCAAATAGAATGACCATTTTCGAAGCGTTAAAAAACCGTATCCGATGGCAATATGCATCATGGGTTGAGCCATCAGCACAACCTGTGCTGCAATCCCTGTTGTCAGGATGCCAAAGAATTTTGGCTCGTATGCCCATCCGGTTTTTATGATGTTATACAGTTCAGCAGGTCCGCCGATGAGGAATAAAATACCAAAGATAGTAATGTCTAAAGGTCTCTTTGGCATATTTATTCAATCTTGTAATTCGGCGCTTCTTTGGTGATGATGACGTCGTGGATGTGGCTTTCTCTAAGACCCGACGCGGTAATACGAATAAACTTCCCTTTTTTTCTCAGTTCGTTGATGGTTTTACAGCCGCAATAACCCATTCCATTTTTTAATCCGCCCAGTAATTGGTGGACCGAGAAAGAGAGAGTGCCTTTATAGGGAATCCTTCCCTCAACACCTTCAGGCACGAGCTTGGTTTCCGAGAAAAATTTATCCTGAAAATACCGGTCACTGCTTCCTTCCAGCATAGCGCCGATAGAACCCATTCCCCGATATTCCTTATAGCTTCTTCCCTGGTAAAGAACTCTTTCTCCGGGACTTTCTTCGGTTCCCGCGAAAAGTCCTCCGACCATCACAGTGCTGGCGCCAGCTGCGATAGCTTTGGCAATATCTCCGGAATACCTTATTCCACCATCAGCAATAATGGGAACTTTGAATTTTTCCGCTTCTCTGGCGCAGTCTGCCAGCGCGGTTAATTGGGGAACTCCTACTCCGGCAACCACTCTTGTAGTGCAGATAGACCCCGGTCCGATACCCACTTTCACAGCATCGGCTCCAGCCTTGATCAACTCCCTGGTTCCTTCCCTTGTGGCAACATTGCCACCGATAATTTCAATTTTAGGAAACTTTTTTCTCAAAATAATAATAGCATTTAAAACACTTTCAGAATGGCCGTGGGCACTGTCCACAACCAGCACATCCACGCCGAATTTAATCAAGGCCTCCGCCCTTTCAATATCATTTGGAGAAACCCCGACAGCGGCCCCGACCATCAACCTCCCTAATTTGTCTTTGGAGGCCAGGGGGTATTTAATACTTTTTTCTATATCTTTTATAGTTATTAGTCCTTTAAGTGATCTGTTTTTACCTACCACTAAAAGTTTTTCTATTCTGTTTATGTGAAGGATTTCTTTAGACTGCTCCAGGGTTGTTCCGACTGGCACAGTCACCAGATTTGTTTTTGTCATTAATTCAGATATTTTTTTACCGAGGCTTGTTTCAAAGCGGAGGTCTCTGTTAGTCAGAATTCCCACCAGTTTATTGTTTTTGGTTATTGGAATTCCGGAAATTTTATATTTTTCCATCACGTCCAGGGCTTCGCTGATCTTCTGATCGGGTTGCATGGTAATCGGGTCTACGATCATCCCGCTGGCCGATCTTTTTACTTTATCGATCTCTTTCGCCTGAGATTTTATAGACATATTTTTATGTATGATACCTATTCCTCCTTCCTGAGCGAGGGCAACGGCCAATGACGCTTCAGTGACCGTATCCATAGGCGCTGAGATCAGGGGGGTATTCAGTTTTATTTTCCGGGTGAGTTTGGTTGATAAAATTACATCTCTTGGTAGGACATCGGATCGGGCAGGTTTAAGCAATACATCATCGTATGTTAAATATTCCGGTAAATTTTTATCCAACATTTTCTAAATCCTCAAAAATTTCTTTTTAATATCTTTTAAACTAAACACGAGAGATATAGGCCGTCCATGAGGACAGGTATATGGTAATTCGGTTTTGTCCAGGGTCAAAAGCAAGTTTTGAATTTCTTCATGGTTGAGCTTTTGATTAGCGCGTATAGCTCCATGACACGCGAGAATTTTAAAAGTATCCGTGAAAACCTGTTCATAAGATTCTGTCTTCTCTGCCTTTGCGAGACTCTCAATAATTTCCAGAAGTAGCGCCGAGTAATCTTTCCCTTCTAAAATAGATGGGACCTCTCTTATCAGAAATATATTTTTCCCGAAGCACTCGATTTCCATGCCTGTTTTATTAACTTCTTCCAAATGGTTTTCCAGTAAAACAGACTCACTGTGCGAAAGCTCCACACTAATCGGAAAGAGCAACTTCTGTCTTTCAATTTTAGATTCCTTGAATTCCTTTTCTAATTTTTCAAACAATATTCTTTCATGAGCGGTATGTTGATCAACCAGAATCATATTGGATGAATTTTCCAATACTATAAATGAATTTTCAATTTGTCCTACAGGCACGCAGTTTGAGTACCGGTGGTAGTTTTGCGTGCTGGGGGATGGCAGATTAAAATCCGGGTCTCTTTCAGTTTGTGGAATAGCCGATGGCTTTGAATTCTGGTCTTTGCAGGTGAAAAAATTAATAGACGTTGACTGTACAAACTTTTCTGTATCTTCTTGCCGTCCGGATGTTGTGGCGTCAAGTGCAGTGCCAGGTGTGGTATTATTAATTTGAAAAGTATCTTTAAAATGCTGTTCTTTGAACTGCGAGAGAGTTTTAAAAACTGCGTGATAAATAAAATCGTGCACTGATCGCTGATTTGCAAAACGAACCTCAGCTTTTGCAGGATGGACGTTTACGTCTACCACAGCGGGAGAAATGTCTAAAAACAAAAATAAGGCCGGATGGCGGCCTTTGGGCAATAAGGTGCGGTAGGCATCATAAATTGCATGATTGACTGATTTATCCCTGACACAGCGATTATTAACATAAAAAAATTGATTTCGCCTTCCGGAGAGGCTGAAAGAAGGTCTGGAAATGTAACCTGACAATTTCATTTTATTTGCTTCCCTGGAGATGGGAATCAAATCTTTAACAAGATCTTTGCCGAAGAGGTCTCCAATCCGGGCCTTCATGTCACCTGATGCCGAAGTATTAACAGCCTCTTTATCATATTTGATTAACCTGAACTGGATATTTGGATACGCTAAGGAAATTGTATTGAACGTCTGGCTGATATAGGACATTTCAGTAACATCGCTTTTCAGAAATTTTTTCCGGGCTGGAGTATTGAAAAAAATCTGGTTGACTTCCACGGACGTGCCCGTGGGAGAGGCCAATTGTTTCACCTCTCGTATTTTCCCTCCCTCAATAAAAATCTGTGTACCGGTCTCGTCATCTTTGGTTTTAGAAATTATATTGAGCCGGGATATAGAGGCGATGCTGGATAGGGCTTCCCCGCGAAACCCTAAAGTTTCTATAGTACTGAGATCGTCTATTGAAGATATTTTGCTGGTTGCATGACGTTCTAAAGACAAGAGAGCGTCATCACGAATCATTCCTGTCCCGTTATCTAAAATTTTGATTACGCTCTTACCGCTATCTTTAATGGAAACCGTTATTTGGGTGGACAAAGCGTCAATAGAATTTTCAAGCAGTTCTTTAATTATTGAAGCCGGTCTTTCAATAACCTCTCCAGCCGCTATTTTATTAGTGATGTTTTCAGGTAAAATCAGAATTGTGTTTGTTTTAATCATAAAATGTAAGCAGTGCTTGCCTGAGAGAAAAACGCGGGATAAAATATGGGGTGAGCGACGGGATTTGAACCCGCGGCAACTGGAGCCACAATCCAGCACTCTACCAACTGAGCTACGCCCACCATATTTTTATCCAACTATATTACATTAGAAAATTAAAATCAAATTAATTGCGAATACTATTTGACTCTTAAATTATTTAATGTTAAAAAACTATAAGAATCAAAATTATTAATTAATCCAATTTTTAGAGGGAAACGTATAATGGAAAAGTTCAGTTCCTATCTGGCAGACCATGTGAGACCGGTAATAGACAAGAAATATCGCACACGGAGCGACGCGGCCGATGATTTGGGAATTGACCAGGCTGTTCTTTCAAGAATCTGTTCAGGAAAACGATTCGGGATAAGTGAGCATCTCGTGGAAAATATTTGTTTACGTTTGGGACTGGATCCGGCAGAAGGGTTGTTGCGTCTTTTTCTTTCAAAGAACCCAAAGATTAAGCACCATTTTTTTGGATTAACTAAAAAAATAGCTGTTGAAATTGTACACCCGGAAAAGCATGGATCGGTTGATAGTACTATCAAATCTATTTCAGCAGATCTTATCTCTATCCCTATAGTTCAGCCTGATTCTTTAGTTTACTATAAGGGCAATAGCAAAGTCATAAGCGGTGAATATACTCTTGTGCCTAAAAATTTTCTCCCTAAAAAAGGAGACCTTGTTTCCTTTAAAATTAAGGGAGACTCTATGGCGTCGATCTTGCCGGATGGCAGTTTAGTTGCCGTAGATTTGAGCGACACTCGAGAATCACACAACAGTATTTTCATATTTAAACAGAAAAATGAAGTCAAATTCGGGAGAGCTTTCATTCAGGGTGGTTTTTTGCAGATGAATCCTGATAATCCAAATAGAAGTAAATTTCCGAGCTACACTTACGATATAGAAAAATCAAGAAAAGATAATCCGATTTTAGGTAAGGTAGTCTGGAGCTTAAAAAAATTATAACGCGGTAGAATTGAGTAAGACGGCTTTATTTGAGATGTTTTGCAGCTATTTTGAAGACCGCGAATGATGCAAGAACTCCGAAAATCCCTCCGAAGATTACATCCAGGGGAAAGTGGACACCAACGTATATTCTGGACAGCCCCATCAAGAAGGCAATTAATATTAAATAAAGCGCGTGTTTTCGGTATATACAAATCAGGGCAGTTGCCGCGCCAAATGCCGCCTGTGTATGACCCGAGGGAAAAGAGCCTTCCCTATATGCGTAAAAAAGGTTGTGTACCCTGACTTTCCCGGACAAAATCAGAGGTTCCATTTCTTTGAGCGGACGGGGCCTGGCCACAAGCTGTTTTAATATTTGAACGATCAGACCTCCCAATAAGATGGCTGCAACGAGGATTATGGAATTTCTCTTGAAATTTTTCTTATCGATTGTGTATAAGTAAAAAAGCGCAGCAGGCAGTAAAACATAAAGATAACCGGCTAAAGTCAACCCTCCAAGGAACAAATCATTAAAACCGCTTTCAAGGCTGTTGTTGAGAATTAAAAAAAGATCTCTATCAAACTTTAATATTTTCTCCAGCATTCCTTCTCATGATCTTTCCCGAACGAGCTTTATTGTCTCTCCAGGCTTAAGTTGCTCTTTTAGGCTGCGATTGTTCAGAATAGCTATATCCATCGCTCTTTTTTTTTCACCTAATTGCTGTTCCGCTATGGAATCAAAAGTATCTCCCTCTTTTACACGATACAGGTCAATAAATTCTTTTTTCCGGTATAGCCTTTTATCCATCAAGTTTCGTTTTCCACCATATTTCAGCCCTGCAATATGGGAAAGATACTTTTCTCTATGAATTTCGATCTTTTTGTTTTTCCTGACAAGCGAACTGGCCATATCCTCTGCTCTAATAATTCTATCTCGAGTGTCCGGATGAGTAGATTGAAAACTATGATAAGTTTGACCGGTCATCATTTCTTTAAATTTCAAGCCCCGGAGAAAGCTGCTCATTTGTGTGGGATCATAGCCGGTTTGATAAGCGTTAATAAGGCCTAAAGTGTCTGCTTCCAGTTCTGCTTCCCGCCCGTACCCCAGGAGGATTTGATTAAAAATTGACTGGCTTACCATAAGCCACTTGCCCCCTTCTTTTGGATTGGCAACCACGCCCCCGATAGAGAGAAGCGTAAGACCGAGGGATTTTGTTAACTGCTTTACTCCATGATGTGCAATGACATGACCGATCTCATGTCCCAGGACGCCTGCTAATTCCGCTTCACTATTAAGAGTGCCCAGGATTCCATTAGTAACATATACATAACCACCCGGTAAGGCAAAAGCGTTAATTTCCGAACTTTCCACTACTTTAAAGTAAAATTGGAATATGGGTTCGTCGAGCGTATTAACCAGATTCTGTCCTACCTCATTCACATAATCCTGCAGCACTTGATCGTCATAAAGCCCGTACATTTTTATAATTCCCTCGTCAGATTTTTTGCCTAAGGAAATTTCGGCTTTTTCGTTAAATATTTGAATAGACAGTACATAGGAAGGGTTGCCAAGCAAAAAGAACGATAGAAAGGAAAAAAAGATAACTGTATATAAAAACGGTTTGCAAAGTATCCGAAACATAAAATTTACTCTCATAATGTAATATTGTAAACATAAAAGAAAAAATTATAAATAGCAATATTAATAAATTGTGATTCTTCTCTTTAAAATATATAGAACCTGTGTAAAAATGCTGCTAAACTTTAGTTTGGAGATAGATTGAAATGAAAGTAGCTGTCATTGGAGCTTCTCAGGACAGGGAAAAATTTGGGAATAAAGCAGTCCGCGCTTATATAAAACATAGCGATACCGTATACCCGGTTAATCCCAACAGTCCTGAAATAGAAGGGATTCCCGCGTATAAATCAGTACTTGATATACCGGATGATCTGGATCGGATTACTATATATCTTCCTCCTGAACGCACCATCACTGTTCTTAAAGAGATAGCAAAAAAAAGAGCGAAAGAAATTTTTTTAAATCCGGGCTCTGAAAACAATGCTGTAGTCAGAAAAGCCGAGGAATTGGGATTGAACCTTTACTTTGCCTGCAGTATCATAGATATTGGTCTTGATCCAAACGAGTTATAATATCCCTTGCCGTTCAAAACCCTCTTTGTTATAGTGGTACTCTTATGTTCGGAATCGGTTTTGTAGAAATTATTGTGATTTTGGGAATCGCCCTTATTGTTATAGGGCCCAAAAATTTGCCTGATCTGGCGAAGTCTCTCGGCAGAGGATATGTGGAATTCATGAGAGCCTTTCGTGAGATGCAACAATCCATTGAAGAAGATGTGTCGGATATTCAAAAAACGGTTGATGATGCTACCAATATAGATATTGGTAACCCCCTTGAACCCGATGAAAGTCAGGAGAAACCGGAAGAGGAAAAGAAAAGTGTTAATCAGTAGGGTAGAGAAGGTAAAGCTAAAAAAGAATGAAGCGAGTTGATTTTGAGACTAAAATACCGTTTACAGAACATTTAGTAGAGTTAAGAAACCGCCTGGTTATTGTGGTATCTACCGTGATGGTCCTTTCTGCCTTTGGCTTTATAGGCAGAGGACATCTCATTAGATTTCTTGAAAGCCCCCTCCCCGAAGCATTTAGCAAAATGGTCTTTATCTCTCCCACAGAAGGTTTCTTTGTTGCCATGAAAGTCAGCATTTTCGCTGGGATTATATTTTCCTTCCCTGTTATTCTTTATCATGTCTGGGCATTTGTTGCTCCCGGTTTGAAAGAAAAAGAAAAAAAATATACTATTCCGCTGGTTTTCTTAGGGACTATATTTTTTCTTTTCGGGGTCTCTTTTGCTTATTATGCAATTTTACCGATTGGATTAAAATTTCTTCTCTTCTTTGGAGCCGAATACTGGACTCCAAACATCACTATCGCAAATTATCTTTCATTTTGTCTCAAGCTGATGTTAGCGTTTGGAGCGGTCTTTGAGATGCCTTTGCTCATAGCTTTTGCCTGCAAAGTAGAACTTATAACAACTAAGCAGCTTGTTCATTATAGAAAATATGCCTACCTGTCATTCTTTGTTTTAGGGGCCATGCTGACGCCGCCGGA
>DASCNB010000261.1:0-15108 GCA_036011265.1 Nitrospinota bacterium | reverse complement strand
GCATTATCAAAGTAGACCCCGCTGGAAAGCTTAGGTGGCGCTTTAGACTTCACCTTTGTCATATAAAACTTTTCAGAAACATGTTTTTCAATCTGCCGAATGAATTGACATAAAAAAATAAGACCTTCTGGTGACTATCCGCTGTCAAATTTTCATTTTATTGATTGCTGATGGCTGACTGCTGAAAGCCATTTTTACTACGAGTAAGCCTTGTTTAAATCTTTCATGGAAATATTATCTTTAATAATAAAAAATATTCCGCCTATAGTTGTTACTCCCATTGAAAAAGCCCATGTGACAATTCCATAACTAGCCGCAGTGGCCTCAGGGACCCCAAAAATATCATGCAACCCCACCATACAGGCCGCTTGAAACGAACCGATAAAACCGGGTGTAGGAAATACGGTGATGAAAATACAAATTAAAATAAAGAGAATGATTAAAGATGAAAAAGGAAGATATTGAAGATCAAAGGCATAATAAAAGGGATAGTATGTTAAAAGGCTGAAAGTCCATAAAACCCCTGATAAAAGAATTACAATTAAAGTCGTTTTAAAATCTTTTAAAATATAAAGGGCTTCTGTAACTGCAGTTAGGGAATCCAATACTTTGGTTTGCATGCTTTCAGAAAACGGGCGGCAAATAAATTTAATCCAGGAAATGACCAGTTCTTGCCTGTAAATTAACAGCATAGTAAATAAAGCGAACAAAACAATAATTGCGAGGCCAATCCATCCAAACATGACGATCTTTTCAATCATAGCAGGATCTCCTAACGCTCTTTTATTGCCCGACAATTCAGGTTGTAAAAAAAGGAGGCTGCCTATCATGAGGAGGATAAAAGACATATCAAACATTCGCTCTACTACAATGGTGGCAAAAGAGGAGGAAAAAGAGATATTTTCTCTTTTCCCCAGCAAAAAAGCTCTTATTAACTCTCCGAGCCTGGCTGGAAGCATATTTGCCATAAATCCAATCATCACCGGGGAGAAAAGCCTATAGTGATGCACTTCTTTCACGGATAAAAGCAGATATTTCCATCGTACTGCCCTCATATAATAAAACGCTACATAAAAAAGCAGCGCAGGTAACAGATAAATATAATGCATTGAGGATAAGGCATCACTTAGCTCTTTTATTGAAACGTTCCTGAAAGTATAGTAACACGCTAGGAAAGCAATAATTAGTCCGATATAAAGGTGTTTTTTTTTCAATCTATTTCCCCGTCAATGATTTCCTTAGCGGTTTTAATGTCCTTTTGAATTTGTATTTTCAACTCTTCTCTCGATGAAAAAGCTATTTCATCTCTAATCTTGTCTATGAATGAGAGCCTGATCGTCTGATCATAGAGATTTTCAGTGAAATCAAAAATGTGTACTTCAATACTTAACACGTTTCTTTTAAAGGTAGGATTATACCCTATATTGGCTACTCCATTAAATGTTTTCTTTTGAACAACAATTTGGACCGCGTATACTCCTGTATGCGGAATCAGCTTATCACGAATTTCTATATTAGCTGTTGGAAATCCCATTGACGAACCTACCTCACAGCCTCCAATAACTTTTCCTGCCAGACTGTATGGTCGTCCTAAATAGCGGGCAGCTTTACTGACCTGTCCGTCAGCAATAAGATCGCGAATGAATGAGCTACTGACAATACCGCCATTTATTTTAACAGCATCCAACACCTCTACTTTAAAACCAAACTCTTCTCCCATCTTCTGAATGTTGCCGAAAGTTCCTTCTCTCTTTTTTCCAAAATTGAAATCATGTCCCACAAAAACTTCTTTTACACATATTTTTTCTACCAGTATGCTTTTAGTAAATTCCCGCGGGCTCAGGGCCGCAAAATCAGGGGTAAAATCAGCGCAAATTACTATATCAATTCCTGTTTTTTCAATTAGCTCTAGTTTTTTTTCAAAAGTTGTTAAAGAAGCAATGTATTTATCAGGAAATAATATTTTTTTTGGATGCGGTTCAAACGTGAAGACAATTCCTGTTCCTTCAACTTCTTTAACCCTATCAACCACTTTTTTAAAAATGGTCTGGTGCCCTAAATGAACACCATCGAAATTTCCAATGGTAAGAACAGGATAAGTTATCGATTCTTTGATATTTTGTATGCCTTGAATTATCTTCATCGTCTGCTTGTTGGTTATTGGTCACCGGTCATTAGTCATTGGAAAGAGGGGAAAGATAGCGTAACAGTATATAATTATCTCAATGGAGGGAATTGCTTTAACTAATGACCTCTACATCAGTGAATAGGGTTTAAATTGTAAGCAATAGCATTTGTCGGGCATTTTTTCGCGCACTCTTCCAAACCAACATAATCATCGGAGTATTCTATAACAGCTAAACTATCGACCATTTTTATATTTTCAGGATCAGGCTTCACGCATAATGTGCATCCGATACAAGCTACTTTACAGATTTTTTTTGCAATTTTCCCCGGGTCATGGTTTTTACAATAAACATGGAGCTTAATACCAGGTGAATGCAGTTCTATCAAATTCCTCGGACACGCTTCAACGCATTTATTGCACGAGGTGCACGCGTCTTCGTCAACCACAGGCAATCCATTGGCATTCATCCACATAGCGTTGAATTTGCAGGAATCCACGCACTCGCCATAGCCCAGGCAACTGTACTTGCATGATTTTTCTCCTCCACCGACTTTTGTGGCTAAACTGCAGCTTGTTACCCCGTAATAGATAGCTTTTTTATCAGTTTCTTTATTCCCTCCCCTGCAAAAAACTTTCGCGACTTTTTTTTGCACGGACTTAGCTTCCACGCCCAGGATAGAAGCAATTCGATTTGCCACTTCTTCTCCACCAACCGTACATCCATTGACTTCAGCAGTTCCTTTCACCACAGCTTCCGCGAAAGCGGGACAACCCGGCTCTCCACAAGCTCCGCAATTAGCTGTAGGTAAAGTTTCTTCTATCAGCATGATTTTTGGATCTACTTCTACCCTCAGCTTTTTGTCAGCAAACACTAAAAGGGCGGCAAAAAATAATCCCAGACCTCCCATGCTTGAAAGGCCAAGTAAGTAAAGGTTCGTTTCCATAAAAAATAATTCCTCAAGGAAAAATATTTTAAATTGCAGATTTCAGACTGCAGATTAAAAAAATAAAATCTCAAATCTCAAATCTTCATGCAGATACAACCTGTTCACTCCGTCAAAAAAACCTTTGAAAGTATTTAGCGAGAGTGTTTCTCTCAGCTTGCTGAGTGGTGCTTCAACATTTTAGGCAGAAATTAAACCTGCAAACCCCATAAAAGCCAATGCAAGAAAACCTGCTACAATTAAGGTAATACCAGCTCCCTGCAAGGGCAAAGGGATATCAGCCATCTCCAATTCTTCCCTGATTCCTGCCATTATTACAATAGCTAATGTAAAACCGACTCCGGCGCCTATCCCGAAAACAATTGTCTCTATAAAGCCGTAGTCTCTTAATACAGCGAAGAGAGCAAGGCCTAAAATGGCACAATTAGTAGTAATCAATGGCAAAAAAATTCCCAATGCCCGGTAAAGAACCGGACTGGTTTTTTTTACAAACATCTCTACTAACTGGACCATAGATGCAATGACTATAATAAATGACACGTATTCCAAAAAAGGAACATTGAATAGAATTAAAATATAATGATTTATTAACCAGGAAAATACTGCCGTAATAACCATAACAAACGTTGTTGCCAACCCTAAACTAAAAGCGGAATCAACCTTATTCGATACGCCAAGAAAAGGGCATATACCTAAAAAGTAGGCAAGAACAAAGTTATTTACGATAGACGCGCTAATAAAAATCATAAATATTTCCATATTTTTCCCCTGATTTGTTTTTGTATCTGCTTTTTTAAATGTTAGTTGTTAATTGATAACTGTCCTCTGCCTACTCTCCAGTTTCTTTTGTTGCTACGGGACTGCTTTCTGGTGCTGACGTTTGAATTGCATCATCCGCAGTTACAAATTGTCCCTTTTCCCTGTAGCCAATATCCTCTCCAAGCCTGATTCCCATTTCAAACGGCTTTTTTGTGAAGTAGTTTATAAAACCGATAAGCAATCCTAAAGTAATAAACGCGCCTCCAGGCAGAAGCATAACAATCCATGGTTCAAACCACTCCCCAAACAATTTGAATTCAAAAAGGCTTGCGCTGCCAAGAATTTCCCTGATGCCTCCCAGGACAACCAGGGCTCCGGTAAATCCCGTTCCCATTCCGAGTGCGTCTGAAATAGAAGCCGCAATGCCGTTTTTCGATGAAAAAGCTTCCGCTCTTCCCAGGATAAGACAATTGACCACAATTAATGGAATGTACGGGCCCAAATTTTTATGGATTACCGGCGACATGGCCGCTAAAAAATAATCCGCAATAGTAACAAAAGTCGCGATAATTACTATATAAGAAGCTATTCTGACTTGATGCGGAATAATGTGTCTCAATGTGGAAACAAAAATAGCGGAACTTAATAAAACAAAACTGGTTGCCAACCCCATTGCCAGCCCGTTCATAGCGGAAACGGTGACCGCAAGGACAGGACACATCCCTAAGAGCATTACAAAAACGGCATTGTCCTTCCAGACTCCTTTTTTAAATTGTTTATATAAATCACTCATAGTCTTTAACCTTTACTTTTAAAGCTTCCCTCCATTTTCTTTATCTTTTTATTCAAAATCTTTACAACCGCCACCGAAGAAATTGTGGCCGCGGTTATCGCCTGTATATCATTAGGCTTATCCGGTTTTTTGTTTTTAACGTATCCAATTTGAGGTTTAACCTCTAAACCTTTAAACTGGTTCCGGAAATCATCGAATTCAATTTTATTGCCAAGCCCGGGCGTCTCAATTTGATAAAGCACCTTCATTCCCTGAAGTTTTTCAAATTGACTATCAATACCAACCATCATGACAATTTTTGCCTGAAAGCCATTACCCTCCGCCTCAAAAGCAATGCCAACTGGATTATTTTTATCATCCAGCCCCTGGTATGCCTTTAATCCGTCTTTCTCCAATTCCTTATAACTCTTTGCATCCGGCAGAACATCAAAAATCGCTTTCCTTAATGCTTCAAGACGATGTTTTTCTATGAGTGGAAAGGATTTTTTATATACCCCTGCCAGAGAACCTCCGGAAATGAGGCCTATTGTTGTTAAAACAACCAGCATTTTTAGTACACTACTATTCATAAGAATACCAATATCAATTAACAGTTAACAATGATCAATTAATTTGTGACGTCAGATTTTATGTAAATATTATTTATTCAATTATATTGATAATTGATTTAGCTTTTTGCTTCTCCTAATATTTTTGGTCTTGTATATCTATTGATGATCGGTGTAAAGGCATTCATAAATAGTATCGCATACATTATACCTTCAGGCAGCCCACCAAACAGTCGAATGATAACTGTTAAGATACCTATACCGCACCCGAAAATCCAATAGCCTTTAGGAGTAATGGGACAGGTCACCATATCGGTTGCCATATAAAACGCGCCTAATACCATGCCACCCGCAAACCAGTGAAAAAAAGGTTCCGGATATTTAGTGGAATCTATCAGCCAGAAAATCCCTCCGAATAATAAAGAAGAGGTTAATATAGAAACCGGAATCCTCCATTGAATATATCCCCGGTATAATAGAAAAAAAGCTCCTATTAATAAAGCGATTGCAGATGTTTCCCCTAATGAACCACTGGTAATACCAATCATTAAATCCTGAACAGGAACAAATTCATTATCAAATTTCATTTTTGCCAGGGGTGTAGCTGAAGAAACAGCGTCCGCCACCGCTGGAGACTGCCAAGCCAGAGGATCGTCCCATGTTGTAATCATCACCGGGAAAGCAGCCTGCAAAAACGCCCTGCCTATTAATGCCGGGTTAAAAATATTAAAACCTAACCCGCCAAAAATATGTTTCCCAAGCCCAATCGCCACCACAGATCCCAATGCCGCTCCCAGTAATGGAAAAGACGGGGGTAGCGTCATAGCTAAAAGCAGACCGGCAAGAGCAGCGCTCCAATCATTTAATGTTATATCTTTTTTTCTACATTTTTGAAAAGCATATTCCGTAAGCATAGAAACAATGATGCAGGTTGCCATCAACAGAATTGCCTTTATACCAAACAGGTATATGCTCAGAAACGCAGCCGGCAGAAGAGCTGCTATAACAACGAACATTATTTTTGGAATGCTTTCATCATTACGTATATGAGGTGATGATGAAATTACAAATTTAATATCAGTCATAGTTATCAATTAAATAGTTATGAAACCACGAATTATACGAATTAAAAAATGGAAATTATTAGTGAAATTAGTGGTTACTTTTTTTTAGTTTCCCTAAGGTTTCAGGTTAAAATTGATCATTGTTAATTGTTAACCGCTTTTTTTCTTCCTCTTTTCAAGAATTTTACCTTTGCCGTATCTTATCCATTGAACAAGATGGATTTTAGAAGGGCAAACATAAGTGCAGCAGCCGCATTCAATGCAGTCCATAACTCCAAATTCTTCTGCTTTTTCAATTAAATCGTACTTCGAAAAATTAGATATCCTGGTAGGAAGCAAAAACATGGGACAGACATCCACACAATTTCCGCATCCAATACAAATTCGGGCTTTTTCAGCTTTTATTTCATCTTCAGTGAGTACAACAATTCCGGAAGTTCCCTTAACAACCGGGATATCAAGACCCGGCTGGGCCAGCCCCATCAAAGGTCCGCCCATAATGATTTTCCTTGCTCCGTCATTTAATCCGCCGCATTCTTCAATCACATCGCTGAACAAAGTCCCGATTCTCACCATCAAATTTTTTGGTTCTTTAACTCCGGAGCCGGTAACGGTAACAACACGTTCTATAACCGGTTTGCGGTCCCGGATAGAATCCGTTAAAGATACGGTTGTACCAACATTCTGGACAACAACGCCTACATCCATTGGTAAACCACCTGCCGGTACTTCCCTGTTAAGAATTGCTTTAATCAGCATTTTTTCCGCGCCCTGGGGATATTTAACTTGAAGCCCATGAATTTCTATTTGAACTCCGTTTTTACCGGCCATACTCTGTATCGCCGAAATAGCGTCTTTTTTATTGTTTTCTATCCCTATGTACCCTTTAGAAACATTTAGGGCTTTCATGATGGCTTTTAAGCCGTAAACAACTTTTTCAGGCTGTTCCAGCATAAGCCTGTGGTCTGCCGTTAAATAAGGCTCGCATTCAGCCCCATTGAGAATAACCGCGTCTATTTTTTTGTCTTTTGGAGGGCTAAGCTTAACATGCGTGGGAAACGCTGCTCCTCCCAAACCGACTATCCCGGCACCTTTCGATATTCCGCGAATCTCATCAGGAGAAAGATTGGCAAACTCTCTTTTTCCCGGGTTACTTTCAAAAAGTTCGTCTTTCTCATCTGATTCTATTGTTATAGATGTTGTCAATTGACCGGAAGGGTGCAGGGAAGGAGCAACTGCTTTAACTTTACCGGAAATACTGGCATGAACAGGGGAAGAAACAAAAGCTTCATTGTCCGCGATCTTTTGGCCGGTTTTAACAATATCACCTTTTTTAACAAGAGGTTTGTTTGGCGCACCAATATGCTGCTGCAGAGGTATAACAACCTTTTTAGGCATTTTTGCCGTGCATATAGCAGAGGCTTCCGTACTGTTTTTTTTATAGGCAGGGTGAATGCCGGATTTAAATGTTAACAGGTTCATTGAGGTTGCAATGGTATTTGATTTTTTAATTTAGATTTGGAAAGAAATCGACTATATTATAAGAACTCTTTGTTTTCAAGACATTTTTAATAAGGAAGGAAAATTTAAATGAAAAAAGGTTTTCTAATCGTAGCACATGGCAGCAGAAAAGATCACGCGAATCAGCAGGTGAAAAACCTGGTAAAGGAGTTAAGCAATTATTTTCAATCGGCTATGTTTGAACCGGCCTTTATGGAATTGGCCTCCCCTACGATAGAAGATGGAATAAAGGCATTGGCAAAGAAAGATATGGATCATTTAATCGCGTATCCATACTTTTTGTTCAAAGGAATGCACTTTTCCAAAGATATCCCTGATATCATTAAGAACATCATCAATAAATTAGAAAAAAAAGTAGACTTTAAAATGTTGGACCCTATAGGACAGCATCCGAAGATATCTGATTTAGTGCAGGAGGAACTATACGATGAAGTTATTGATCAATTAAAATTAAATAAAGTTGCCCCGGGTAAAATCGAGGATAAAAGCATGGAACTTATAGAAAAAAATTTAAACGGCCATGAAATTCCGAGCGAACAAAAACCGATTATTAAACGGGTTATTCATACTACAGGAGATTTTGATTTTTTGACAAGCATGATTTTTCATGGTGAAGCTGTTTCCGCGGGGTTAAAAGCCATTAAGGAAAAAAAGATCGTCTATACAGACGTCACCATGGTACAGGCCGGGATTAACAAAAAATTAGGACATGACGTCAGGTGCGTCTTAAATGAACCTGAAGTGAAGGAACTGGCGAATAATGAAGGAATAACCAAGGCCTCCGCCGGCATGAAATCATTGTCACATAAACTCGATGGGAATATTGTCGCAATAGGGAACGCTCCTACCGCTTTAATAGAGTTAGTAAACATGATTAAAAATAATGGATTAAAACCTGCCTTAATAGTTGGTATTCCGGTAGGTTTTGTTAACGCGAAAGAATCCAAATCATACCTCACAACAATTAAAGATATTCCTTATATAACAAACCGTGGACAAAAAGGCGGAAGTGCCGTAGCCGCTGCTATCGTTAATGCATTAATAAAAGAGGCGTTTAATTGAAGTAACTACTATCGGCTAAAGCCGATAGCTTGAGGCACAGAGATACAAAGGCACAAAGGCAGTAAGAAAAATAATTTTAAACATCGAACGTTAAGATAAAAATATAAAATTCAATCTTGCGGTTTTTCTTTTAATCGTATATATTTAATATGATGAAGTTGCCATTGAACTATCTTTTAATAAACAATTACTTGAGAGCTAAATGCTGACTAAATATATAAATGCTGCTATGAGCAAAGCTCATTATGAAATTTTGCCTGATGGAGAAGGTTATTATGGAAAAATAGATAAACTTCAAGGCGTTTGGGCAAATGCGGAAACTCTTGAATCCTGTCGGGAAGAATTACAGGAAGTTCTAGAGGAATGGGTGCTGCTTGGTCTCAAGCAAAATCATAACATCCCGCCTATTGATGATATTAATCTTAATACCGATCCTCAAAAAGAAGTCGCGTAATGCCAGCGCTCGGACCTGTAAAAAGGAAAGACCTTATTTTCTTCATGAAGAAGCTTGATTTTCATGGCCCTTATTCAGGAGGCAAACACCAGTTTATGGTTAAAGAAAACCTTCGAATAAGAATTCCAAACCCTCATAAAAAAGAAATCGGTAAAAATCTGCTTAAGCAAATTCTAAGAGAGGCTGGGGTAGATAAAACCGAATGGGAATCACTTTCTTAGCAAAGTTTTTCCAACGCAGAGTTCTCGATCGTTAAACATTCAATACCGAAGGTTAAGATAAAAAAATAGAATTCAATTTGCTGGTTCAATCTTCAAGATTGAACCAACGGTTTAGCGTTAGGCACAAAGACACTAAGATTTTTCCTCTTAGTGTCTTCGTTCCTTTGTGGCAATTTTTTTGACTATAACTCACGATGAACGAAAAATTCAGCTATACAACCGGTACCTACGCCGCTGCGGCTGCTAAAGCAGCCGTGAAAAACCTGTTAGGTGAAAGCCATTCAGAAAATGTGGAAGTAAAGTTACCGGCCAATGAAAAAGCTGAAATTTCAGTAAATCATATGAAACAAAAGAAAAATTGCGCCGAATGCGGTGTAATAAAAAAGTCGATAGAAGAAACCGATGTTACAAATAATATGGAGATCATTGCGCGGGTATCTTTCAGAGAAGATGATCAAATAATTATAGACGGCGGGGATGGAATCGGACGCGTCACAAAACCGGGATTGCAGCTTCCGGTGGGAGAGGCAGCCATCAATCCCGTCCCAAGAAAAATGATCTTATCTTCAATAAAAGAGCTGACCGACAGGGGCGTCAATGTTCTTATCTCTGTTCCTAATGGAGAAGAAATTGCCGAGAAAACAACCAACGCAAGGCTTGGCATTATCGGTGGAATATCGATTATCGGTACCACCGGCATAATGAAGCGTAAGTCGCACTCCTCCTTTAAGCAAACCATTCTAGAACAATTAAAATTCTGTGAAAAAAATGAATTCAAAGAAGTCATTATTACACCGGGAAACATAAGTGAAAAGGCAATGCAAATACATTTCAGAGACAAATTTCAGGACCATCAAATTGTACAGTCCGGAGATTACCTGGGATTTACCTTGAAGAACGCGTTTAAAATGAAATTTTCAATTATCCTTGCCGGCCATCCCGGCAAATTAGCAAAAGTATTATCAGGTCATTTCCAAACACACTACACTAAATCACCCGCAGCTAACAAAGCAGTTGTTAGTTTTTTTAAAAATAATGTTGATAATGTCATTTTAAATGAACTGAAAGAATCTCCCACAATAGAAGGAATGATTCATACCCTGCAAAAAAATGACATAATAAAATTGTTTAATGACCTTGCTGAAACAATAGAGAAAAAAGTCCAGGTTTATTTAAAAACAGACTTGCCTGTCCCAACGTTACTTTTCAATATGAACAAAGAATTAGTCGCCCTATCAAATACAGGAACAAAATGGGCAAGCAAATAACAATCATCGGGTGCGGACCGGGAGCGCCTGATTTGATAACAATAAGGGGAAAAGAGGCTATTGAAAAAGCTGACATGGTCATTGGTTCAAAACGTTTGATAAATGACTTTATTAAAAAAGCTTCCCTGAAGACATTAATTCTTGACAACAACTATAAAGAAATACTGGACCAAGCCGGTCAATTATATAAACAAAATAAAAAACTTATTTTTTTGGTTTCCGGAGATCCGTTATTTTACAGTTTTGGAAAATCAGTTTTAGATAAATTTGGACAGGATAACTGCGAAGTGATTCCCGGGATAAGCTCTGTCCAATACGCCTTTTCCCGCTTAAAAGAAAGTTGGAAAGAGTATAGGACTTTTACTTTGCACGGAACTAATGACATTGAAATTCAAAAAATATTTGATGAAAATGATAAATTTGTCCTTTTGTTAGACCCTGGAAATAATTTAAAGATGATAAAGAGTAAGCTTAATTCAAAATCTGTATCTAATTGTAAATTTAATGTTGTTTCCAACCTGTCTTTGCCCAGCCAAAGGATTTTAGATATAAAATTTGAGGATTTTGATAAAGTCGAAGAAGAATCATTAAGTATATTGATCGTTACACGAATATCGAATTAATCGCCTTCGGAGGAACTTTTTTAGACACGATTAACTGGATTAACACGATAAAAGCAATGACAAGGTCATTGCGCTCCAAAATAAATCCTGTCTATCCTGTTATCCTGTCAAAAGTTTCTCTTAATAAATAATCTATTCAACTATGAACAAAAATAACAAACCAATATTTTACGGCATTGGAGTAGGGCCGGGAGACCCGGAACTCTTAACATTGAAAGCGCTGAAGATTCTTAACAACGTGGATATTATCTTTGCCCCAAAGGCAAAAATCAAAGCTGACAGCCTCGCCAGAGAAATCATTGAAAATGTCCTGGATGAAAAAAAAGAATTTATTGAGCTGGAATTTCCTATGACCAAGGACAAAGAAGAACTCGAAAAACGGTACAAAAACTCCGCTGAAATCATCCTCCAAAAAATCAACAGCGGAGATCAGGTGGCATACCTGACAATTGGAGACCCGTTGCTGTATAGTACTTATATTTATCTCCTGGGCGCGTTAAAAGAAGCAGCCCCGGACCTGGTAATTGAAACGGTTCCGGGCATTTCAGCATACAGCGCGGTGGCTGCCAGGTTTAGTTACTCCATGGCTGAAAAAAACGAAAAAGTCTGTATATGTCCGGTCCCGAATGACATCAATGATCTAAAAAAAACAATATTAGATCATGATACAATTGTTATTATGAAAGTTGCCAAAAAACTGCCGGAAATTGTTAAACTGCTTCAGGAAATGGATATTGGTCAGGACGCGATATTTGGAAGCCATGTGGGAATGGCAGGAGAAAAGCTCGTTAAAGGCTTTAATCACAACTCTTCTTTTTCTGAAAAGGAAGGTTATCTTTCCACAATCATTGTGAGAAAAAGAAAATAATGAAAGTTTATTTTATAGGCGCTGGACCGGGTGACCCGGAACTCTTAACGATTAAAGGAAAAGAAATCCTGGAGCAGGCGGAAATAGTAGTTTATGCGGGTTCTCTCGTCAACAAAGAGATTTTAAAGTATGCCGTTAACTCTGAAGAAACACATAATTCCGCTTCTTTAAATCTAGAAGAGATAGAAAGTATTTTCAAAAGGGCAAAAGAAAGTGGGAAGAATGTCGCGAGACTTCATACCGGAGACCCTTCAATATACGGCGCTATAAACGAGCAGATGGTTTTGCTTGATAATCTACATATTGAGTATGAAGTAATCCCGGGAATCAGCTCGTTTCAAGCTGCCGCGGCGGCTTTACGACTGGAACTGACGGTTCCGGAAGTCTGCCAGACTATTACTATCAGTCGTGTTAAAGGCAGGACGCCTGTGCCGGAGAAGGAAGATCTCAAAGAAATAATTAGGACCCGCCCTACCCTTTTTCTTTATTTGTCTATCAATATGCTAAATGAAATTGTTGAGACATTAAAAACCGCCTATTCTCCTGAAACACCCGTTATCATTGCTTATAAAGTAAGCTGGCCTGATGAAGAAATCATCCAGGGGACTTTAGAAAATATATTAAAAAAAACAGCAGAAAAAAAAATCACAAAAACCGCTTTAATATTAATCGGTGAAGCTCTCTTAAAGAAAAATATTTCCTCAAAACTTTATGACAAAAATTTCAGCCATGAGTATAGGAGTTAAACAATTAAATCCGAATATCGCGTTTCGAATTTGTTAATAAAATGTCCCTCGCAATTATAGCCATTACAACTCATGGATTGACAGTAGCAGGAAAACTGCAAGATAATTTAAAAGGAGACCTTTACGCTCCTGAAAATATCATTAATGACAACAATGCCAACATTACTGCTTACGAAACAACTACAAAAAAGCTAATTGAAAAAATCTGGTCTCGCTATAATTCCTTTATCTTTATTATGGCATTAGGAATCGTAAGCCGGATTATTAAGGACCAGATCGAGAACAAGTTTAAAGATCCCGCGATAGTTGTAGTTGATGAAATGGGACGCTATGCTATAAGCACTCTTTCAGGCCACGAAGGAGGAGCTAACCGCCTGGCGGAAAAGGTCGCTTTGATCTGCAGGGGAGACTTTGTCATCACAACCGGGTCAGAAGCAACTAAAACTTTAATCGCAGGGATGGGCTGTAGACGGGGAACACCAGCAGATCAATTGGAAGAAACCTTGCGCGAAGGACTCAAGCGAATTAACCGTACCGTAAATGAAGTACGATTAATAGCAAGTGTAGAAGACAAAGAAGATGAGGAAGGTTTCCATCAACTTTCTGAAAAACTGAAAATCCCGTTAAAGTTCATTTCTAAATCACGGATAAAAACAATAGAAGATAATTTTAGTAAATCGGAAACTGTAAAGAAAGCATTAGGGATATATTCAGTCGCGGAACCGTGCGCTATTTTAGGAGGATTCAGATGTCAAATAGTACTGCCAAAAACAAAGCTTCCACAAACAACCATAGCAATAGCCGAGGAAAAGTTTTTGTAGTTGGAACGGGTCCCGGGAATATAGATCAGTTAACCCCTCTTGCCGTTGATGCTATAAAAAAATCAACCTCTATAGTGGGTTACAATCGTTATGTGGATTTAATAGCGGAATTAATCGAAGACCAGAAACTTTACGCATCAGGTATGATGGAGGAGATTGATCGTTGCAAGAAAGCTCTTGAATTAGCCGGAAACGGGGAAACGGTTACTGTGGTCAGTAGTGGAGATCCCGGTATTTATGGTATGGCCGGACTGGTATTGGAATTGAATAAAAATGAGCAACTTGAAGTAGAGATTATACCCGGTATTTCAGCCGTTAACGCGGCAGGTTCCTTATTAGGCGCTCCTCTGTCTCATGACTTTGCTGTAATCAGTTTAAGCGACCTCCTTACCCCATGGGAAATCATTGAAAAAAGAATTGAATGCGCGGCGGATGGAGACTTTGTTATTGCAATATATAATCCAAAAAGCAAAAGAAGAGTCAGCCAGATCATCAGCACAAGGGATATTGTCAAGAAGTACCGCTCCCGTACTACACCGGTTGGTATTGTTACCAATGCTTTTCGAGAGAAACAATCAATTGTCATAAGCAATTTAAATGATTTTGCTGACGAGGAGATCAATATGCTTTCAGTTGTAATCATTGGCAATAGTCAAACAGTTTTTCATGAGAACAGGTTGATTACACCAAGGGGCTACCAGAATAAATATGCCAAAAATTTTACTTAAAAACGGGACAGTCATTGATCCCAAATCAAAAAAGAATGATGTCCTGGATGTTTTAATTGACGGCCGCAAAATTAAGAAGATCGGCAAAAACATAAAAGATAAAGATTCAGAAATTGTAGACGCAAATGGAAAAATTATTACACCCGGTCTTGTTGACGTGCATGTCCATTTTAGAGAACCCGGATTTGAATATAAAGAAACGATTGAATCAGGAGCACGGGCGGCAGCGGCTGGAGGCTTTACTACAATTCTGATGGAGCCGAATACAGTACCACCCGCAGATAGCCCTGAAAGGGTAGCAAGAGTGCTGGGAATAGCCAAGAAAACCGGGATTGTTAATGTATATACCAAGGCATGTCTATCTAAAGGGTTGAAAGGAGTCAGGCTTACGGATGTAAAAGCTTTAAAAAATGCCGGAGCCGTGGCGATTTCTGATGACGGAAACCCTGTTCCCGGAAATAAATTAATGAATAACGCTTTGAAGGCAGGTAAATTATTCAATATCCCGGTAAGTCCTCATTGTGAGGAATCAAAATTTTATAGAGATCAAAAGAAGTTAG
>DASCNB010000260.1:0-4782 GCA_036011265.1 Nitrospinota bacterium | reverse complement strand
ATTAAATGACCACAAAATCAGAAACGTTATTTTGTGAAGCACAAAAATTTATTCCCGGCGGGGTAAACAGCCCTGTCAGAGCATTTAAAGCAGTTGATATGTCTCCGCTTTTTATTAAAAAGGCTTCAGGTTCAAAGATCACTGATGCGGATGATAATGAATACATAGATTATGTTGGATCATGGGGGCCTCTTATACTTGGACACACGCACCCTGAGGTAGTTGCAGCTCTTGAAAACGCGTTATCAAACGGCACCAGCTATGGCGCGCCAACTGAAATTGAAACCCAATTGGCCAAACTGGTTATTCAGGCGGTTCCATCTATTGAAATTGTAAGGATGGTAAATTCAGGGACCGAAGCATCCATGAGCGCTATCAGGTTAGCTCGTGGATATACCGGTAGAAAAAAAATAATCAAATTTGAAGGATGCTACCATGGGCATGTTGATTGTTTGCTGGTTAAGGCTGGATCGGGAGCTTCTACTCTTGGAATTCCGGACAGTCCCGGCATTACTGAAGATCTGGCCAGGCTGACAATTACGCTACCTTTTAATGACATTGAGAAGGTGAATGAATGTTTTCAAAAAGAAGGGGACCAGATTGCCTGCATAATCCTGGAGCCTGTTGCCGGCAATATGGGTGTTATCCCTCCTGAAAAAGGATTTCTTGAAGGTTTAAAAAAAATTACAGAACAATACAAATCGATTTTAATATTCGATGAAGTTATGACAGGTTTCCGAGTGGCTTTTGGCGGAGCACAGGAACTTTACGGGATTACTCCGGACTTGACTTGCCTGGGAAAAATTATTGGAGGAGGTCTTCCGGTTGGGGCCTATGGAGGTAAAAAGGAAATAATGAACCAGATTGCTCCCTTGGGGCCTGTATATCAGGCAGGGACATTATCAGGAAATCCATTAGCCATGACAGCGGGTATAGCGACTTTAAACCTGATTTCAAAAAACGGGTTTTATGAAGACCTCGATCAAAAAGCGGAGTATCTTTGTTCCGAATTGAAATCTCTTGCAGAAGAGAAAGGGCTTCCTGTCTATTTTACAAGAGTAGGTTCGATGTTTTCTTCGTTCTTTACAAACTATCAGGTAAAAAACTACGATGATGCAAAAAAATCGAATCTCACTATGTTTACAAAACATTTTCAAAATATGCTGAATAACGGCATCTATCTTGCCCCATCCCAGTTTGAAGCCGGTTTTATGTCTTCAGCTCATTCGCGCGAAGATTTAGACAAAACACTTGACGTAGCTCGAAAATCGTTTCAAAGTGTATAGGAGAAAAGTAATAATTCACCGCGGAGGTCGCAGGGTGGTAGGGCCACAACCAAAATTACAACCCCCTGTATCCCCCTTTTAAAAGGGGGATACAGGGGAGAGAATTCCCCTCTAACAAGAGGGGTGTCCCACCGGGACGGGGTGTGTTAAAAAACTTTACTAAGCCTTGCATAAGGCGCTGTATAAGGTAAAAAACAAACAATGACTAAACTGCGACTAAACACCGCCTAAAATAACACAGTTTTAAAAGTTTGCAGCGCTGAGTACACAAAGCGTTTTATTCGGTTAAATGTTTTTTATAAAATTATGAGCGAAATAGTACGAATTCACGGTAGAGAAATAATTGATTCCAGAGGCAATCCTACTGTAGAGGTAGATATGACTCTTGAAAGCGGTGTTTCAGGTAGAGCGTCTGTACCATCCGGCGCGTCAACCGGGTCACGGGAAGCATTAGAACTGCGTGATAAGGATAAAAAATATTTTCACGGTAAAGGTGTGAGAAAAGCGGTGGACAATATAAATAATATAATTGCACCTGAACTCCTTGGGAAAAACGCTTCTGATCAAACCTTAATTGATCAATTAATGATTGATCTGGATGGTACTGAAAACAAATCCAAATTAGGTGCTAATGCTATTTTAGGCGTGTCTTTAGCAGCCGCGAAAGCAGCCGCTATGGATTGTGATAAGCCTCTGTATCGATATATTGGAGGAGATAATGCGAATGAATTACCCGTTCCGATGATTAATATAATTAATGGCGGGAGCCATGCCGACAACAATGTGGATATTCAGGAATTTATGATTATGCCTGTAGGAGCCAAAAGTATAAAATCAGCCATAAGAATAGGAGCGGAGATATTCCATACATTAAAAAAAGTGCTAAATAAAAAAGGCTACAATACAGCGGTTGGAGATGAAGGTGGCTTTGCGCCTGATCTAAAATCAAATGTCGAAGCTGTGGAAGTTATCCTTGAAGCCGTTGTACAGGCTGGTTATTCGGCAGGACAGGATGTTTTTATAGCATTAGACGCCGCTGCAAGTGAATTTTATAAAGATGGGAAATATATATTGTCTGCCGAACCCTCACCCGATAGATCTTCTCAGGAAATGATTGCGTTTTATGAGGACTGGGTCAGGCAATACCCGATTCTATCCATAGAGGACCCCCTGGCGGAAGATGACTGGGAAGGCTGGAAAGAGTTGACAAATCGGCTAGGGAAAAAAATCCAGGTGGTAGGAGATGATATTTTTGTAACAAATACAAAGATTATTAAAAAAGGAATTGAACAGAAAATAGCAAACTCTGTTTTAATAAAACTTAACCAGATTGGGACACTGACAGAGACACTGGCCGCAGTAGAGATGACAAAAAAGGCAGGTTGCACGGTTGTAGTATCGCATCGTTCTGGTGAGACAGAAGACTCAACCATTGCAGATCTATCAGTCGCTGTTAGCTCGGGTCAAATAAAAACCGGTTCCATGTCAAGAACTGATCGCGTGGCAAAATACAACCAGCTGATAAGAATCGAAGAAGAATTGGGAGATTCATCCGTTTACAAAGGGAAAGAAGTATTTTATAGTATTACCCTATAAAAACTTGTTTTTTTTTGGGGAAGTTTTTTGTTGGTTCTCCAGAGCGGAAGCTCTATTTGGTTGCGGCGCCTCGCCGCTTTATAATCTTTTACAAGATGAATAAAAAATTATTGACCTTAAATAAAGTTATAATAGCGGTTTGCTTAGTGGCATTTGTTTCCCTTTTTTCTTTTGCTGTCTTTAATAAAAAGGGAATATTAAGGACCACGGACTTAAGCCGTAAATTAGATGATATTAAAATCAGCATCAGTCGTCTGGAAAATGAAAACCGGGTGCTGGTAGAGGCAATACATTCATATAAGTCGGAAGATTTTCAAATAGAAAAAATAGCTCGGGAAGACCTGGGGATGGCAAAAGAAAACGAAATCGTAATTAAAATTGTTACAGAAAAAAAATCTCCGTCCAACCTGTAACCTTACCTGTAAGAAGACGAACTTCAGTCTCATGTTTCTTTCATTATCATTTATCATCAGCCTCAATAAGCAAATCCAATGCTGATATGCGATTTAACATGACTTGTGAGTTTCCTGAGGAGCCATACGCAAATCCAAAGTTGCTATGTGTGTTTACATAATCCGGCTTTATCCGTATGCTTTTCTTAAATTCATTCTTTGCCTCTTGAAAGTTTTCTACTGCTTGATATGTCAACCCCAGTTCATAATGTGCCTCAGCATCATCCGGTCTGATTGCTATAGTTTTTTTTAATTCTTTTATTGCTTCTGTATATTTTTCTTCTTTTTTATATATCAACCCGAGGGCATGATGCGCCTCAGCGTGATCGGAATTGTTTTTTAAAGTTTCCTTAAATTTTTTAATCGCTTCCTCATTGTTTCCCGCGTCCCAATAGGTCAAACCAATATTATAATAAGCCTCCGCGTGTTCAGGCATAAGCTTTGTGGTTTCTTTGAATTCTTGAATCGCATCTTGAGTTTTTTCGTCATCCCAATACATTACTCCGAGTTTAAAATGGGCCTCAGCAAGAGTATGGCTGAATTCTCTATTATCCGGTTTTATATTCAGGGCCTTCTTGAATTCATCAATTGCTTTTCGCATGCTCCCTGCTTTTGCATATACTTGTCCCAGCTTAATGTATGTAAATGAATCATCTGGTTTCAGGGTTATGACCTCATTAAATTCTTTGATAGCTCTATCGTAATTATCTTGATCAAAATACATGGATCCAACTTTGAAATGAGCATCTGCCAGGTTTTCAAGCGCGGCTGGATATTCCGGGATAATCCTTAGAGCTTTCCTGTATTCTCTAATTGCATCTTGATTGTTCCCTGCTTCTTCATGCATTTGTCCAAGATTAACGCGTGCCTCCGCGTAATCCGGTTTTAATCTTATGGCTTCTTTGTACTCGTCAAACGCTTCTTCAGAGTGTCCTCTCAAGTCATACACCGTTCCAAGGTTATGATGCGGCTCTGCATAATCAGGCTTAATGTTGATAGCTTCTTTATATTCCAAAATCGCTTCACGGTACCTCCCTGCTCGTTTATACGCCAATCCAATCCTGTTATGGATTTCCGCGATACTAAAGTGAGCTACTGAGTCGTCAGGTTCTATCCTTTTGGCTTCTTTATACTCTCTAATTGCCTCCCGGTAATTTTCTGCTTCTTCATAGGCCACTCCAAGATCATAGTGTGCCTCCGCGTTATCCGGGCTTAATCTTATTACTTCTTTGTACTCGTTGATGGTATCTTCATATTTTCCTAACGTGTCATACGCACTTCCAAGATTATAGTGCGCCTCTACATAATCCGGGTTGATCTTTAAAGCTTCTTTGTAGTGATCAATCGCCTTATCGTAGTTTCCGACCCAGGTGTAAGCTGATCCAATAGAATTATGGGCCTCTGCATCGCCGGATCTTAATCTTATGACTTCTTTATATGCTTTAATT
>DASCNB010000259.1:0-4163 GCA_036011265.1 Nitrospinota bacterium | reverse complement strand
ACCGAAAATTGTGGTTACGGCTGTGCTTTAATGAACGGGTTTAAACATGCTGTTGAGAATAATTTTGAGATTGTTCTTACCATGGACTGCGATGACCAGCATGAACCCCATTTAATACCTTATTTTATAAAAGAAATAGATAACTATGACGTTGTTTCCGGAAGCAGGTACCTGAACAGCTCCTCTCCGCTTTTTGAAGCGCCTCCTCCTGACCGGAAGAAGATTAACAAAGAGATGACCGAGTTAATTAATAAATATACCGGTTATAACTTAACGGACACTTTTTGCGGTTTTAAAGCTTATAAAGTCAAGGCAATAAAAAAATTGAAATTGGATGAAAAGGGATATGCTTTTCCTCTCCAGGTCTGGTTGCAGGCCCATAAACAGGAATTGAAGATTAAGGAAATACCTGTTGACCTGATTTATAAAAACCTGAACCGGACTTTCGGCAACAACCTTGATGATCCGATGGAGAGGAGAAAATATTATTTATCAGTTATTGAAAGAGAATTCGCTTGCGTTTAAAAAAAACAGGGTTCTCCGGTTGCTTTCAATTATAATTGCATCTTATCTGCTCGCTTTCATTTCGACTGCTGCAAATGTTTTTTTTTAACCGGCTCAATGTTTATTGTGAGTTGGACAAACCGCTAAAACCACTTATGGCAGAAAGCGGAAGTACCGCAACCAAATAGGCTACCGCCCTGATACTGCTAACAAAGATTATGCTAAGCCCTTGCATAAGGTGCTGTAAAAAATAAGAAATATAACAACGTTTTAAAAAGCACACTTTTACAAATTTGCAATTTAGAAATATAGCGATTATTAATTCAATAAAGGGGCAAAAGCTTGGAAATTTTTATTATTACCATTTAGTAATACTTGACAGTAATATATATTTGTCGTACACTATTTGGTGAGAGGGAGGAATATGGACCTTATCAAAACTTCCATCACAATTCACGGCGATCTACTTCGTCAGGCAAAACAAATCTCCGGTAATTTCAGTTTGCTCGTGACCAAAGCGCTTAAAGAATACATAAGAATGGAGAAAGTTAAAAAAGCCGTCAATACCTTTGGCAAGTGGGAAAAAAGAAAAAAAAACAGCGTAACAATAGTCGACAATCTCAGAACTGAAGAGAGCAGGGGATATGCCAACCGTCTTGATTGATACAGACCTTGCTATTGACTATTTGAGGGGAATGCAATATGCAAAAAGGGTTTTAGTTCCCCTATGGGAAAACAATATTTCCTTTCTTAGCATTCTAACCGTATACGAAATGTATGCTGGAATGCAAGATGAAGAAAGAAGGGACACCTCTGATTTTATCAATGCCTGCAACATTGAACCCGTTACAATGGAAATTGCTATTAAAGGTGGGGATCTCTACAGATATTATAGAAAAAAAGGCATAACAATTACATCCATTGACTGCCTTATAGCTGCAACAGCCGATGTGAGTGGACATAAGATTGCTACAAGAAATGTAAAACATTATCCTAACAAAAAAATACTCTACAAGTTCAAAGTATAAGAGTTTTGATTTTATCTTATTTTTAGAACGGTTTTGAAATGATAGATGTTTTAGCTATAGGAGCGCATCCAGATGACGTGGAAATAGGGATGGGGGCTTCTCTGATAAAATTAAAAAAGGAAGGTTTTAAAACCGGAATCCTGGATTTGACGGATGGAGAACCAACGCCCTTTGGTACCACTGAAAAAAGAAAACAAGAAAGAAAAAAAGCCGCAGAAAAGTTAAACCTGGATTTTCGGCGCACGCTTGATCTCCCAAACCGGTATCTTCAAGATACAATAGAGGCTCGTGAAAAAGTTGCAGCAGTTATAAGGGAAACCAGACCACACCTTCTCTTTTTTCATCACTGGGAAGACGCTCACCCGGACCATAAAGCAGCGAAGGATATTTGCGAAGCCGCTCGGTTTTACGGCAAATTAACCAAATCCAATATTAAAGGTGAACCTCATTACTCTCTGAAAATTTTTTATTTCTATGCTTCTCATTTAAAAGTGAGAGAAACTCCCAGTTTTGTTATGGATGTAAGCAAGGAATACGATCAAAAAATTGAGGCGGTAAAAAGCTATGAATCACAATTTCTGGAAAATGAAAAAAACCAGGCTATTTTCGAACATCTCAAAAATAGGGCCCAATACTGGGGCGATCGTATCAGAGTAAAATATGGAGAGCCGTTTTTATCAAAAGAAGAAGTAGGATTGAAATCGTTTAAAGATTTTATTGAATGAAAACCAAGAGAGCTTTGAAAGTCCCCGAAAACAACGGGGAATTTTTTTGCAGCCATGACCTGCCGGAGATTCCTCCCCTTTTAAAATCCAACCAGGAATTAATCGATTCTTATAGTTTCAAGATAGCAGAAGTCAACTATAACGAATTTCGCAAGATAGCAAAAAAAGAAATTTTAAATTCATTAACAGACAGAAACGAGGAGTTATTTCCGCTTCCCTATATAGTAACAGGCCATCAGCCCGGTTTATGTCATCCCGGGATTTGGATAAAGAATTTTCTTGTGGACAAGTTGGCCAGAGAAAACAAAGGGACCGCTTTTGATATTATTATTGATAGTGACTGTTCTAATGAAATCGGATGCTCTATCTTAACCTGGAATGAGACAATCAAAAGGAGAAAAGAAATCTTAATGAAATTGAATTCCCATCAGCCATTTGAATGTTGCTCCGTTCCGGGTAGTGATCAGTTTAGAGACTTTTACCAAAAAATTAAGGCGGGCCTTCAGTCTTCTCCAGTTAACACGCTTATCAAATATGCAGAAATATTTTTTCAAAAAGGAGAGAGCGCATTAGCGTCTTCAAAAAATTTAGTAGAATTCTTGGTAAAAACAAAAAAAAGGTATGAAGCAAGCGTTAATCTTCAGTATTTTGATGTCATGTTGTCCCGTGTTTGCAAAACCAGATCTTTTTTATTATTTGTTTTACATATAGTTCAAAATATTAAAAGGTTTCACGATATTTATAACCAGTTGTTGGAAGAGTACAGGATTAGTCATAAATTACGATATAAAGCAAATCCTTTCCCTGATTTAAAAAAGGATGCTGATAAATTTGAAATCCCATTTTGGTGCATAAATGACAATAAACGTAAACCCGTTTGGGTAATTCATGAAGGGTCGTGCATTTCTATTTACGTAGAGGATATTTGTTTATTTAGATATAAAAAGGGAGATTTCGACCATGCCATTAAAATCATAGATGAGGGAGAGATTAACTTGCGCCCCAAAGCAGTTCTTCTCACTCTGTTTTTTCGGCTATTTTTTGCTGATATATTTATTCACGGAATAAGTGGCGCAAAGTATGATGAGATAACTGACGGAATTATGGAAAAATATTATGAAATAGAACCGCCTCATTATATAGCTGCTTCGCTTACTCTTTTTCCTGATTTTCCGATAGATAGAGTTCAAATAACTGATGTAGAGAAGTTGAAAACAATAATCAGAAACATAAAGCTCAAACCGGAGATTTTTGAAGACAAGGTAGAAGGGGAGGTGGCAAAGGGGAAATTTAATAAATTAACTGAAGAAAAGAAGAAACTATTCCGGCAGAAACCTTCTAAAAAAGAGAAAAAAGATCATTACCGGAAATTAAAAACTGTCACAGAAGAACTTTCAAGCTTTCTTGATCACTATTGTTCAGAAGTCATTGATCAATTAAGAATTTTAGAGGAAAAGGAACATGAAAACCGGACTGCATGTTTCAGGGAGTTTCCTTATTTTTTTTATGATATAAATAAGGTAAAGAAAATGATTAAGTAAAGATGCTTGATCATTACTTTTTATGTTTTGCTGAACGCTAATTGCTGATAGCTGATTTTAGATGACAACTCTTATTAATATTAATGGGCAGATAATGCCACCGGACCAGGCGTTTATTTCTGTGTTTGATCACGGGCTATTGTTTGGTGATAGCGTTTATGAAGTTTTTACTACATATAAAGGAAAGCTATTTGGCGAGAAAGAGCATTTAACCAGGCTTAGAGAATCAGCAAAGGCTATTTCATTAAAAATACCATTTGCAGACGAATATTTATTGGAAGAAATGCAAAAAACTATTGATGCCGCTGAAAATGGCGAATCTTATGTGAGAATGATAATTACAAGGGGAAAGGGAGAAATCCATA
>DASCNB010000258.1:0-9084 GCA_036011265.1 Nitrospinota bacterium | reverse complement strand
GTAAACGCGATTGAGTGGTATTTAAGTCCTTTGAGGCTGTTTGGGTTCCCGGTAAAGAATTTTTCCATGATAATATTAATTTCGCTAAAATTTATTCCGATTCTTTTAGAAGAAACTGGCAAAGTTGCTTCACTCCCTCTAACTAAATCTTCTAAGAAAATGAAATGGAATTTGCGCCAAAGAGTTAAAGAAACTATTTCTTTGGTAACTCCAATTGTGATAAATTCGTTCCACAGAGCGGATGAACTTGTCAAAGAAATTGATATTCATGGTTTTGATATGATAGAAAAACTCTAATCAGGTTTTATCTATTGTGAGAAAAAAAATTTATTTATAGTTATTACTGTTTTCCTGCTTCTTAGCTTTCGGATAGCTGGAGCAGCTGCCTTTGATTTTTCAGAGTGGGATACTTTATTAAAAAAATATGTCTACGATGCCACTAAAGAACATGTACGCCTGACTCTAATTAAGTACCGCCTGTTAAGAAAAGACAAGCAATTTAAAGATTTAATAGATAAACTGGAAGAATTCCCGCTAAATAGCCTGAAATCTAAGAATGAAAAGCTTTCCTTTTGGATAAACGTTTACAATATCATGGCCGTAAAACTGGTTTCTGATAATTATCCTGTTGAAAGCATTAAGGATATAGGGAGCTGGTTTAACCAGGTATGGGACAGAAATACCGGTATTGTAGGAGGCAAAGAATACTCTCTAAATGATATAGAACATGGCATATTAAGGAAAATGGGGGAACCCCATATTCATGCTGCCATTGTTTGCGCCTCAGTAAGCTGCCCCGATTTAGCCGTAAAGAGCTACAATCCGGATGAAATCAATTCACAGTTGGATTATCAAATGGAGCGTCTCCTTGCAAATGAAACAAAAGGTCTTTTTGTGCATCAAACCGAAGCGACAATCTACATTTCACGAATTTTCAAATGGTTTAAAAAGGATTTTCAAAAACATGGGGGAGTTCTCAAGTGCATAGGAAATCACGCTCCAACAGAAGCAAGGAAGCATTTAAAATACGTGGAAAGAGGAGATTATTCTATTAGGTATCTTAATTATAACTGGAACCTTAATGAATAAAGTTGAATTTATTAAAATCCTGCATATTTACGCTTTGTAGTTTACCAGTCTTTTAACTTCTACTTTTACATTCTTCACTTGTCGTTGCACCTGAGCGTTTATTTTACCTCGGAACGTCTTTAAAATCCCGGCTGCCTGCGGTACAACTGGTTTTACACTCTGTATACTCATACCGATACTCCTTCTTCTGGTTTTAATTCTTACTTCTATTAACGGATCAGAAGGAAATTTACTTTAGCCTAATTTGATAATAATATAATAAAATTTTTCCTTTACTCTTCAGCTAATTAGAATTTATTATTTAAAATCATCCCCGGTTTTTATTAATAATGTTCTTTCTCTTTTTTGTTTTCTGAATGATTTCTATGAGAATTAATCTTTAGATACAACAACTTATACCATATCCATGGCAAAAAAAGTAACGAACACAAAAAAAGAACAAAAGGGATGAACTCATCCTTCATGGAGCGATGCAATACCAGGGGAAAGATGATCAATAAAATCATTGTGACAGATCCCGCCACAATTATATAAATACAGGACCCTAACAAAGGGTTTTTCTTAAAAAGATCCACATAGTTTTCAAATAATGATTTAATCATCTTAATTTTTCTCGAAGAAAGATTTTTTAGAATTTATCGTATCATATTTCAGAGTGTTAAAAGGTCGAAATAATTTTTGACTTTAAGCATCTGCTCTGATAATTTCAGTAGATTTTATTTATATACTTTACCCTGTAAAAACTTGTTTTTTTTAGACGCTGTTACTTCTTTCTTTATACAGCGTCTTATGCAACGCTGAACAAGATTTTTTGATGGTTCTCTTGGGCGCAAGCCCTATTTGATTATCGGCAAAGCTGAGCTTAGCTCTGCCATCCATGGCCTTAACCATTCGGGCGGCTTTCCTTTGGAAACCGTCCAATTCGGTTTTCCATACCGAATTGTGGTTCCGGCAACTTGCCGCTTTAGGAGGTTTAAATTAAAACTATGAATGAAAATTATATACAATCTCTCTTTGCCAACAGGCTGGGAGGGGCTTTGTTTGGGAAAGACACCAAAATATATAAATTCGAAAAAATAAAGCGAGCAAAAAAAGCCGCTCTCGCCCAAAACCCGGAGAAAGAACTTTTTGATCTTGGGGTTGGAGAACCGGACGAAATGGCATTTCCCGGGGTAGTTAGCAATATGCAAAATGAAATCCAAAATCCTGAAAACAGAGGTTACGCGGATAACGGAATACCTGAGTTTAAAGAGGTGGCCGCTAAATATCTTGAAAGAAACTTTGGTGTCAAAGATCTTGATCCTGCGAAACAGATAAATCATTCCATAGGTTCAAAACCGGCCTTGGCAATGATCCCTGCTGCGTATATTAATCCCGGCGATATTGCGTTAATGACGGTGCCTGGATATCCTGTCATGGGAACTCACACCAAATGGTACGGCGGAGATGTTGTGAACCTGCCCTTAAAAGAGGAAAACAATTTTCTACCGGATTTAGCCGCAATTGACAACGAAACAAAAAAACGAGCGAAACTGCTTTATCTTAATTATCCCAACAACCCGACAGGAGCGGAAGCAACTGAAGACTTTTATAAAAAAGTTGTCGAATTTGCCGGAGAAAATAATATTGTCGTTGTTCAGGACGCTGCCTATGCCGCTTTATCCTACACGGAAAAGCCTTTAAGCTTTTTATCAATCCCCGGCGCCCTGGACGTAGGAATCGAAATCCACTCTTTATCTAAAGCCTATAACATGACTGGCTGGCGCCTTGCCTTTGTTGCCGGTAACGAACTGGTCGTCTGTGGTTTTGCGAATGTGAAAGATAATTATGATTCAGGACAGTTCATTGCAATTCAAAAAGCTGGGATCTACGCGTTAGAACACCCTGAAATTACCGATGAGATCAAAGGCAAATACAGGCGCAGGCTTGAATTACTTGTGGACGCCCTGAACAGTGCCGGCTTCAAGGCCTCTTTACCGGCCGGTACTTTTTATCTCTATGTAAAAATTCCTAAAGGAGTTAAAGGAGGAACTGTATTCGCGTCAGCGGAAGATTTTTCTCAATATCTTATTACGGAAAAATTAATTTCCTCTGTTCCCTGGGACGATTGCGGCTCGTTTGTCCGCTTTTCCGCTACCTTTGAAGCAATAGACATAGAAGATGAAAAAAGAATAATCATAGAGATAAAAAAAAGACTCTCAGAAACTGAGTTTGAGTTTTGATTTTTTATTACTTACAGGTTTCCGTGGTTAATTATCTTTTTGATTTATTGGAAGTAAAAATGAAAATTCCTACACTTTGATTTAACAAATTAATTTCTATTTAAAATAAACACTTTCCCAGCAAAATTTGACTTGTGTTACCAATAAGATTATATGAGAATGACTCGACTATGTTGTTTACATTATTGGTGCTCTATTCTTACTTGGTAAACCAAATCTCAACCCCTTTTCAAGGATACTAATATGCATACATGGAAAATTTTGCTTATTGGTGCGCTACTTTTTATATTTTCCCCCTCTGAAATCCAAGCTCAGGAAAAGCTAAATAAACCGGTTGTCATGATCATGATTAATGAACAAATATGGGTGGATAACAGGATCATCTATGACTATTATGGAAGTCTGACCAATATTTTGAATATCTGGACAAGTGTTTCCCAAACCGATACTACGTTTATGGGCACTTTTTTGGAAAAAGGTTTCAGGATAGTAGGAAGCGGGTTCCATAACACGACTGAGGGAAATGTGAGCAAGGAGGATATCTTAAAAGCCATTGAAGGAGATGATCTCACTTCTACTCATCTGGGAAATTACTTAAATGCTGATGTAATTATAGTTGGAAAAGCGATTGCACGCGGTGTTTCTGTTTTACCGGGTTCCCGGCAGAAATCAGCGCGGGCGAATATCAATGTCCGGGCAATTAAAGTAGATACGGCTGAAATCATCGCTGTCGAAAGTGGAAATGCGACCGCTGCCGCCATCGACGAAATCAGCGCGGGTGTAGAGGCAATTAAAAGAGCAGCGGAACCTATCGCCAAAAACCTTGCAAAAAAAATCGCACAATAATGTTCATAAAATAAATTCTATTTACTCAGCAATATCACATAACCATCGTAGGGCAAAGCTTTAGCCTTTAGCAAGCAAACCTAAAGAGTCTGCCCTGAGTTTATCTAATGGGTTACCCAGCGCAATTGATATTATATCTATTTTAGCCTTCACGCATTATTTTCAATAAACATTAACCAAAGAAAACAAAGTTTTTAGTTCTTTATGTAAAAACTTAGAAATGTGTGCTCTTTTTGACTTTGAGTTAAAAAAATTTTTTTAGAAAGGAGACTATCAAATAATGAGACTAAAAAATAAAAGACCCTGTTTTATGGTATTTGTAGTAATGATATGCGTTATCTTATGGCACGTTGATGTTCTTGCCGGTCAATATAAGAAGACCATTGCTGTTTCAAGGTTTGAAAACAGAACAAATGCATCGGGACAAGCCAACCTTGGAAGCGGGATGGCGGATCAGCTTGCTGATTCCCTCATCCAGAGTGGCAAGTTTGTCGTATTGGAACGACAAACTCTGGAGGACATTATTGGCGAACAGGACCTGGCTGCCAGTGGTCGTGCCGCCGTTTCAAAAACAGCTCGAACCGGTAAACTGGTTCCAGCACAAATTCTCATTAAAGGGACTGTTACGGAATTTGACTCGAAATCGGGCAGCAGCGGAGCAGGTGTTGGATTTGGTGGTTTCAATATTGGTTCAAAAAAAACCACTGCTCATGTGGCCGTGATATTAAGACTCATTGACACCACTACCGGAGTAGTACTCGATTCCAAAAGAGTCGAAGGAAAGTCGGAAGGGAGTGGTTTAAAGCTCGGTGTTGGTGTCGGTGGATTTGATTTCGGAACTGAAGGATTCAAAAGAACACCACTCGGAAAAGCAATGCAAATCACGATTGATAAAGCCGTGGTTGAAGTTACTAAAAAGCTGGACCAATTACCATACACAGGTAAAATCATTAAAGTGACGGAAGACGTCATATACACTAATATTGGTGAGAGGAATGGAGTTTCAGTGGGTGATCTTTTTAATGTCTATTCCCGTGGAGAAGAACTAATCGATCCGGATACCGGGGAAAACCTTGGTTCGGAAAAAACTAAAGTGGGCTCAATAAAAATTAATTCTGTTAAAGAAAAATTTTCAAAAGCAATTCCGGAAACCGGTGAAATATTTAAAAAAGGATTAATCCTTACGGAGTAAAGGAAAGTATGATGAAAAAAATCTTAAAATTGATTTCACCTTTTACCTTAGCATTATTTTTCATGCTCGGTTGCGCTTCGGTAAACGAAGGATTGGATAAAACCGGAGAAGGAGCAAAGGAAGCAGGGAAACCGCTTGGAAAGGTCATGAACATCCCTGGTTCCGCTATGGAGGGGGCAGCAGAAGGAGCAATTAAAAACCAGGATAAAGAAAATCCCTTTAACCGGTAATACTGGTTCAAAAAATTAGAATAATAAATTCCCGCTTTTGAGAAAATAATAAAAGGGACAGGATTTTCATTATGGCCCTCAACTAGGTTGGGAATGTCATTACTTGATCGGGAATCAATGAACCTTAATAGGATGACAAGCTTTCACTTTCCACTACACCGCAAAAACCACACGTCTGCAACCACGAAATCTTTTAGTCAATTTTCTATAACTGTTTTACTAATACTTCTGTTTATTACGCCTTTGATTTTACTTTAGCCCCCCTCTGTTTGGGCTTTTTTTTGTGGTCCTCAAAACCTGACCGTGAACAGAGGTGGCTCCGTACCTTATACCATATCAGGAGATGGGGTTACAGTGGGGAGTTTTGAAGTCAACGGAGGAAATCCTTCTATTGCAACTATAAGCCCCATTTCAATTTCTTCAGCCAAGGAAGGAGTATTTACAGTAAGAGGTATTGGAGGGGGTTCCACTAGTTTTACTTTTTTTTGGAGCTTCAAGAATACCTCAAGATCAGGATCATGCAGCCTTTCGGTAACAGTCACTGGAGAAGGACCAGCTACTGAACAACCTTCTCAGACTACTGGCGACACTTCAACACCCAAAGGATCCGAAGAACCGGAACAAACAACAACACCGTATAAAGAAAAACCTTCTCAACCAGCTGGAAACGCAAAATCAATAAGTAGGCCGAAAGCAGTAAAACCGAGAGCAAATATTTTTAAAGACGTTATCCCTCAAGTTCCCGGATATGAGCAGACCCAGCCTTATGGACAATATGAAGAAGAGGAAACAAAGAAGCCAAAGCCAGGGCCAATGATTCCAGAAGGGCTAATGAATCAAATCCGGTCATTTCCACGAAGAGAATCATTGCAGGTTGAAAAGAAACCTACTGTAGTTATTCTTGAAGAGAAGGATCCGTGTGAGAAATTAGCAGAAGCGAAGAAAAAGGCAATCCAAACAAAAGATAATTGTGAAAAATTGAGAAGAGCACTAAAAAAAGCGGAAAAGAAGCTTACAGGAGTTAAATCACTTTATAAAACTTATGAAGAAGCTTATACATCTGGAGCAGAAAACATCACTAAAGAGAAATTAAAAAATGCTAAGAAAAAAGTTGAAGAAGCGAAAAAAAAAGTTACAGAACTCCAGCAGAAGCTAAAAGAATGCGAAGAAGCACAGAAAAAAGTTGAAGAAGACAAAAAAAGGTTCATAGATGAATGTGAAAAAAATAAAAAGAAAAAACCTTCAGGTACTGTCACAGAGAAGCCAGAGAATAAGCCCCCTGTTACTATAACGGAAAAGCCAAAGAAAAAACAAGATTGTAATGGGAAACCGGATGGTTCTATATTTGAAAATTATCGTTACATCGAGTGCTACAAAGTTCTCAAGGTAGAGGTGCTGGAAAAAATGGAATATCATCGTGGCACACTCGATCCTGATGAATTAGATTCCTTAAAGACTGGTTTAAAGGCAATTTCTACTGCTGCGGGGTTAATGGACCCTAGTAACGTCGCCAATCTTCTCATGGGTAAATCTACCGATGCTGCGATTGACAGCGCTTTTAAGGGTATTGCTGAAATTGAAGAAAAGATGTATGACATAAATATCAAAAATATTCGTTTTGATGTTAAGGTTTATGTCAGTAAAAGGGACTGTAAATGTTATTATAGCAACAAGTGCGTAAACGGGGAATGGATTCGTTACAGCAGTGCTCTAAAGGGAGAAGATTGTGGAAAGGCTTTGAGAACATGGGAGAATTTTTCTGTGCCGGATGCAGATGGAATTGATACGGATGATATAAAATATGGTGGAAGTGTTCGAAAAACTTTGAAAAGCTTATACATTATTATGATGTCAATGCTTCAAATGAAATATCCTCTTGGATGTTCCTGTGAAAAAGCAAAATAAAGGTGCCGCCGGGTTTTCAGATACGAATGAAAGTAATTGCTGTTTGTCAAAATCAATTTACACTTGTTTACGGGAAGAACATCCATTCAGGTTTATTTCTTTTCTCAGCTTTTCTGTTTCATGCAGTTCCAATTTTTGCGAATGCCAATGGCATAGAGATTTCAATCACAACAGATACACCTGTTTATAATGAATCAGATATAATTCATATAGCCGTAAGCATCCATAATCTTTCTTAAGAAACACATGCCTTAAAGCCTAAACTTAAAAAAGATTGTAATATCCCTAAGCAGGGGGTTTATTTTCATGATAGCAGAAAAATCTTTTATTCTACAGGAGGAAAAGTCATGAGTACTTCTAACATTTTCTCGTTTTTTAAATTTAAAAATTTTTTTCTCCTTCTTTCTTTGCTTTCATTTTTATTTGTATCGCCTCTCTCTGCCGCTGAAGAAGCAGGCTCAAAGGTTGTTCTCGTTTTGGATGCGTCAGGAAGTATGTGGCAAAAGATCGGCAAAAAAACAAAAATTGAGATTGCCAGAGAAGTCATTGGTGGAATAATTAAAGATTGGGACCCAAACGCTTATCTCGGTCTAACAGCATACGGCCATCGTAAAAAAGGTGACTGCAAGGATATCGAGTCTCTCATTTCGGTTTCAAAGGTAAACCCCGGTGCGTTCATGAAAACCATAAACGCTATCAACCCCAAAGGCAAGACTCCTCTCACCCAGGCCGTTCTTGTGGCTGCTAAGGAACTAAAATACAGCGAGGAAAAGGCTACAGTAATACTCATCAGTGATGGCAAAGAAACCTGTAACGCGGACCCATGCGCTGTTGGAAATGACTTAGAAAAAGCAGGGGTTGATTTCACGGCCCATGTTGTCGGTTTCGATGTCAGCGATAAAATCGGCATGACACAATTGCAATGCCTTGCCAAAAACACCGGCGGCCAATTCTTTGCTGCAAAGGACGCATCGGAACTTAAAAAAGCCTTAGATATTGTTGTTAAAAAAACTGCAAAAGGGCCGAATGTGAAACTGACGGCCATCCCGAAAGAAGGAGCTAAGCCTTTTAGTGAAGACGTCTACTGGACGGTCTATCCTGTAGGCGATGACGGTAAACCTGCGAAGAAGTATGTGGACTCTGGCTTTGGTGATCCCAAGCATTTTACGCTACCAGCAGGACGGTATCTGGCTGATGTGAGAGTAGGCAAAGGTAAAGCGAAGACAGAGTTCGAGGTCACTTCCGATGAGACGACGGAGAAGACAGTAGTGGTTGGTGTTGGGTACGCTCAATTAACCGCGATCCCGAAAGAAGGAGCGGAGCCTTTTAGTGAAGACGTCTACTGGACGGTCTATCCTGTAGGCGATGACGGTAAACCTGCAAAGAAGTATGTGGACTCTGGCTTTGGTGATCCCAAGCATTTTACACTACCAGCAGGACGGTATCTGGCTGATGTGAGAGTAGGCAAAGGTAAAGCGAAAACAGAGTTCGAGGTCACTTCCGATGAGACGACGGAGAAGACAGTAGTGGTTGGTGTTGGGTACGCTCAATTAACCGCGATCCCGAAAGAAGGAGCGGAGCCTTTTAGTGAAGACGTCTA
>DASCNB010000257.1:0-4754 GCA_036011265.1 Nitrospinota bacterium | reverse complement strand
TTGCTTATGGTTTTACCGGCCCCTGCTTAAGAGCATGCGGTGTGGAATATGATGTTCGCAAGGCACAGCCCTACCTGGTTTACGACTTACTTGATTTTGAAATCCCTTCAGGAACCACAGGAGATAATTTTGATCGTTACCTTGTGAGGATGGAGGAACTTAATCAGAGTATGAGAATAATAGAACAATGTTTGGATAAAATACCGGAAGGCCCTGTAAATACAGACAACCCAATAGTCCGGCAACCTGCAAAAGATCATGTTTATTCAAAAATGGAAGAGCTGATTGATCACTTTATTGTAGTGACGGAAGGGATAAAACCTCCCAAGGGAGAAGTCTATTTCCCTGTGGAAGGTGGCAATGGAGAAGTAGGATTTTATCTGGTTAGTGATGGCGGCGGTAAACCGGTGAAATGCCGTGTCCGCCCTCCCTGTTTTGCCATAACTCAGGCCATGCCAAAATTGTGCATTGGATCATTACTGCCGGACATTATCCCTACTTTTGATCAAATCAACCTGATCGGCGGAGAATGCGATCGTTAGGAACAGAGATTACGCTTATAAAAAAACTGATTACTCAGATTTATTAATCAGTGCAATCAAAATTTATGCTTTCAAATAACGCTAAAAAAGAAATTTCTGCTGAAATATCAAAATTTCCTGAGAAGAAAGCTGCTCTTCTCCCTGCTCTCCATATTGCCCAAAAAGAAGAGGGCTGGATTTCCAAAGAGACTATGGAAGAGATCGCCTCAACTTTAGAAATTAAGCCGATTGAAGTAATGGAAGTGGTCTCTTTTTATACCATGTTTAACATGAAGCCTGTGGGAAAGTATCACCTGCAGGTTTGCACCAACCTTTCATGTTCTCTTCTCAACAGCCGACATATGGTGAACTACCTGCAAGACAAACTAGGAATTAAAACAGGAGAAACAACTGAGGACAATAAGTATACACTATCTACTGTAGAATGCCTTGGGAGTTGTGGAACAGCTCCCATGATGCAAGTCAATGATGAGTTTCATGAAAATTTAACGAATCAAAAAATTGATGCCCTTTTAGAAAAACTGAAATAGCAGCTTACGGATGTCAGTACTCAGGGGTCGGGGATCAGGGGTCAGGGGCTGTTAATTTCATGACCTTATAAATTTAAAATAGTGATAATAACAAATAACTAAACAATGGAACTTTATTTAACAAAAAACTTTAAAACGCGTGACTCTAAAACCCTAAAAGTTTATTTAAAAAATGGTGGGTACGAGGCATCTAAAAAAGTTCTTAAAAAAATGAAACCTGAAGAAGTCACCGAAGAAATCAAAAAATCGGGACTCCGGGGTAGAGGAGGAGCTGGATTTCCAACAGGCTTAAAATGGACATTTATGCCTAAAGGAAATGAGAAACCGAAATATATAGGCTGCAATTCCGACGAATCTGAGCCGGGAACTTTTAAAGACAGACAAATTATTGAAAACGAGCCGCATCAGTTGATAGAAGGCCTTATTATTGCGTCTTATGCCATGGGAATTAAGGCTTGTTATATTTATATTCGCGGCGAATACACCATTCAGGCTGAAATATTACAAAAAGCCGTTGACGAGGCGTACAAAGAAAATTATTTGGGGAAAAACATTTTTAACTCTGATTTTAATTGCGATATTTATGTCCACCGAGGAGCGGGAGCTTATATTTGCGGCGAGGAAACCGGATTGATGGAATCGGTAGAAGGGAAAAAAGGACAACCAAGAAAAAAACCTCCTTTTCCTGCCGGTTACGGATTTTGGGGAAACCCCACAACTATTAATAACGTTGAGACCTTTTGCCATGTCCCTCATATCATAAATAAAGGCGCAGACTGGTTTAAAAAAATAGGAACCGAGAAAAGCGCCGGCAATACTATTTTCGGCATTAGCGGCCATGTAAAGAAACCGGGTACTTATGAACTCCCAATGGGTTACAACCTGAAAGATCTAATATTTAAAACAGCCGGTGGCATTCGTAACGATAATGAATTAAAGGCCGTTATACCGGGAGGTTCTTCAACAAAAATTTTGCCCGCCGCCATGGTAGACGTGAAAATGGACCACGACTCCTTAATGCAGGCAGGCACTTCTCTTGGAACAGGGGCTGTTGTTGTAATGGATAACACCACATGTATGGTGAGAGTTGGAATTGTCCTGTCACATTTTTACCGTCATGAAAGTTGCGGGCAATGCACAAACTGCAGAGAAGGAACAGCCTGGATGCACCAGATATTAATTGCAATAGAAAACGGTCGCGGAAAAATGGAAGACATCGATCTTTTGCTGGATGTCGCTGGAAATATGGAGGCCAATACAATTTGCGCTCTCTCAGACGCGGCAGCATGGCCAGTACAGGGATTAATTAAACATTTTAGAAGCGAATTCGAAGATCATATTAAATCGGGTAAATGTACTTGTCCTGAAAGTTTTGAAATTTGATATGCCGACTTTTACTTTAAACGGAAAAGAAGTTAAAACTGAAGCGGGTAAAACCATACTACAGGCTGCGGTTGATAATGGAGTGAAAATCCCGCACTTTTGCTATCATCCGCATCTTTCTATTGACGGCTGTTGCAGAATGTGCCTGGTAGAAGTAGAAAAAATACCGAAACTCACCATTGCCTGCAATACTCCCGTTGCTGAAGGAATGGTAGTGCGCACTAACACGGAAAAGGTTTTAAATGCCAGAAAAGGGGTAATGGAATTTCAGTTGATCAACCACCCTCTCGATTGCCCCATTTGCGACCAAGCAGGTGAATGCAGACTACAGAAGTACACCTTTGAGCATGGAATTACTCATAGCCGCTTTCGAGATGAAAAAAGACCGGGAAGAAAACGGTTTAAAATAGGACCCCATATTGTTTTTGATGAAGAACGTTGTATCCTTTGTCGCCGCTGCGTAAGATTTTGTAGAGAAGTGAGCAAAACCGATGAGTTAGCCGTGTTTTACCGGGGAGATAAATCAATTATAAATACTTATCCGGGCACATCTCTGGACAATAACTACTCTCTTAATACTGTTGATCTATGTCCCGTTGGAGCGTTGACAAGCGCTGATTTCCGTTTTCAGGTCAGGGTATGGTTTCTGGAAGAAACAAAATCAGTTTGTCCGGGATGTTCAAATAATTGCAGCATTCGAATCTCTCACCGCCGTGGCAAAGTTTATCGCATCCTTCCAAGAAAAAATATGGATGTCAATAAAGTCTGGATGTGTGACAAAGGACGATTTACTCATAAAGAGGTAGCATCAAGAAACCGGTTAATCGTTCCGCTGGTTAAAAAAGAAAACAAACTCGAAGAAGTCTCATGGGATGAAGCGTATGACACAACAGCAGAGGGAATGCAAAAGATAAAAAATAACGCAATTGGCGCTATAGCATCTCCCAATGCTACTAATGAGGAATTCTATCTTTTCAACAAATTAATAAAAACAGTTCTTAATAGTAATAATGATATAGAGTGTATTGTTCCTTCATGGGAAGCTGATGATCTTCTTGTCAAAAAAGAAAAAGCCGCGAACCCGCAAGGAGCGAGAGAATTAGGTGTGAAAACGAACGACACGTCATCAGTTAAAAAAATGATAGAAAAAATAAACAAAGGAAATTTAAAAGCACTATATATTATCGGCAATGATATTTTAGAGAATTCTAATACCAAACAGGATCTCCTGCAGTCCTTGTCTAAACTTGATTTTCTGGTACTGCAGGATACTCATAATTCCGAATTGAGCTCCGTAGCTAACGTGGTCCTTCCCTCCGCAACTTTTGCTGAGAAAGAAGGTACATTCACAAATATAAACGGCTTCGTACAGAAAGCTGACAGGGCTGTCCCCTGCCCTGCTCAGGCAAAGCCAGACCTGGAGATTTTAAGCGGAGTTGCAAAAGCATTGGACAAACCATTCGATTCCGTGGAACCGGACAAAGTAATGGATGAAATCTCAAAAAACGTAAAGAGTTTTAAAAATATAAGTTACGAAAAACTGGGAGAAAACGGAATAAAAATATAAAAATATTCTTTCAGATAGCCTAGATTAGGCTTCGATAGGCTTAGCCTGACAATTGTTGTTATTTTGAATAGGTAAATTTATGGTAGATTTTCTAATCACAGCTGCTAAAGTGCTTTTCATCTTCGGACTCAATATGGGTGTATTTGCTCCTATATTGACCTGGGTGGAAAGAAAACAAAGTGCTGTAATGCAGGACAGGATAGGAGCTAATAGAGCTGATGTCTTTGGCTTTTCCTTTTTAGGTCTGCTTCATCCACTTGCGGATGCCATTAAGATGATTGCGAAAGAAGATTTTATTCCACAGGGTGCTAATAAAATAATGCATACATTGAGCCCGATAATATGTGTTATTCCGGTATTGATTACCTTCGCTGTTATTCCTTTTGGAGGGGAATACGTTATAGGCGGGAAACAGATCAATCTCGTCATTGCGGACCTTGATGTGGGGCTCATCTTTATTTTTGCTATATCTTCCCTTGCAACCTACGGCACTGTTATTGCCGGTTGGTCTTCCAACAACAGCTGGGCTTTGCTCGGTTCTCTACGGGCCGGTGCCCAGATGATCTCATACGAAGTCGCGATGGGGTTTACCCTGGTAGGTGTCTTCATGGTCTACGGGTCTATACAGCTAACAGAAATTGGCGCTGCTCAGGAAAATTTTTTCCGCTGGGGAATTTTCCTGCAGCCCTTAGGATTTTTTATGTTTTTAGCCTGTGCTATAGCAGAGAACAA
>DASCNB010000256.1:0-5688 GCA_036011265.1 Nitrospinota bacterium | reverse complement strand
TCTCTCTTTATATCCTGGGCAATTATTTTGTCCTATTTTTTTGTTGAGTTTAAATACCGGATTAAAGATCTGGGTGCTTTTGTTGTTCCGCTGGCTTTTTTCATGATGCTTTATGCTTCTTCTTTGCCCCAGGAATCCGCCGCCTTTGGACCATCTAAGAAATTCTGGCTGACTATTCACCTGACCCTTTCTATGCTGGGGATAAGCGCATTCGCAATTGCTTTCGGAGCAAGCATTATGTACCTGCTTCAAGAAAAACTGCTTAAAACAAAAAAAATAGGTTCTCTCTATCAAAGGCTCCCATCTTTAGAAATCCTTGATAATGTAATGCACTGGATTATTGCGATAGGTTTTCCTATTTTTACAATTGGTTTTATCACCGGTTCCATCTGGATAGAAAGAACAAATGGCTCTTATTTTTCCTGGAACGTTCAAAAAACGCTTCCTTTACTCATAACCTGGTCTATCTATGGATCTTTGTTTTTAGGCCGTATAATAGCAGGATGGAGACGTAAAAAGGTCGCTGTGTTATCTATTATTGGTTTTTTCTCAGTAATAATAACTTATTTGCTACACGTTTATTAATTCAATGGATCCTAATATCATAGTCGTTGGAGTTAACCATAAAAGCGCTCCTATTGAAATACGTGAAAAGTTAGCCTTTTCAGTGAGAAAACTGAATGAATCTCTAAAGAACCTTGATCAGCATCCCTTGATTTCAGAAAATATCATTTTGTCCACGTGTAATCGAGTTGAAATATACGCAAAAGTAGAAGATATAGAAAACGGCATAATTTCACTGAAAAAATTTTTTGCCGATTATCATGAAATTCCAATGCAAGAGCTTGATGAGCATTTTTATACTTACATAAACCAAGAAACTATCGAGCATCTCTTTAGTGTTTCTTCCAGCTTGGATTCTATGGTCGTGGGAGAACCCCAAATACTGGGACAAGTAAAAGATGCCTATGTTACAGCTAAAGATCAGAAAGCAACCGGCATAATTTTAAACCAACTGTTTGAGAGATCCTTCTCAGTAGCAAAAAAAGTCCGCTCAGAAACCGCTATAGCTGAAAAGGCTGTTTCCGTCAGTTATGCTGCTGTTGAGCTGGCAAAGAAAATCTTTGATGATCTAAAAGACAAAGTTGTTTTGCTGATTGGAGCCGGTGAAATGTCCGAATTGGCCGCACGACACCTCCTTGCTTCAGGGGTAAACTCTATTCTGGTTTCCAGTAGAAACTTCGAACGGGCTGTTGGACTGGCACGTAACTTAAAAGGAAGTGCCATCAGATTTGAAAATTTTGCCGATGAATTGATCAGAACCGATATTGTGATTTCATCTACCAGTGCTCCCAAGTCCATCATCAAGAAAGATGTAGTTGAAAAAGCAATTCATGAAAGAAAAAACAAGCCTATGTTCTTCATCGACATTGCTGTCCCAAGGGATGTAGAACCAGAAGTAAATGATATAGAAAATATATATCTCTATAATATAGACGACTTGCAGAAAATAGTAGATTCCAATAAATCGGATAGAGAAAAAGAGGCAAAAAAAGCCAGAACGCTTATCAAAGATGAGGTTGTCCTGTTTTCCGAGTGGCTAAAATCATTAAACGTTGCTCCAACAATCAGCTCCATTAGAGAACAGGCTGAAAAAATACGTGTCTCGGAATTGGAAAAAACCTTTTCCAAATTAAAAGACCTCACGGAATCACAAAGAGCAACAATAGAGAACATGACCTCAAGTATTATTAATAAAATTCTTCATAAGCCCACGGTTAAACTTCGTGAACAGACAAAAGAAAAACACGGGCATTGGTATATTCAAGTAGTACGTCACCTTTTTCATCTGGACAAGTAAGTAAATGAAAAAAGAAATCAAAATCGGCTCCCGTGGAAGCGCTCTGGCTTTATGGCAAGCAAACTGGGTGAGGGACTCATTGTTAAAAAATTGTCCTGAACTCAATGTTACTATTGTAAAAATAACCACTTCTGGTGACAAGTTTCTTGATGTTCCTCTCTCCTCAGTTGGCGGTAAAGGTTTATTCACCAAAGAAATAGAGGAAGCGCTATTAGACCACAGGGTGGACATCGCAGTTCACAGCATGAAAGATGTTCCTGCAGTATTACCGGAAGGATTATCAATAGATGTCATAACCGAAAGAGAAGATCCCAGGGATGTTTTAATTTCAAAGGGAAATGTTGACTTAAGGAATCTTCCCCGGGGGGGCCGGGTCGGAACTTCCAGCCTCAGGCGACAGGCTCAATTATTGAAATTTCGGCCTGATTTGAAGATTGCTCCTCTCCGCGGCAACGTGGGAACCAGGATTAATAAATTAAATAACAATAACTTAGATGCTATTGTGCTGGCAGCGGCAGGAGTGAAAAGATTGCAATGGGAAGACAAAATTTCCGAATATATTGATACAGAAATTTGTCTCCCTGCAATTGGCCAGGGGGCCCTTGGATTAGAAACAAGGACTAATGATAAAAAAATATTATATCATATAAATAGCTTCGACCACCAAAAAACACACACAGCGTTAATAGCTGAAAGGGCTCTCCTCAAAAAAATGCAAGGAGGGTGCCAGATTCCGATCGCGGCTTATGGCGAAGTAAGTGAAAAAAATATTAAACTAACAGCTATGGTTTCAAGTATCGATGGCAAACGATTTATTAAAGAATTTGACATCGCTTCCTTAAGCAAAGCAGAACAGTTGGGTCTTGATATAGCGGAAAAATTAATTTCAAACGGAGCTGATAAAATCATTCAAGAGACTCTAAAAGTGGATTCAAACGTCCATACTGACAATAATTAAAATTGTACCACTTTTTTTCTTTCATTCTAAAATAACCCTTGACAACAGCATCAATAAAGGGCTAACCTTAACTTTCAATTATTGAAAGATATTTAATAATCATAAAAGAAAGGGGGTGATAATTTGACAAAATCTGAGTTAATTGATGCGGTTCATTCGAACAGCGGGTCCGAACTTAGTAAAAAATTAGTTGGGGAACTTATAGATTCTACTTTTGGAAATGTCAGCAAAGCAGTAAGAAAAAATAGAAGATTTTCCTATCCTGATTTTGGCACTTTTACAGTTAAAAAAAGAAAAGCACGCATGGGAAGGAATCCACAAACCGGCGAGAAAATTAAAATAAAAGCGAGCAAAACAGTAGGGTTTAAACCGGCACCTAGTCTTAAGAGTTCTTTATAATTATATAAAAAATATATTTTTTATAAATGCCAGCATGATGGTTGTGCTGGCATTTTTTATAACTGTTTCCCCTATTTTTTCAATTATTTGCATTATTTCTCTCAATAATTTTGCCGATACTCCTACTCATCTTCAAATATTCTTTAATACTTAACATCTCTCCTCGCATATCAAAATTAATACCGGTTTCCAAACTAACCTTTTTCAAATCATGATCTAAAAGTGGAAGATCTTTTAAGTTATTTCTTAACTTTTTTCTCCTATGCGAAAAAGCTATTTTCACTATCTTATAAAATAACTCGGGATTATCGAACTTCTCAAACAATTGCTTTTTTGGTTTTATTTTAACCAAAGAAGAGAATACCTTTGGGGGTGGAGAAAATGATTTCGGAGGAATATTCATAAGAATTTCTATACTAAAATATGATTGGATAAATATGGATAGAGAACCATAATCTTTTGTTCCGGGCGAGGCAACCAACCTTTCAGCTACTTCTTTTTGTAACATAAAGAGCATTTCAGAAACCTTTTCCCGATAGTTTATTAAATGCATGATAATTCTTGTCCCTATACTATAAGGCAGATTACCGATTACTTTAATTCTTTCAGAAAAAATTGAGAGGTCATATTTTAAAAAATCATCATGGATCAAGTTAAGATTTTGAACTTTCTTGGAAAACCGCCTTTCTAAATAATGAACTAACTTATTATCAATTTCTATTGCTATAACTTTTCTGGCATATTTAACAAGCATAGAGGTTAAAATGCCTTTACCCGGTCCAATTTCCAGCACGATCTCATTACTCCTGATCTTTGCAAATGTAACAATCTTTTCTGCAACCCGTTCATCCTTCAAAAAATGTTGCCCATATTTTTTTCGTTTTTTATCTTTCACAATCTTCATCATAGTCTAAAGTAAACAGAATTTCTGGTAATGTTCCGTTTGATGATTTGCCTGAAAGTACGTGACGGGTAGATCTCTGCTTTTCCGAAACAATTTAAATTAGGGCAATACTAAATTCCTATCGGCTTGATACGCTGTAAATAGCGTGCTATCATACGGTCTTAAATAAAAGGGAGAAAAAAATGCAAGCAGACCTGGTTTTTGTTATGCTGGTTTTTTCCATTCTTGCTATTATTTTTGTAATTAGCAGATTGAACCGGGCTATGAAACTACTAAACAACAGGGTTAACATGCATTCAGGAATTTTAAAAAAAATGAAGAAAGAGAAAAAAGAAGTGGGTACATCATTTGAAGAGGAGGACACCATTCAAAATATCCTTGACAGCGAATTCAAATGAATAATCCTGTTTTTTTATCTTTTTCTTCCCCACCCTACTAAAGCTGAAACAGATTTGCGGGGAATCATTAAACAAGATTCTGTGATGGAAACCCCAATCCGTCTTGCCTCGGTTAATTCTAATATCTCTTTTTGTGCTTCAACTTGCCAATCTCCGTAACCAGCGCTATATCTCCTTTTGGAAATAAAACCTGCGTTTATAATGCCTTGAGAAATTCTTTTATTTACAGCCTCAGCCATATATTCCGCCATCCAGTTTCCAACATGCTCCAGGTAAAACGCGCCTGATTGGTCATCCTTTGCCATTTCAGCCACATGGTTTTCTAACTCAGCTCCGATGGTCGACACAAAAAGTGAACAATATTCACAATCTTTTAAAATCTCTGCCATCTTTTTGCTGTTAACCATAGTTTCGCTTTTGTCCAGGATAACTTTATTTTCAAATACATTTTTTATTTGAAACGTATTGTAGCAGGCCTTCCCATGGATTAGTCCATACGCTATTTTAATAACGTTTTTTAATTCCTTTGCGAGATTTTTTTCATCTAGATCATTGAGATTTTTTTTTACCGGTATTCGCAACTCTCTCAATACCCTCTTTTCATCAATCTCAAAAGGAATGTTCGTTAGCACATAAACATTGTTCAGGTTTTTAATCATAAACTTGACAATTTTAAAAAGAACTATTATAAATTAAAAAAGGAAATCAAATAGAATTGAAACTTTTACCATAAATATGCTTAAGTTAAAGTGTTTATTATAATATTTTTTTTAGATATAATATAGTCCACATTAGATTGTATTTGTTTCTTTAAGGAATGATGATATGACACAAAATGATAAAATAGATATTGTCCAACAAAAGAAAACGAATTTTGAAGAAGAAAAAGGAATCAAAATAATTAAGTGTGCAATGCTTGGAATTGGAACTATTTCCTTTATTGTCGGTCTGATTAGGCAATGGCCTGTATTAGGAAAGGGATATGTGCCCTTCATTGAAGGAAAAGGATACATGGCTTTAATTATGGGTCTTATTATCATAATCCTCGGATTTTCAGTTAGGCTGTTTGTTATCGAAGACGAGGAATAATTAAAAAAGAAAATTGTATCGGAGATTTAATTATGACCGAAAAAGAAAATAAAAAAGGAACAAATTTTAAAGTTACCGA
>DASCNB010000255.1:0-29528 GCA_036011265.1 Nitrospinota bacterium | reverse complement strand
ATAAAATGGAGAGGATTGTTGCTCCAGGGTTCTAAGAAAATTCCCATAAAAATCGGCCAGAAAATCGAAGCAGCAATTCCAAGTCGTTTCCATCCTCCTATTTTTTCTTTAAATGAAAAGACCGGTTGCATCACTGGTCTCTTATGAGACCTTCTGGCGAAGAAAAAAAGAGATAGAGCAATAACAGCTACTAAGACTATTTCGTTTATTCCAGGCATATTTCTTTACAATACAGGCTGATATTACAGAAATTTATCTGCTTTCAAGAAGAATTTACACCTTTTCACCTTGTATGTAAATAGAAATGCGGCTGCCAGAAATTGAATAGAACTGGGAAGTGGGCAGGGGTGTTGCTGATTGCTTATTTTTAAAGTATATGTAGTGAAGAATGGATGACCCTTTTAATTTATTATTAAACGAATTTAATTATGAATAAATTTCTTCCAACGAACATGACTGAGGCCCGGTCCGGGGGCTGGAAGCAGCTTGATGTGATATTGATTACCGGTGACGCCTATGTGGATCACCCTTCTTTTGGTGTTGCTCTTGTCGGTCGCTATCTTGAGTCTCTTGGAGTAAAAGTTGGCATCATCGCCGCTCCGGATGTCAATAATCCTGATGAATTCACAGTGTTAGGAGAACCACGATGGTTCTTTGGAGTTACCTCTGGAAATTTAGATTCTATGCTCATGTATATGACAGCAGCTAAAAAAAGGCGCAACAATGATGATTTTGTTCCAAAAAATATTTCAGATATAAGACCAAAACGGGCTGTAATTGCCTATTGTAATAAACTCAGAGAACTTTATGATAAACCACCCATTCTTATCGGGGGTATCGAACCATCGCTCAGGCGGTTTGCCCACTATGACTATTGGGATAACAAGGTCCGACGTTCAATCTTATTTGATGCTCGAGCGGATATGCTTGTTTATGGAATGGCGGAAAAACCATTAACCGAAATTATCCAATCCATGAAAAAAGGTAAAAGACTGGAGCAGATTCGTGACATTAAAGGCACATCAGTAATTCTGAGTAATAAAGAAAGTGAAGATCTAAGTGCCTCTTCTTTGAAAATTCATTCCTTTGAGGAGTTGCGAATAAGTAAAAACAAATATAGCAATGCATCGAAAATCATCAACCAAAATCTCAATCCCTATAATGCTAAAACGATTCTTCAAAACTATGGAAATCGTTATTTATGTGTTTATCCACCTTCCATGCCTTTATCGGAAAAAGAATTGGATCGTTTGTATGACTTGCCTTTTACCAGGCTACCCCATTCAAAATACAAAGAAAAAATCGCTGCTTATGAGATGATAAAGTTTTCCATTACAGCTTTACGTGGTTGTTTTGGAGGTTGTTCTTTCTGCTCTTTAACCGCGCACCAGGGAAAAGAGGTCCAATCCCGTTCTGTTGATTCTATTCTCAAGGAAGTAAGAACTGTCTCAAAAATGAAGGGCTTCAAAGGACATATATCCGATATTGGCGGACCCACAGCGAATATGTATAAGATGTACTGTAAGGATGATAAAATAAAACGTGTCTGTAAGAAACTTTCCTGCATCTATCCCGGCATCTGCAAATTTCTGAAAACCGACCATACGGATCTCATAAAATTACTCCAGCGAGCGCGTAAAGAAAAAGAGATAAAAAAAGTTTTTGTGGCTTCAGGGATACGATTCGATCTGGCGAATCTTTCACAGGAATATATCAGAGAGCTTGCGCGGTATCATGTGTCCGGGCAACTAAAAGTGGCCCCTGAACATTGTGATTCCAAAGTTCTTAGTATCATGAAAAAGACACCTTTTTCCGATTTTATAAAGTTCAAGCAAAACTTTATAGAAGAATCAAAACTTGTTGGATTAAAACAGTTTTTAGTTCCTTATTTTATTTCTTCTCATCCGGGATGTACTAAAACTGAACAGTTCTCTCTATATGAATACTTGAAAAAAAATAACATCCGTCCCCGTCAAGTCCAGGAGTTCATGCCGATTCCACTTACTCTTGCGGCAGATATGTATTACACAGGAGTTGATTCTATGACAGGAAGAAAGGTAAGGGTGGAACGCTCGGAAAAAGAACGAAAGGTCCAACGTGCCTTATTGCTTTACTACAAGCCGGAAAATGCTCAACTGATAAGATCAATTAAGGACTATAATAAAAAAAAGGTGAACCCTGACCGCTGAATGATGATAGCTGATAGCAGATTTATAAAGGCTGTGGGCCACCAGCATAAGTCTCAGTGATCAGGCCGTGGGCTTCAAGATGTTTCCCATCATTGAACAGTTTTAAGATTTGCTCAACAATTTCTAGCCTTTCTGGTGTACTATCTCTGAACCATGAGGATGGAACATTGGCTTTCAAAAACGTTTTTTCCTTCGGAGTTAAATCTTTCCAATATTTGTCGTTAGACTCAGTCATTGGCTTTGCCAGTATAAGAAATTATTGAAACTCCCCCCATATGAATTGAAGCTTTAGTATAGCATATTAAGGCTAACAAGGGAAGGGTGTTGGAAGCAAAAGTGTTTGGTATTTGAGCATCAGATAGGAGTATAATGCGGTCAACTCATTAAGCAGAGAAATTGTAACTTTACAAGGGAGGTGAAAATAATGACTCTCTGTCCCGTGGCATTGGCAGCCGGATGCGAGAAATGTCTGCTGTTTAAAGTTTGTCCGCTCAAAACCATCTTGGGCGACCAGAAACAAGAAAAGGAAGAAAAAGAACCGGATAAGACCAATTAAGGGCTATCTTAAAAAAAAAGCTGAACTCTGAATGCTGACGGCTGATAGCTGATTTTTAGAAAATTGAGCAAGATCTGGTTTTGTAGATATAGTGAAAAGATGAGAGTAACACTTGCAATCGCTACAGCCAAACCCTTTTATTGAAGAAGTGTCGGCCATATCAGAGAATACTTGCGCCCACCGATGTTCGAGTTCCCTGGTCTCGTAGCTGTACCATGCGCCAACCGGGCTTAAATGGTCACGTAGATAATCTATGTGCCAATGTTTGGATTTGGGCTTACGACAATGCCGCGACACGCGTGCTTGCACACCGCCAGGACCAAATGCGCTGCCAACATAGATATAATATCCCGGCTTAATGATGAGCCGACCCCACCGTCCAACTTGAGCTTTAGCTTTTGAATGACTTCGAAGAATCAACGCGTATGTTCCGGGTTTCGGTTTCATATGGACCTATAGCTTGGTGACCCCTTTATTAGCTTGATACGGATAGTTCAAATTATATTTCTCTGTTTTCTAAAAGTACTTTCGCTTTCACGGTTGCTTCCGTGTCCTGAAAGTAATCAATGATTGTCTTGAGTATTTTGGGCTTTGTATACCTATATTGAGGATTCATCGCCTGGGATAGTAACTGCATTGCGGCAGCGTTCAGCAAAATTTTACCTTTTTTCTGATATCTGTCTGGCCAGTTCTGTATAGCAATGGCAATCGAATCGGCTTTAACCCAACTGATATATCCACCGTCAATAAGATCCTTGATGCGACCCAATGCTCTTTCCGCCAAAAAAAATGTTTTACAATTATGAATGAAATGAGAAAGCTCAAGTACTTGTTCAGCTTTTTTGAAATTCATTGTAATTTGATCTAGACTGAAGCTTTCAGACTTCTGAATTGAATCAGAGTTGTCGATTTGAAGCGTTTCTTCATCAAGCCATTTTGATTTTTCTTCAACAATTTTACCATCTGCAAATGGCACATAGAGACGGGGAGAGGAAAAATCCTGTTTCATTACCATGTAGAAATCGCCTTTAAGAGTTTCATTCACAAGTGTGGCTTTAATCTCTGAGAAGGGGTAAACGTAACTTGCAAGAATAAGTTTCCCGTCGTAGTTTAAATGGTACCTGCAAATATAACCATTCAAGGATGCAGTGGTAAATATGCGGTTTGGATCAGGCTCTATCTTGCATTCGTAAAACCCTCTTCCCCAACCGCAATTTTCTTCAACTGGTCCAAAAATTACTGCATAGAGGGCCATCTCACCAAAATCGACACGAGGGCAATCGTTTACCAATTCATGTGACACTTGGTCCGACACCGGCTGTTTCCTTTCATTCTATCAGATCAGAATCTTTAGACGTGAAGAGGCCGCCAAAAAGCATGCCGATAAGTGCGGAGTTTTGAGATCATTCGACAAGCAACAGACTCCGCCAATTATGCATTTTTATCTTCAGGACCAACCCAAAAGTGGGGATTATGGGCAATTTCCCATAGGTGACCATCCGGGTCTTTAAAGTAACCCGAGTACCCGCCCCAGGATGTTTTCTGTGCTGATTTTGAAAGTGTTGCACCGGCGGATAAGGCTTGTTCAATTGTTTGATCTACTTCAATTTCTGATGCTACATTATGAGAAAGAGTGAATCCGGTAAAACCATTTCCCTTTGGTGATACTGCCGCATCTTCGGCAAGGGACTCGCGACTGTATAAACCTAGCCAACTCCCATTGAGAGTGAAGAAAGCAACCTCAGGGGGTGACTCCATTTTAGGGAAGCCCAAGCCTTCTTTGTAGAACTTGATTGATTTTTCCAAATCACTCACACCCAACGTAATCATGCTGATCCTGGGTTTCATATTTCCTCCTTAAAGTGCATAGCAAGCGCAGAGCCATTAGCTCGCTTCATAGCGATTATTTCTTAAATACAGCTAATGCAAGCAACAACCAGGATGTAATAAATGAAAGTCCGCCAATGGGAGTAAGAATTCCGAACCAGTGAACTCCGCTCAAGGCAAAAACATATAAACTTAAAGAAAACAAAACAATTCCTGCAACCATTAACCAGCCTGAGAGCTTTACAAGGCGAGAAGAAGGGACTAAAGTTGACACAAACGCTACAGCAAAGAGTCCAATAGAATGAAATAAATGATATAAAGTCCCTGTCTTGAACGTTACCAGCATTTTAGGTGTTAATGTCGCTTTTAAAGAGTGAGCAGCAACCGCACCCAGTATTACAGCAAGCGCTGCATTAATAGCACCAAGAATGATGAAGATTTTTGTTTCCTTTTTCATCGTGCTCAAACAGGGTATGAGATTCTTAAATCGGAGATCCTGAAATTAAATCATAACCTGGTTCAGAATCTCACCGGAAGATTAATTTTAGATTGAAGTTCTTTAAAGCACAATACAAAACTTAGCCGCTGTTTAGTCGTTGTTTGTTTTTTGCCTTATACAACGACTTATGCAAAGCTTAGTCGTTGTTTGTTTTTTGCCTTATACAACGACTTATGCAAGGCTTGGTTCTTCTTTTTACAGCGGCTTATGCAAGGTGTGGATTCACCCCCTTTTTTTGAAATCGGCTGAAGAATATATGACGAATATTTTTTGATCCGAAGAAACAACTTTTGCTATAATCCACCGTATAAATTATTTTTTTTAATACATATTATGAAAACAAATGAGAATCAAAAGTGGAGCGCTTTATTAAAAACTACAGATTTTTTTAAAAACTTTGACGATAAAGAACTTGATCAGATACTCGAGATTTGCGCAGTAAAAAAATATGCAGCTAATCAGTATATTGTACAAGAAGGATTGCGGGACAATTCATTTTTTGTGATATTGCGGGGTAACGCAAGCATTATCAAGGGTAAAACTCCTTACGACAAACATCAAATTTCAAAATTATCAGAGGGAGATTCTTTTGGAGAGATGGCGATAGTTCTAAATGAGCCACGCAGTGCTTCGGTATTGGCTACTATTGACGTTTACGCGTTATGTATCAAAGGTGATAAAATTGAAAAGTTAAACATAGAAATCAGGGAGAAACTGTTTTGGAATTTTGCAACGAGCCTCGCAGAACATCTAAAGAAAAGAGATATTATGGATGGTTAAAAAGAGGGGCGTATAATGCTGACCGCTTGTCCTGAGCCTTTCGACAAGCTAAAGTTGAAGGGCTGAATACTGACGGCTTGTCCTGAGCGAAGCCGAAGGGCTGATAGCTGCTTTAAAGTAAATGCAGTCAAGAGTGGACTTGACCCCTTTTTGAATATAGTCACTTTCTTTACTATATCGTTGTTGTTTTGAAATGACTTTATATACTATTACCTTTCTAAGTTGAAAAACATTTCTTTACGGCTATTTTAAAAGATCATTATGTATCATCTTTCACAATACTGCTATATGAGCTGTAAAAACCAGGAAATGTACTTGAACAATACATTAGATCACCGCAACAATTTTCCTCTGCTAGTCAGTGATGATATGTACTCGCTCATAAAACATTTTATCACAGACAATGATCCATCCAGGGTACTGGATGAATTCCCTCCTGAAAAGCAACCGAAAATTGAAGAGCGCATCAAGGAACTCATATCTAAAAAATATCTTGTTTCCCATGAAGAAGTAACAGACGCCAGCGAAAGAATTTCTAATATGGTATACGCCTTACGCGCTTTAAGTGTGGGGATGCAGCAATCCTTTGCGGCCGATAAAGCGGGAAAAGCTAACAATTTTTTGACTCCTGAAGAAGTTGAAATTAGGAGAAAGTATGTAATTTCGATGCTGCAGGGAAATGGTCTGGAAATTGGAGGTGTAGTAAACGGAATTTCCGAAAACGTCCAAATAACAAAAGTTGATATTTCTGCCAACAGTGATCAAAAAGATTTCATACAGATGGATGCGACTGACCTGTCCTCTTTTGAGGACGGCTCATTTGATTTCATTATTAATAGCCACATCTTAGAACACCTTACCAATCCTGTGAAAGCACTGATGGAATGGAAAAGAATTGTCAAAAAAGGCGGGTTTATATATTTTGTTGTGCCAAATGTAGAGTTTACTAATGACTTTCATCGCTCGCTTACAACCATAGAGCACTTGAAAAAAGATTATGAAAATGATACCGGCCTGCATGATACTACTCATATGCGGGAAGTTTTCAGCAGCAGCAAGAACCCATGGTATGTCATGGAACGTTTTCAGCCATTACAGCCTCCATACCTGCATCAGCATACATGGAACATGAAATCACTCTTGGAGCTGCTTGATTATATGAAGTTTGAAATAGTTGACTCTTGGGAAACAGGACCTTTCAACCTTAATGTCGTCACAAAGGTTTAGCTAAGCCCACGATATGGGGCTAAACCTACCTTCTAAAGGGTGACCCCTTTTTGAAAGTTTGCAACCAGCCTTAAAAAAGATTTGAACTCTTGTTTTTTTGACCCTCTTTGGACTCATTTCGAGCCCTTCGCTTGTCATTCTGAGTACATTCGCTTCGCTCAGTATAAACTCCACGAAGAATCTCCTCTTTTGGTTCAGAGCTTGTCCTGAGTGGAACGAAAGGATAAACTCCGCGAGAAATCTAACATGTAAATGCTACCACTATAGTTAACCACATAAATTTCAAAATCCTCATCTGTTCCGAAAGAACTTATGGAAAATTTGGTATTAATCAGTAATTTCTTTCTCTTTACTTTAAAGTTCTGATATTGTAGCGCCCATATTCTCCCGCTTCCAAAGTCTCCATAAAGATAAGCACCGCATAAATCAGGAATTTTTGAACCCCTGTAAACAAAACCACCAATAACGCTTATACCTTTATCTCTTTTGTATTCAGCTATGGGAAGGGTTAGATCAGTAGTATTACAGTTGGAACTTACCCCGGGTGTACAGATTGATCCCTCCATAATATTCCAGCCATAGTTTTTACCAGCTTCAATAACATTTATTTCTTCCCTGGAACTTTGTCCTACATCAGCGGCATACATCGTTCCTTTAACGGGATCGAAACTAAACCTCCAGGGATTGCGCAAGCCATATGCCCAGATTTCATGTTTGGCACCAAGTTTAGACACAAAAGGATTGTCCTGAGGTATTGCGTACTCCTTTCCCACTTCTTTTTTATCCACATCAATACGTAGTATGGTCCCAAGGAGGGTTGCGAGGTTTTGTCCATTTTCTAAAGGGTCATTACCGGCTCCACCATCCCCAAATCCTGCATATAGATACCCGTCCGGGCCAAAAGCTATCTGACCTCCGTTATGGTTTGAAAAGGGTTGAGGTACAGTCAAAATAACACGCTCACTTTCTGTGTGAGCAAAATCAAGATGAGATTCTGCATGAAACTCCGATATTACAGTGTGAAGTCCTCCTTTTGATGAGGTGTAATTAACAAAGAATCTTCCATTTTTTTTAAAAGATGGGTGAAAAGCAACGCTGAGTAAGCCCGTTTCTCCACCTGATTTTACCCGTTTTCTGATGTCCAAAAATGGGCGCATGTTTAGTCTGCCATTTTTCAGTATGCGAACAACCCCGGACTGTTCTGTAATAAAGAGGCGTTTGCTATTATCTCCGGCATGAGTCATGTGTACTGGCTGCTGCAACCCCGAGGTCACGAGATTTAAAGAGACATCCGGAAAGGGAGGACTAGTATTAGTCTTGCAGGGAACTCCGGTTGAAGTAGCGGGTGAATCAGCATATAACGCTGTATCAAATGAGCAGAGAAAAAAAAGGGTGATGGAAAATATAAAAAAATTATTAGTTATCTTCAATTTACTGCTGGATGGTCCCTTTATAATAGTTTTATGGTTTTAACTTTTTACTTCACGGAAGCTTCTTTAACATCTCCAATATAAATGTACCATTCTCCATTTTTATTTTTTGCCATCCAGGCCGGGTAATAATTATCAGCCGTTTTCATCCACTTTATTTCTTTATATTCCTTCTGAAATCCAAACCAGGAAGATTTAATACCGTAAACAATGTTTTCATTCGGCTCTACTAAGAATTCTGTTTTACTAAATGGAGAAAAGGCAATTAGTAAGAATATAACGATAATAGAAATAATCAGCCAATCTGAACTCTTTGCTTTTTTCTTTGATTCTTCTTTTTCCAATTCGCTTCTGCGTTTCCAAAGTAAGACTTCATCTTCTAATGTATGAACTTTTGCTAGAAGATCATCTACCGTTGGGTTGGAATTATTATTTTTCATAACCTGTTTACCTCCCTTATTTCTTTGCAAGTAGGTAGCTGTGTCAGACGCTCCTATAAGGATTAATTCGTAATGATATCATATTACGGGATGACGGGGGAAGGGTATGGGGGGCAGTTTATTAAAAGGATTTTTGAATGACACATGGAAGGGTTTAGATTGTCATCCCTACACTGCGTTCAGGACAGGTCTGAGTTTTTTGCTTGTCATTCTGAGTACATTCGCTTCGCTCAGTATAAACTCCACGAAGAATCTCATGATCGTTGTTATTAGTTGTTTCTCGGCCTGACCTATAATCTGGTTTTCACTAGGAACACTACTTAGGCGTTTAATTCTTACTTGCAGTCAAGCAGAGATTTGACCCCTTTTTTTGTATTTTTGTAACACATAAGACTATTTTTCTATGTAGAACGTCAAAGATTCAAGGAGCAAACCGTCTTCTGTGGTGATATCTACTCTCCATTCTCCAATCCAGGCGGGACTTATTTTTTTACTGCTATAAGTCCTCCAACTTGCTGACTTTATCAGGAGAGGCACAGAGGCCATTAATTTATTTCCATAATACCATTGGTGAAGAATCGTGGTATTCTCCTGGGCGTTACTAACTCTGCAAAAAGCGTAAAGTTTATCATGAGAAGATGAAAAGATATTCGCTGTGTTTTGCGGCGCCCTATCTTCCACTCCCGTAGCAATAACAAACTCGGAGAATTTCAAGTTGGTCATTACTTTTTCTTCCGCGGAAACAAGAGACAGTAATGAAAATAAAAATATAATAAAACATAAAATTACTTTTTTCATACTTCCCCCTTTAGTAAAAGATTATTTCCACAACCCTCTTTTCCTTATTCAATATTCAAGGTATGAGTCCAATTTCCTTTCGTATAGATAGAAGCTCTTTAAGTTACTATATAACTTGCCAATGCAGCTAAGAATGGACTTGACCCCTTATTTTCTCTCTGGATAGTAGATTATCCATGATATGTGACTCCTAACGCTATTGGTCACAGGCAATGAGCAAAAGCAAAATAAACTTTGAACTGCCAAAAACCTTAGTAGCAATGAGCCTCAGAACGGCAACTCACTGTTCGCTGTCCTGTGCACTAAATTGTTAGCCTGTTTTCGGCAACTCCCTATGAATCATGTTGACGGCCGTAATCGTTTGATTGAGCAAATCTTGAGCTTCATCGAGTGTATAGAAAGCCTCTGGGTGTTGAGTGGGGTTGCGAAAATGCACTCTAATTCCGTCAAGATGACTCATAAGTTTCTCTGATGGTTTAGGTTTTTTTTTCTTTCTAAGTTCTTCGATCATTGGTCCCCACATGGGCTTCTTGAGTCTCTTGGTCTTCTTGAACCCCAAATAGATCATCTTCACCTGTTCCTCAAGAGCTCTCATCAGATGGAAAGCTGCAGCCGTAGGCTGGCTGAAAGCAATCTGGGTGCACGCTAATGAGAAGTCCTTCTTGGACGTATCGCTAAGTTTGCTGTAGACACCGCCTGAGAGCAATGAGTCGGGGTTCTCAAGTAGCTTGTCAGTTCCGTACCTCTTCTCGGTAAGAACATAGGCATCTTGGAGCTGCAGTTCGGCATCAAGTGAGGGGTCAATTCTTTCTACCTCGCTCTTGATTCTGTTAGCAAGTGCGGCGTCGATTGTCGCTGCATCTGACTTCTCGATTTCTTGCAGAATACTTTGCAGCTTCTCCGCCGCTTTAAGCGTAACCTTGAGATCCAGCATGGTCAAGTCTATGAAGAGATCCTTCAGAGTACTGATGGCTAACTCTTTGGCCCAGCCTAGGCAGCCTCCGTTCTTAAGGAGTGCATAGTTGTATCCAAATGCATAGTACTTGTATATTTGAGTCTTCCTCATATGTCACTCCTTCTTTTCTAGGGCTAACGCTGTGCGTGACCTACGTGGCAAAAATGGTTGAATAAAACACGCAAAGCATTGATCCACGTTAGGTCTAGCTATGGTTAGAACCTAAATCTTGCTATAGCAAAGCCTTTAATCTAGCTGTTAGTTTTTTTTCGAGGTCTTTGATACCTTTGTAAACGATATGGTTGAAGCCTGCTATATCGAAAGGACATTTTGTTATATCTTTTGTTAAAAGAATTACAGGTTTATTTAATGCATGAGCATAACCCAATTCATAAAAAACATTGGCATTGTGTTCAGTAACCTCCGCAATTATCATCCTGGCATCTTTTATGTTTTTATAAACTTCTTGAAGAATATCGCCTGTGAATTCAATTTGATCCGCTCGTTTACAAACAGCCTCGCAGGTTTTTATCGCACCATAAATTCCATAGTAAAAAAGATCATCGTATTCTGCTGAAAATGACATAATTACAAAAATTTCATTTTTATGTGCAGACTCTTGGTCTTTTACCGTCTTTAATTTGTCTTTGACTTTTGGTTATTTTTGCGCAATTTCGGAATTCTTTTCAGACGGTATTTTATGAAGAATATCTTTGTAATGAAGAAGCTTAATCTGTGAATGTTTAGCTGAAAGATGCGCATCTTTTGTAAAACCAGAATACGAAACAATGATTCCCTTTTCTATTTCACCTGAATCACGAATAGTGGCTACAATTCGTGCAAAATCGTTAACAATACGATTCCCAACTTTATCTTTGTGAAATTTACATTCAACAATTGATCTAATTGTTTCTCCAGATGGGGTCATTTCTGAAATAAAAACGTCAATTTGAAAACCGGCTATATTAATATTTTGTTTTACACTAACTCCAAGAGTTCTATAATAATCAGCAACTTTATCTTCAAAAGAACTCCAATTTAAGTCTTTAATTGTTTGGTCTTCTAAAATCAAAAAAACGCTTTTCCCCCACCTAGAAGTGTTTGCTAGCGAATCAAGAATAGACCGAATATCCGAATAAATTGCTTTGTTTTTTGAATTAGCTTTTATTTCTTTCTTTATTTGCTTTTGGCAATTATCACAAATATGCGCCATTTTCATGCAAATATCGATGCCTGTTTTATCCCATAAAAAATCATAAAGACACCCCGTAGTTTTATCGTGATTTAATGTATCATCAATTTCATCTGCAAGAAGTTGTGCAAGAAAAAGGAAAAGACCATTTTCTTTAGGCAAAGATGTATAATGTTTCCAGTCTGCCATTGAAATAATTGCTATTTGGTCGTCTCCATAATAAAAGTAATTGTCGTCATACTGACGTTCGGTAACATAAATTAGATATTCATATTTTTTCAGAGTAGTTTTTTTATTAATACGCTTTTTTTCTTCACCAAAATTAATAAACTTATCCGAATGTTGGTCAATTTTCCTAATGGATAACTCTTCAAATTTTAGAGTTTTACATATTGCATTAAGAACAGAAATACATTTTGATAAATCAATATTGATAGTAGAATCACGTTCAAGTAGGATATTCATAATTTTTATTCCTCTTGGGTTCTAACATTAATATTAAGTATACAGTCTACTCAACAGGCAAATACCGCAGTCGGGAATTAGCTTCGCAGATTCGCCCAAGGAGGAGTAGCTACGAAGACTTGAATTCTGTATTAGGTTGCATGCAACCTAATACAAATCATTTTGACTGTAAGGTTTGCTCGGGACAAAATGTTAGGCTGCATTGCATTATATACCACTTATGGTAATAAATTAGAATTAAAAACATACCAACTGCTAATTGTTAACTGTAATGTTGCAAAAAACGAGATTCTTCGCTTCGCTCAGAATGACAAGCGAAGGGCTCAGACATGTCCTGAATGAAATGATGGGATGACACTTCTACATCCTCTCTGTCATTCAGGTTCCTGCTTTCGCAAGAATAAACTCCAGAGTAAATCTGTTTTTGACATTACGCTTCAAAAATTGCTAATTGTTAATTGTTAACTGTTAATTGAGCTATCCCTTCTGTTCATAACTTCTGCGGCCATAATATAGAATCCTAACGCTATGAAGAGGACTGTATGAAATCCCCATGCTAACGCAAGAATAATAGCGAGGACTGAGCTTAATACGGATGAACACCCGTTCGCGCACCAGGCCCAGGGAATGGAAAGAGGTGAAAAGGATTCAAGCTTTCTAATCCCCATAGGAAACGGCATCCCCATAAAAAAACCGAATGGAAAAATAAATATTACAGCCAACAGTAGCCTTATTATTAAAGGAAAGAATAAAATTTTGTCCCAGAGGGCTGTTAATATATAAAAGAGAAGAACCATGCCGCAAAGAATCCAAATAATTTTCCTTATGCCAAGCATGTTTATTGGTTTGTATCTTCCGGAAACATAACTCCCGATGCCGGCTGATATGAGGAAGGAAAAGATGACTATGGCGAAGGCATAAACAGGATGATCTAAAAGCAAAATAAATTTTTGTATTATGACTATCTCTATCATCATGAAACCTGATCCAATCAGAAAAAAATATGTTAAAAAACCTCCCAAACCTTTAGGGAGCGCGCACTTCCATCTATTCCCCCTTAACAAAGGGGGGGGCAGGGGGGTTGTAACCTTGCGTGAAAAAAATGCCGGTAATAAAATGAAAACTATGCTGGCAAGAAGAGCCTGCACAAAAACAATGGGGACAAGGTATCCTCCTTCAATGATCGGAAGCCATTTATCTCCCATACTTTTATACAGATCGTAAACCCTGTCCCATTTAAAGAAATGATGGAAGTATGGCTTGTTATCCGTTACCGAGCTGACGTCAAACAGGTAATTTCCTAAAAAATCTTTCAGGCTATCTCTGTTTACAATATTGGTGATTAATTCATGATAGATCGGTTTATCAAATGAATTGAATTGATTTAATTCTCTTTCAGAAATTCCATGATAATAGACAGGGTCAAACCATAATGAACTGCAAAATTCCTGTAGTCGTTCAATTTCCTCTGACTGGAGTTCATTCTTTTTTATTAGAAATGTAATCGTTCCCCACGTCCTGAATATGAAAAAATGTTTTGTTGGATTTTGTACTCCCATTTTTTCCAATGCTGAATAGAGGATATTGAACAGCCTCAGTTCCGCGCGTGGGGGAGGGTGAAGGAAGACGGTAATAGATAAAAGACCATCGGAAGTTAAGTGACTGTATAGTTCTTTAAAGGCTTCTTCTGTGTAGCGGTAATCTTCGTTTAGACCCTGGAGTACCGTGGAAGCTGGCGCGAATATATTTGAAGGGGAGATTTGTATTAAATCCCACACAGTGGGTTTTATTCCTTGCAGCTTGCTGCTAATTTTTAAAGAAGATTCTTCTTCATTACCTTGTCCGCTTGCGGCGGGGCGGTTCATTTTATGTTTATCGCTTTTTCCTTTTAAAAGATTTCTCCATTCACCAATTTCCACCGTCACTTCTTTTTTAGAATAAATATTTCCTGAAAAACTGTCGTAATCGTTTTTAATTAAATCGTATATTAAACGGTTTCTTTCCATGACAGTTATATCAGGCATGCCGTGGTACAACGCTGACAAAATATCAAGACCACCTCCCGGTTCCAATACTAAAACATTCTTAATATCTTTCTTCATAAAGTAAGACGCGGAAGCGGGAAGGAAGTCAATGAAACCGAGTTTTTTAGAGTTATTAGGATAATTTGTAATTGCCGTTAAGTTCCCACCGTCAATTGAAAAACCGACTTGGGGCGGTAAGGATTCAAGATATTTCAGGCTGAGTCCGGGCGCAAACCTGATTGCAGGACTTTCCACTACGTCTAACCTTGAATAAGAATTCCATTTGCTTTTAATGAGATGAGCGCCGGGAAATTGCAAAGCTACTTTTAATCCCTTGTAGGGAGAGATGCGAACTTTTAAGAAGTCCGGCTGGATATACAACAATGTCGAGATAAATAGCAAAAGGGTTATAAGTATTTTTTTAACTTTTCCTTTGTCGGAAAGCTGAAAAAAAACCGTACCTACCAGTCCAATCAAAGACGCGAATAGTGCGGCGCCGCTTTCACTAAAAAAAGAGAAAGCAAATAAAGCGACTATTGAGCCGGATGCCGCGCCGATGAGGTCAAAAAAATAAATGGTATGAGACTTGGTTGAAATGTTGGCTAATGCCATGGAAATGATAAGTCCGGCAAAGAAGAATGGGATGGAATAAAACAAATAATAAAAAAAGATGTAATAGAGTTGGTTTATATCCCAGGAAATTTTAACGGGATCAAAAGGAATCCGGTTTGAAACAGCATAAAAGAACGGAATGGACAGGGAAAATAAAAGTGAGAGATAAAAAAGATATTTGGAAATATGCTCTTTATTAATTCGAGGAATGAGCATTAAAAAAGAACCGCTTACCCCGTACCCCAAGAGGGCAATGCTCACAACCATAAACGCGAAATGATACCATAGAGATACGGAAAAAATTCTTGTCAGGGATATCTCAAAGGTCAGCGCAGCGCAAGAAGTAAAAAAAATACCGATGAAGATAAAGTTGGAGGATTTCTTTGAGGTTTCCATGTTGAACACGGAGATGATATTTTAGGGATCAGGGCTCATATATAACCACGAAGTGCACGAAAATCACGAAGGAGTTTAAAATTTAATATATGAAGTCAGATTTTAACATCCATGAAATTCTCAAATGTAAAGACCTTAAACTATAGCATTAAAAGATTTGTTTTATAACCTGCACTTTTTCTTCGTGATTTTCGTGCACTTCGTGGTTATGAATATTTTGATTTCGACCTTCCATGGCCTCAACCCTCTGGGCGGCCTTCCATTGGAATCCGTCCAATTCGGCTTTCCTTGCCGAATTGTGGTTTTGCTCTTCGTGGTAACAAAAATCTTACTTCACAATTTCCGTTCCCACACCTTTTTTAGTAAAAATCTCTAATAGCACAGCATGTCTCAGTCTGCCGTCTATTATATGAGTTTTTTTAACTCCTTTAGAGAGAGCTTTAATGCAGCACTCTACTTTAGGTTGCATTCCCTCGGAAATGGTTTTATTTTTTATCAGTGTTTGAGCTTCCTTTTTATCAAGCGTGCTGATGAGATTTCCGGTTTTGTTCTTTATACCTTCTATATTGGTTAACAGGATTAATTTTTCCGCTTTAAGAGCTGCTGCAACATGGCTGGCAACAAAGTCCGCGTTAATATTCAGGGTTTCTCCTTTTTTACTCATCCCGACAGGGGCTATAACTGGAATACGATTCTTTTCCAGCAGCGATGATATGATTGAGGGATTCACAGAAGTAATCTCTCCGACAAAACCTAAATCGATAATTTCAGGTCGATTCGTTTCAGGAGTGATATTTTTCATTTCATGTTTTTTTGCCTGAATCAGGTCACCGTCTTTACCGCTTAACCCTGCTGCTTTTCCACCATGTTTATTTATGAGCGATACAATCTCCTTATTGACTTTCCCGGCCAGGACCTTTTCAATAATATCCATACTTTCGGCACAAGTAACCCGAAGTCCATTAACAAACTTTGATTTTATCCCCATTTTCGCCAATGTTTTTCCGATTTGTGGTCCGCCGCCGTGAACAATGACCGGAAAAATCCCGATATACTTCATCAACACGATATCAAGGGCAAAGTTACTTTTCAGAGTCTTATTTATCATTGCGTTGCCACCGTATTTAATAACAATGATTTTTTTGTAAAAAGTTTTTATGTATGGCAGTGACTCTAATAAAACATCTGCTTTTTTAATTAGTTTTTCCATAAATTAAAAAATGATTTCACTGATTGATAAAGAATGATTACACAGATTTAAAAAACAGAAACCCAAATACTGATCTCTGACCCCTGATCCCTGACAACTGCATTCAACATTTAGCCATAGAACATCATGGAATTCCACAGATATTTTATCTTAGTACGGCTATTGACATTGTTAAAATTGAAACAGATAATTAGAGAAAACAAATTCAGAGACCTGTCAACACTTCGTATTCAGGCTTTTTTGCTGATCACGTTACTATAATATATGAATCATAAAAACTATACATTCCTGTTTATCTCCCTGTTTTTTCTTTCCGCGTGCGCGAAAGAACTGGTCGGGGTGAATGTTACCATAATTGATCAGAGAACAGCCCTTGAAAATCAGGTCCTCGGAACTTATGAGAATATTGGGAAAGATATGATGCTTTTGGCTTCTGTCCGCTCCATAGATGAAACTGGAAAATTAAAGGAAGTTGACCCGATACCCAGGCACAAGAAGGAAGCTATCCGGGCAAGGCAGAGAATGGAGTTCAATAAGGATGATATTGAAAATTTCAAACTGATCGGATGTGCCGGAGAAAATAATGACGGGTTTCTTTCTTTTTTTGAAATTGACAAAACAAGAAAAGAACCGCAATTTGAACTTTTCGTAAAAGCGATTATAAAGGAAGAGAATAATGACCGACGAACAATCATGAAACGGATTGTTATGATTAGTGAAAACCTTAATGAGAATGACCTTCCGGATGTTCAGAAAATATTCGCCAGCCTGAATCGTGATAACGCGAAAAAGGGAGAGAAAATCCAGTTAGAAGACGGTATCTGGGATGTAAAGAAATAGAATGGCAGGGCCGCCACCACAATTCGGCAAGGAAAGCCGAATTGGACGGATTCCATTGGAAGGCCGCCCAAAGGGTTGAGAGCAGGGATGGCAGAGCTAAGCTCAGCTTTGCCGAAAATAAAAGGGCTACCGCCCGATGCCCAACAAAAACTTTACCGAGCCTTGCATAAGGCGCTGTACTTTGTATAAGGCACAGTAGAAAACAAGAACTAAACAGCGCCTAAAATAACGCACTTCTACAAGTTTGCAGTGCTGAGATAGCATGGAGAATAAAAATTACAACCCCCTGTATCCAGTTCCTTCGACTTCTCTCAGGACAAGTTTTCTGAGGGGGAAATTTGGGGAGAGAATTCCCCTCTAAGAAGAGGGGTGTCCCACCGGGACGGGGTGTGTTAAAAAACTTCGCAGAGCTATGAAGCTAATCTTGGTTTTGAGTTCAGCTTGATGCAGCAAGCATTTGTCTTGACAAATAATATGGGCTGTATATACTATATTTTATAGGTTAAACTGAATAAAATTAGTTAAACTAAAATGGTTATCGTAAAAACATCCCCAAAAGGTCAGGTCGTTATTCCTAAAAATATCAGGCGTAAGTTTAATGTTGTAACGGGTAAACTGATAAATGTTTTTGAAAAGGATGGGCAGATAGTTCTTGAACCCCTGCCGGACGATCCGGTGGAAGCTGCCTGCGGCATGTTTAAGGATGGATCGTCACTTACAAAAGCCCTTCTCAAAAGCAGGAAAGAGGATAGAAAGATTGAAAAATGACGCGGTATTGGATTCTTATGCGATATTAGCCTTCCTCAACCAGGAACCAGGGTACGATGCAATAAAAAAGCTTTTTCGCCAGGCCGGCAGGCAGCAAATAAAACTGTATTTAAACGAAATAAATGTTGGTGAATGTTATTACATTATTCACAAAACCAGATCAAAAGCAGCGGCAGAGAAATTTCTTTTAACCCTTCAAACTTTATCAATAGAGTTAACCAATAATAGTTTTCAGGATGTCATTGAAGCAGCGAAAATCAAAGCCGCTTTTTCTCTTTCCTATGCGGATGCTTTTGTAATATCTACTGCCCGGAAGCTAAACGCTCTTATTTATACCGGTGATCAGGAATTTAAACAGATAAAGCATCTCGTGCGCGTCAAATGGATATAAATATACACCAAATGCAACATTGATATTTACGTTCTGTTTTTATCCTGCCCCGATTTCTTTTTAAATTTGTTGAAATATGTTTGTCCTTCATTTTTCTTGACCAAAAACATTCATTCTGAGTATGATTATAAAAAATGTGTTTTAGGTCCATCTAAATGAGAAATATCGGATTAGATAAGAAAGTTCATGAAAACTAAAAGAAAAAATATTAAAGTCGGAAGAATGAAAGCACTATTTTTCACAGTATTTATTTTTTTCTGTTGTTTTAATAATGCCCTATTTGCTCAATCTGAATTGTGGAAGGAGGATAGGCAAATAAGTATGCGTATGTCTTCCATCATAAACACGCATATACGAATCGTAAGTAGGTGGGTCCAAAATCCCGTCCTTATTAACTCCGTCATAAAGCAAAATCAAAAAAAAGTACCTTTGGAAGAAATAATGAAAATTGAAAAACAATGGCTTGCCGGGGAAAATAATGATTTTGCGATAAGCCTTCAAAAAAATAGAGCAGGCAAGCTGTTATACAATCATATATCCCAAAATCCGAAACTTTATGTGGAGGCCTTCCTTTGTGATGAAAAAGGAGCTGTCGTAGCAGAATATCCTAAGACGACTAACTACTGGCAAGGTGAGGAAAAAAAAATCTCAAAAAGTTATAATTCAGGAAAGGGGCAAACTTACGTTGGTCCCTTATCCTTTGATGAAAGTACTCAAACTAATTCTGTCCAAATTTCAATTCCGGTTTTTGATAAGAAAAAAACAATTGGCGTCCTTATCGTTGGACTCAAAAATATCAAATGAAAAACTCAAAGAAGTAACCAACAAAATTAACTCCACAAGCAATATTGATAAAATCATTGTTGATCTAAAAAACGATATCGCGCCCCTTTTTAAAGCGGAAAAAGTTACCATTTACGCTGTTGATCCGGTAATGCAGGAACTTTTTTCTAAAATCCTTGACGCCGGAGAAATCAAGGAAGTAAGAGTGCCCATATCTAATGCCAGTATAGCGGGTTATGCGGCTTATAATTTGAAGGTATTGAATATCCAGGATGTTTATGATGAGACGGAACTGAAAAAAATTGGTCCTAACCTGAAATTCAATAAAAAATGGGATAGAAATTTGCTGGAAGAATCGGGATTTAGCACCAAACAAGTCCTCTGCGCTCCAATCTGCTTTAAGGACAGAATTTTCGGCGTTATTCAAATAATTAATAAAATTGGCGGGAAAGCATTTGCCAATGAAGATGAGAAAACAATTCAGGAAATTGCCTCTACCCTTGGAATTGCCTTCCGCAACAACGCCAAAAACCCTCATGCCCGTTTCAACCAGCTTATTATTCAGAATTTAATTAAAGAAGAAGAACTGAAAAAAGCCACGCTCCATGCAAGACAAAAGAAAACAGATATAGAATCGGTCCTTATGGAAATTTATAAGGTTTCCAAAACGGACTTGGGCATGTGCCTTGGTCAATTTTACGGATGTAAGTTTGTCGAATATGACGATACCGTAAGACTTCAGGATGAATTATTTGAAGGACTCAGTCTGGTTTACATGAGAAAAATGGTGTGGATCCCTATTGCCGCTTCCAACGGGAAACTGACCATATTGACTGACAATCCTAATGACCTGAAAACGGGGGAAATAGAAAGATTATTGAAAGGCAAGGAATTTTCTTTTCAGATCGCTTTGAAGGAAGATATTTTAAAATATATTGATTTAGTTGAACGGGGGTATCACACGAAAAGCGGTATGCTGAATTCCATTATGACGGCATTAGGTAAAGAGGTTGTAGAGGAACCGGAAGAGGAAACAGTCATAAAAACAAAACAAGATGTAAAAGAAACTTCAAACGCTCTTATCCGTCTTGTAGATATGATTATTATTGACGCTTATAAAGATGGGGCTTCGGACATCCACGTCGAACCGGATAAAGTCAATAAAACTGTTTTTGTTCGATTCAGGATTGATGGTTCATGCATCAATTATTGTGAACTGCCAATCAGGTACGGTAGTGCCATATTATCGCGGATTAAAATTATGGCCAACCTGGATATCGCGGAAAAAAGGCTTCCCCAGGACGGTAAAATCGTATTCTTTTACAACAAAAAGCCAATTGAACTTCGCGTCGCAACGCTCCCGACAGTAGGCGCTGAAGATGCAGTAATGCGGATACTAGCGACCAGTTCACTCTTTCCTCTTGAGGAACTGAATCTCTACGATTGGAATAAAAAAAGCTTTGGGAAAATGATTTCCAAACCTTATGGGATTATTCTTGTCGTAGGTCCAACAGGTTCTGGTAAAACAACGACTCTTCATTCCGCGCTGGGTCATATTAATACCCCTGAAAAGAAAATATGGACTGCTGAGGATCCTGTTGAAATAACTCAAAAAGGCCTTCGTCAGGTTGAGATAAAATCAAAAATTGATTTTACGTTTGCTCGCGCCATGCGCTCATTCCTGAGAGCGGACCCGGATGTAATAATGGTTGGTGAAATGAGAGATTTTGAAACCAGTTCTATAGCAATTGAAGCATCACTAACAGGTCATCTTGTTTTCAGCACCTTGCATACCAATAGTGCCCCTGAAACTGTTACGCGCCTCATTGATATTGGGTTAGACCCCTTTAGTTTTGCCGACGCGCTTTTAGGGGTTCTTGCCCAACGCCTGGTACGAAACTTATGCAGCGCTTGTAAAGAAGAGTATCATCCTGATAAAGAAGAATTTGAATATCTGGTTGGACAATTTGGAGGAGATGATTTTGCTAAACTTGGTATCGAGTATAATAGCCAACTGCTTCTCTGCAAAGCAACCGGGTGTGAAAAATGCCTGGACACAGGTTATAAGGGGAGAACCGGACTGCATGAAGTCCTGGTTGGAACCGATGCGATAAAGCACCTTGTTCAGAAGAAAGCGCCCATAGAAGAAATTACGAAACAGGCAAAAAAGGATGGAATGACGACCATTTACCAGGACGGTATAAGGAAGATTTTTAAGGGTTATACAGACCTCATACAAGTGAAAAAGGTATGCATGGACGTTTCTTTAGCTTCTTAGGGATTTTCTTTATAGGTTATGCATTCACAGATGGTACAAAGAACAAAAGGAAATTACACTAATAATCTTCATTCTTAACTTATATCTCTTATATGGCAAACATTCTTATCGTTGACGATCAAAAAATTAACCGCGATCTCCTTCAAGACCTGGTTGTTGATTTAGGACATGTCCCTCTTACTGCAGAAAACGGGCTTACTGCTCTAGCTCTTTTGAAAGAGCAATGTCCGGATATTATCCTGCTCGATATTCTTATGCCGGAAATGGATGGATTCGAGGTTTTGAATAACCTGAAAGACAATAGCTCCCTACGTCACATTCCAGTCATCATGATCTCAGCCGTTGATGAAATAAAGAGTGTTGTGCGGTGCATTGAAAAAGGGGCGGATGATTATTTGACCAAACCCTTCAACCCGACCCTGCTTAAAGCAAGGATCGGCGCCTGCTTGGAAAAATACCGCCTTATTAAAACTGAGCGGGAATTTCTCGATAAAACCCTTCGTGGCAGCGTTAAGGTTCTTACGGACATTCTTTCCATTCTAAGCCCGGAGGCCTTTGGACAAGCATCCCGTGAGCGCCTCTTGGTAGGTCGGATCGCTAAAGAGATGAAGGTTAAAAAAATATGGGAACTGGAACTCTCCGCAATGTTTTCTCCGCTGGGGTGTATTACTGTACCACCGGCAATTCTCGATAAATTATCCCATGGATTGGATTTGCTACCGAAAGAAGAGGAGATTTTTTCCGAACATCCTAAAATAGGGCATGATCTCATTGTAAATTTACCCCATCTTGAAAAAGTTGCTAAAATCATTGCAAATCAAAATAAACATTTTGATTTTGATCAAGAAGCAAGCACTTCTTGCCATAGTGAGGTTGATGTTCCGTTCGGGGTTCAGATTCTCAGTGTTGCAAAAGATTTTGATGCTTTTGTTTCATCAGGACTAGAACCGGCAGAAGCCTATAAGAGGTTGCGTGATAAAGGAAAATATTACAACCAGTTTATTCTTGATGCACTTTCCTCACTTGTTTTAGAGAAACCGGCACAGAAAACCCGTTCTCTTAAAATAGAGGAGCTATCGGTTGGTATGGTTTTTGTGGAAAATCTTACAGCAGCATCCGGGCAATTTATCTGCTCTAAAGGAACAGTGATTGACGTGCTTTTACTTAACCGTATAATAAACTTTTCTAGTGTAATGGAAATTATAGAACCTGTTAAAGTTATTCTTCCCTCAACTGATCAAAGATAAAGAGCATGAAAGTGTTTCGCGAGCGTATTCCACGCAGCTTGCTGCGTGGTTAGCTAGTGAACTTAAAAAAAATATACTCTACTAATCACGTTGTCTTAGGTGGAGTTCAAGAAGACAGGATATTAATTTTATGAGCGAAGTATCCCGTGCCAAAACCATTGTCCCGTCTCTCACGTAACCACTGCCAAGGATCATGATATTACTCAATTTGACAATCTCCTTCACGGGTAAGAAAAAAACTATTTTTGCAGATAAAGGCTATTTTGATACAAATCGAAAAAAACAATGTCGAAAAAACTCTATCTTCTGGGGTGTTTTAGATAAAGCCAAAAGAGGAAAACAATTATCCTCACCCCAAAACATGAAAAATAAAAAACTTTCTTCTGTCAGAGCTAAAGTAAAACATCCTTTTCAAATTATAAAATGCCAGTGGAAGTATACCAAAACCCGATACAGGGGAATCAATAAGGACCTCTCTCAACTTTATTTGTTATTCGGATTGAGAAATCTTTTTAAAAAAAGAAAAATGCTTTTAGCAACATAGTAAAACGTTACATATAAATCTTAAGCTTATAATAATTCATAAAAAAAGGATTTATTATAGCTATTTTATTAGCTTCGAAAACAAAAATATATTTTAAATTTAGATCATTAAAAAAGTTTAAGGAAAGATTCTTATTTAAATAACAACTCTCTCTTTTTTTAGAGGTTCCTTAAATAAATTGACACTGGAGTAGCTAGATGGGAAGACATTTTATTAAACTGCTAACAATCATTGCTCTCTGCTTTCTGCTTTTCCTGCCCTGGTTGTTATACACAATTGAGCCCAAGCGGCAGCAAAAGTCGTTATTTCCTGCTGAAACGGCTGGCGTTAGTGATTCTAATGGACCAATCCTACCTCTGCCGCTGCAAATTGATCTGGACAAGGAGAAGGTCCAACTGGGCAAAAAGCTCTTTCATGATACTCGGCTGTCCGGCGACAACAAAGTCTCCTGTTCACTATGCCACATTCAGAAGAAGGGTTTTGCAGATGGGTTAATCCGTTCCAAAGGCGTAAAGGGATACACAACGTCCAGAAATACACCAACCGTATTTAACATCAGCCTGCACTTCAAATTTCACTGGGATGGCAGAACTGATACATTGGAGAACCAGGTTAAAAAATCTATTCGAGGTTCCTCGATGGGCTCCAGTTGGGAAGAGGTCATTGATAGGCTCTCACAAGACCCGGAGTATGTTGCTATGTTTGCCAACCTCTACCCTGATGGCATTCAAAATCATAATGTTCAAGATGCCATCGCAGTCTATGAGCGTTCACTAATAACCCCCAACTCCCGTTTTGATAAGTTTCTTCGTGGTGACAGAAAGGCCATTACAGAAGAAGAAAAGGATGGTTATCGTCTCTTTAAAAGATTCGGATGTGTCTCCTGCCATCAGGGGATGACCATCGGTGGGAATATGTTTCAGACCTTCGGGGTGATGGGTGATTACTTTGCTGATCGCGGCAATATTACAAAGACTGATCATGGACGGTTTAACGTTACAGGTATTGAGCGCGACCGCTTTCTGTTCAAGGTCCCCAGCCTTCGTAATGTTGCCCTCACTGCGCCCTACTTTCACGATGGCGATGCAAAAACCTTGAAGGATGCGGTCCATACCATGGCAAAATATCAATTGGGACGTATTATCACGGAAAAAGAGGCCGAACTAATCGTTAAATTCCTGAACACCCTTACCGGTGAATATAATGAAAAATCCTTATGACCTTCTCACAACTTAAGTATACTTTTGCGGGCCTAAGCCTGATTATTCTCTTGACCTTTCTCATCGTTAAGACGAGAGCATTGGACCTTGAAAGGCACATTCAGGTTACAATTAATTTAACCAAACTAAGAGAACTGGATGCAACCCTGAGCCAGGATATTCTTAAGAGTAGCAGAGGTTTTCTCCTCCATTACGATACGCTGGTCAGCACCCTGAAAGAGATTAAAAGACTGCAGCATAGTTTAGTGGAAGGCGCTTACGCCATCAGTGGTAAGGGGAAAAAGGAGATAGACCGGAAATTTGAGGTTTATACAGATGCTCTGATGAGAAAGGAGGTGCTAATTGACTATTTCAAGTCAGATAATGCCATCTACAAAAATTCTCTAACCTACTTCCCTTTAGCAATTGAAAAGCTTACAGCTTTTACTTCAGAAAAAGATAAGCACAGCGGTCTGACACCTCTCCTTCAAGACATCTTAAACGATATTCTAAGCTATGCCCTCTTCTCAAGCGAAAAGTTCAGGTTGAATATTCTCGCAGAGATAAAGGAGCTTTTAAAAAAGGAAGACCAATTACCCCCTGTTGCCAAACATGATATAGATAGCATAGTTTCCCATGCTCGGACTATCCTTAAACTGAGAGGGAGCGTGGATGCACTGGTCAAAGAAATAATTTCCATGCCAAGCGCGCAATACATCGATGAACTTTTTCAAACCTACCTGATGCACCACGAAGAGACCTTACGCCTTACCAATCTCTTCCGCAGATACCTCTATCTGTTTTCCGTGGTATCACTGGCCTGCATCGGGTATATCATGTTGAGGCTAAGGCATGCCGCTCGTACCCTCCGGATGGAGATCAGCGAACGAAGGAAGGTAGAGGACTCACTTAAAAAGCTCACCAATGCAATAGAATGCTCGGCAGAAAGTGTAGTTATTACAGATTTAGATGGGAGCATAGAATATGTGAATCCCGCCTTTGAGAAAATTTCGGGGTACAGCAATTCTGAATCTATGGGAGAAAATATGAATATAGTGAAGTCCGGTTCTCACGATAAGACTTTCTATAAGGACATGTGGGACACAATTAAGTCCGGTAAAATATGGCAGGGGGAACTTACTAACAAAAAGAAATCCGGTGAAACCTACCAAGAGAGAATGTCAATCTCACCAGTTTTCGACAATGATGGCAATATATCAAATTTTGTGGCAATTAAGGAAGATGTCACAGAGAAAAAGAAATTGCAGCAACAGTTATTTCAATCAGAAAAACTATCTTCGATAGGGACGTTTATTTCTGGTGTCGCTCATGAAATTAATAACCCCCTTACTGCTGTATTGGGTTATTCGGAAATGCTAATTGATGAGAAAAATATATCTGTCGATGGCAAAGAACGTTTAGAGATAATTAAGACTCAATCACAACGCGTTTCCAAAATTGTAAAAAACCTGCTTAAATATTCAAGAGAAAATAAAGAAAGAAAGTTAGCAGCAAATATTAACGATGTTTTGGAAACCACATTAACGCTGCATGAATACCATTTTGAATCAGGCGATGTTACGGTTATTAGGGATTTTGCTGAAAATCTTCCTCCAGTACTTGCTGATGTTAATAAGCTTCAGCAGGTTTTCATGAATGTTTTGCAAAATGCTTTTCACGCAATGGCAAATGCAAATATTAAGGGAGAGATTAGAATTAAAACCAATAGAAAAAATGATGAAATTAAAATTATTATTGAAAACGATGGTCCATTGATTCCTGAAGTTGAGCTTAATAAACTATTTGATCCATTTTTTTCAACTAAAGAGGTTGGTAAAGGCACGGGTCTTGGTCTTTATGTATCTTTAGGAATTATGAAAGAACATGGCGGGAAAATGGAAGCAGAGAATATTGAAAACTCTGGTGTTAGGTTTAATATGAGCTTGCCGGTAACAGATAAAATAACAACGGGAAATAAAGATGAAAAAACGAAAATAACCCTGCCTGAAAATATTAAGATACTTCTCGTTGATGATGAAGAAATTATTCGTGATTTTCTTGAGAAACTGTTAACAAAAAGAGGCGCTCAAGTTTTCCTCGCAGAAAATGGAAAGAAAGCTATTGAAATTCTAAAAGGAGAAGAAGTAGATGTGATTATATCCGATGCAAGGATGCCGGTGTGCAGCGGATTAGAATTAGGAGAGTGGTTGAAAAATAATAAACCTGCCTACCTGAAAAAATTTATTCTGCTGACAGGAGATATTAATCAGCAAATTAACGATTTTTGCAAACAAAACCATTGTTGTTACTTACGAAAACCTATACGGGGAAACTCGATTATTGAGAAAGTTTATGAAACGGTACACAATTAATAAAATGTATTAGTTATTAATATCAATCCAAATGATAGCCTACTACTATTCTTCCTGCAATTAAATATATTCCATAGAAAATTGACTTACCCCCGATCTATAGTAAAGCCATTAAGAATAAAGCGGGCAGGTGTATTTTAGTGCTTTCAACCTTGGGAATAGTGTGTTAAAAAACTTTGTAGAGCTAAACTCAGTTTTATTTAAAAAGCGTTTATTAGTAGTTTATAAAGACAATTTATGAAGACAGAAAGTTGATCTTATGAGCGAAATATCCGGCACCAAAACCATTGTCTATATTGACAACTGCCACACCGGTAGCGCAACTGTTCAGCATGGTTAACAGAGCGGCGACGCCTTGAAAGCTGGCGCCATATCCAACGCTGGTAGGTACCGCGACAACAGGTTTTTCCACTAACCCACCGACAACACTGGCTAAAGCGCCATCCATTCCAGCGACGACAACAATAACGTTAGCGGAAAACAAATTTTCCTTTTTATCAAGAACTCTATGAATACCTGCCACCCCCACGTCATATATCTTCTCTACATTGCTTCCTAGGATATCAGCGGTAACAACCGCTTCTTCGGCCACAGGAATGTCGGAAGTACCGGCAGACAAGACTAAAACCTTGCCTTTTTTTTGTTTCTTTTTTTTATCGGGGACTACTATGGTACGCGCAAGTTCATTGTATTGAGTCCTGGAATTTATCTTTTTAATTTTTTTATAAATTTCCTTGTTAGCCCGTGTGGCTAAGAGGGTATCTCCCGCAGCTAAAATCTTTTTAGCAATGGATGTAATTTGCGATATGGATTTTCCTTCACAGTATATGACTTCAGGAAATCCTTTTCTTAAATTACGGTGATGATCTATCCTGGCAAAGCCCAAATCTTCATAAGGTAATTTTTTCAGTCGTTCTAATGCCTTATCCGGAGTGATCTTTCCGTTATGGAGGCTGTTGAGAAGTTTTTTTAGAGAATCTTCGTTCAATGCTTCACCTAACAAAAATTTATATAATCAGGTATATTATATTAGAATATAGCAGTAAACCCAAATGCTAATAACGGCTGCTCGAAATAACATGACAAAAGAGAGAATTATGAAATTTAAAGTGCGCGAAAAAGAAAAGGATGCTCGAGTAGATCTTTTTTTATCACAAAAGAATATTGGATTTTCCAGGTCACAGATAAAAAGGATTATTGATATAGGGTTTGTCTTTTCCGGAACGCATCCTCTGAAAGCAAAATACAGGGTCAAGAATGGTGAACAGATTAAAGTTGTTATACCGTCCGCAAGAAAGCTGAATGTGGAAGCGGAGAATATTCCTCTTGATGTTGTTTATGAAGACGAGTCTTTAATTGTGATTAATAAGCCTCATGGAATGGTGGTGCATCCTGCCGCTGGAAATTTTTCTCGAACCATGGTCAACGCACTTCTTTATCATTGCAAAGACCTTTCCGGTATAGGAGGTGTGGAAAGACCGGGAATTGTTCATCGTTTAGACAAAGACACTTCAGGGCTTTTAATGGTGGCTAAAGATGACCGTAGCCATCAGATGCTTACTAAACAATTGCAGGAAAGAACTATTGTAAGAAAATATATTGCTATTGTAGATGGAGTTATGAAAGAAAATTCCGGGACGATTGATAAAGAAATCGGACGGCACGCAAAAGATCGAAAAAAAATGTCCACGATCACGAAGAAGGGGAGGGAGTCTGTTTCTAAATTTAAAGTATTAGAAAGGTTTTCTAACGCAAGCCTTATAGAAGTAGTTTTAAAAACAGGCAGGACCCATCAAATTAGAGTTCACTTATCTTCAATCGGCTATCCTGTATTAGGAGATAAGGTATATGGAGGGAAAAAGGTCCGTTCTGCAGGATCTATTATTAAACGACAAGCTTTGCACGCCGCTCTTTTAGGATTTCATCACCCGAAAACAGATAAATATCTTGAGTTTGACTCACGGTTGCCTGATGATATGCAGGAAGCAATCAATAAATTAAGGGTCAGGGATCAGTTGTCAGGGGGTAGGGATAAAAAACCCTCTAAACAGTAAATGTATAATTTTTTTTTAGGCGCTGTTTAGTTCTTTTTACAGCGTCTCATGTAAGGCTAAGCAAAGTTTTTTAACACACCTTGTCCCGGTGGGACATGGTAGAGGGAATTATCTTCCAAAATTCCCCCTTGAGAAAGGGGGATACAGGGGGTTGTCATTTTCCTTGTGGCCCTGCTACTCTGCGGTTTTTAAGTTTTTTGCGGTAATAAAAATTATTTCAATTTTTTAAGGATAAAACGCAATGCAACAAATTATAATTCGAGGAGGGAAGCGTTTGAAAGGGAAAGTTAGAATAAGTGGTTCAAAAAATGCCGCTCTGCCTATCCTTGCAGCTACGATTTTAACTGATAAAAAAAATATTATTCGCAATGTTCCCGGATTAAGAGATATAGACACCTTCTGTCGCCTGCTTACCTCATTAGGAACAAAGATTAAAAAAGAAACTAAAAAAA